>PLTX01000044.1 GCA_003164675.1 Verrucomicrobiota bacterium | reverse complement strand
GTCCCCAACCGCCCGCGCCCAACAATCACGGCAACGTCAAACAACACGCTGCAGAAAGGGGACACTTCTAACGAGTTAAGAAGGAGGACATTTCTAAAGAGTTTTGACAATCGCACGGCATCGGTCTGGACAAACCCCGCGCCAGCCGTTACACTTTGTCTCCGAATTCTCTCATGAGTGAGGCGAAACAACTCAATGTCGGCTTGGTCGGCGCGGGCGTCGTGGGCGGCGGGGTGGTCAAACACCTCAGCCGCAACGCTGAGCTCATTGCCGAACGTCTGGGCGTGCGGATCAATCTCAAATGGGTTTGCGATAAGGATGAATCCCGTCTCAAATCCCTCCCGATTCCCGCATCCCAGAAGACCGGCGACGCCCAGAAGGTGTTGCAGGACCCTGACACTCATGTCGTGGTCGAACTCGTCGGCGGGACCGGCTTCGCGAAGACACTCATCCTCGACGCGTTCAATCGCGGCAAGGTGGTCGTCACCGCGAACAAGGCGTTGCTCGCGCACCACGGCGAGGAAATCTTCGAGGCCGCCGCGAAGAACTCCACCAATATTTTCTATGAAGCCAGCGTCTGCGGCGGGATTCCGATCATCAAAGCCTTGCGCGAGGGTTTCGTGGCCAATCGCTTCCCGTTGATCTACGGCATCGTCAACGGCACCTGCAATTACATCCTCACGCGCATGACCGCCGAGGGCAAGGATTTCAACGACGTTCTCGCCGAGGCGCAAAAGCTTGGCTATGCCGAGGCCGACCCGTCGCTCGACGTGGATGGCGGCGATTCCGCCCACAAGGCGACGATCCTCGCTTCGCTGGCGCACGGTTTCTGGACCGGCTTCGACAACACGTACGTCGAAGGCATCCGCCACGTATCACAATTCGACATACAGATCGCGCGCGAACTCGGTTACACCGTCAAACTATTGGCCGTCATCAAGAGCGCGGATGACTCGGACTCCGCGCCCGTCGAAGTGCGCGTGCATCCGACGCTCATTCCGCACAAGCATGTGCTGGCCAGCGTCAATGGCGTGTTCAACGGCGTGGTCGTCCGCGGCGACGTCGTCGGCGACACGATGTTTTACGGGCGCGGCGCGGGTGCGGATGCCACGGCGAGCGCGGTGATTTCCGATCTCGCCGATGCGGCATTGAACCTGAAATTCGGCAGCAAGCAGCGCGTTCCGTCATTCGTATCACACCGCCTCAACGCGCGTGTGCGTACCATCGACGATGTCGAGTCCCGTTATTATTTGCGGCTCACCGTTGCGGATCGCTCGGGCGTCATCGCCAAGGTCTCGAAGGTCCTGGCGGACTCCGATATCAGCATCTCGTCGGTATTACAGCGCGAAGCGCCCGAAACCAAACCAAGCCAACTGCCAACCGACCATGTGCCGCTGATCTTCATGTTACACACCGCAAAAGATCGCGCCGTGCGCAACGCGGTCGCCGAGATCGATCGCCTCGACGTGGTCAAGGACAAGACCGTGGTCATCCGGGTGGAGAATTTCGAGTGACCATGAGCGCCTGGCGCGGAGTCATCGAACAGTATCGGAAATACTTGCCCGTCACGGACAAGACGCCGGTGGTGACGCTCAACGAAGGCAACACGCCGCTCATTCGCGCCCACAACCTGGAAAAGGTAATCGGTGGCGACCTTCGGATCTGGCTGAAATACGAGGGGTTGAACCCCACCGCGTCGTTTAAGGACCGCGGCATGACCGTGGCCGTCTCGCTGGCTGTCGAACGCGGCGTCAAGGCGGTTATCTGCGCCAGCACGGGCAACACGTCTGCCTCCGCCGCTGCGTACGCGGCGCGCGCCGGCATCAAATGCGTGGTGATTCTGCCCAAGGGGGCGATTGCCATGGGCAAACTCACGCAGGCGCTCATTGAAGGCGCGACCGTGATCGCGTTGCGGGGTAATTTTGATGACGCGTTGCGCATTGTCCGTGAAATCGGCGAACGCTCGCCCATTACAATCGTTAACTCGATCAATCCAGACCGAATCGAAGGCCAGAAGACGGCGGCATTCGAAGTCTGCGACGCGCTTGGCTGCGCACCCGACTTCCACCTGCTGCCGGTTGGAAACGCGGGCAACATCACCGCCTATTGGAAGGGCTACAAGGAATATCGCAGCACCGGGATAACTTCTTCCACGCCGCGGATGATTGGGTTCCAGGCCGAGGGCGCCGCGCCCATCGTGCGCGGCCATCCGATTGAAAAGCCCGAAACCATCGCCACCGCCATTCGCATCGGTAATCCCGCGAGTTGGAAACTTGCGGAAGCGGCGCGTGACGAATCCGGCGGTTTGATTGACATGGTCAGCGACAAAGAAATTCTGGACGCGTACAAACTGCTCGCGGCGAGGGAAGGTGTGTTTGTGGAGCCGGCGTCAGCGGCGGGGTTGGCGGGCCTCCGCAAATACATGGCGAGAGGGTTTTTCCCGCGAGGCTCGACATTGGCAATCACATTGACAGGACATGGATTGAAGGACCCGGACACCGCATTGTCGAACGCCCCTTCGCCCACGACTTGCGAAGCGAACGCAAATGAAGTCTTGAAAGCAATTGGGATCTAGGCGGCCATCGGCCGCATCAGACAACTACACATGGCACTGATCATACAAAAATACGGCGGGACATCGGTCGGCAACCCCGAGCGGATCAAGAACGTGGCGCGGCGCGTCCTGGCGACGCAGCAGGCGGGCAACAAGGTCGTCGCCGTCGTCTCGGCGATGAGCGGCGTGACGGATTCGCTCATCAAACTGGCGAAGGAAGTCCATCCCGAGCCGAACGAGCGCGAAATGGACGTGCTGCTGGCCACGGGCGAGCAGACCACCATTGCGCTGCTGGCGATGGCGTTACACGGCCTCGGCGCGAAAGCCGTGTCGCTGACCGGCGCGCAAGCGGGCATCGTCACCGACGGCCTGCACACCAAGGCCAAGATCGCCAACATCACGCCGAAGCGCGTGCACGAGTTTCTCAACAATGGCAACATTGTGACCATCGCGGGTTTTCAGGGCGAGACACCGGACGGCCAGATCACCACGCTCGGACGCGGTGGCAGCGATCTGACGGCGATTGCCATCGCCGCCGCCGTCAAGGCCGATCTGTGCCAGATTTACACCGACGTGGACGGCGTGTACACGTCCGACCCCCGCATCGTGCCCAACGCCAAGAAGCTTTTAGAAATCAGCTACGACGAAATGCTGGAACTGGCCGCGCTCGGATCGAAAGTGATGCAGGCACGTTCCGTCGAGTTTGCCAAGAAGTTCGGCGTCGTGTTTGAAGTGCGCAGCAGTTTCAACGACAACCCAGGGACCATTGTGAAAGAAGAAACCGCAAAAATGGAAGATGTAGTCATCCGCGGCGTCGCGGTTGACAAGAACCAGGCCAAAGTCACCATCGCCGGCGTGCCCGACAAACCCGGCATCGCTGCGAAGGTATTCAAGACCATTGCCGACGCGAACATCAACATCGACGTCATTGTCCAAAACGTCAGCGAGAAAGGCTTCACGGACATCTCGTTCACGGTCAGTTCTGTCGAAGCCGGCAAGGCGACCAAAGTTCTGCAACCCGTCGTCAAGGAAATCGGCGCGCGCGAGGTCACGTCCACGGCGGACATCGCCAAACTTTCCATGGTCGGTATCGGTATGCGCTCGCATCCCGGCGTCGCGGCGAAGATGTTCGAGACGCTGGCTGCCAACAGAGTCAATATCGACATGATTTCCACCAGCGAAATCAAAATCTCGGTGATTATCGCCCTGAAGGACGCCGACAAGGCCGCTCGCGCCATCCACGACGCGTTTGAGCTGGGCAAGTAGTAACGACACGACAACGGTCGCATCGGATGGCTGTGATTGCCGTTGTTTCACGGTCGACGGAGCCGGTATGCCAGCGGACAGGTTGGCAGTCTGGTATCACGCCGGCGGTTGACACGGTCCTACCCATTCCCGTACGATTAGTGGCGTTCCGACGTCGTTACTGAACCGTACAACTGGAGGTGGATGATGCGCCGCCGTCATGTCGTTTGGTTGGTACTTTCCGTTCTTGTTGCCGGGTTCGCTGGTCATCCGGCTGCTGCGAGAGACCTGAAATTTGGGTTTACGCCCGTGCTCGGGCAGGAAACCGAGCGGGCCGAATTCGAACCCCTTATGTCGTACCTTTCCGACGCCATCGGGCAGAAGGTTGTTCTGTACGTCGCTAAAAACTACGGCGACCTCCGTACGCAGATGGAGGCCGGCGAAGTGGACATCGGAAGCATCTCGCCGTTCGCCTACGTGGACGCCGTCCGCGGCGGAAAGATTCGGATCATCGCCCAGTCGATTATGGATGGCTCCGCAACCTACCGCGGCATCATCGTGGCCCGCAAGGACAGAGGGTTGAAGTCGATTGCGGACTTGCAGGGAAAGCGGTTTGCCTTCGTCGACCCAAAGTCGGCTTCCGGCTACGTCTATCCGCGCGCCATGCTTATCGAAAAGGGCATCAACCCGGACACCTTCTTCAAGGAGACCATATTTGCCGGCGACCACCCGAAGGTCATCGCTGCCGTCCTGAGCGGACAAGTCGATGCGGGCGCCACCTACGACAACGAGCTCGGTATCGCCAAGGCCAGCGGAATGCCGTCCGACAATCTCGTGATTGTTGCCAGCACCGACCCAATTCCTCACGACGCCATCGTGGTGCGGATCGGATTGGACGAGGCGTTGTCGAAAAAAATTCAAACCGCGCTGGTGAACCTGGATAAGACCGAGGCCGGCCGCCGCGTCATCGCCAACAGCAAGAAGAAGCTCTCCGGCCACATAATCGCCGTCGACAGCACGTTCGACGTCGTCCGTCGCACCGCCAAAATCGCGGGGATGTGACCGGCCAGCCCCTATGGCGTCAAAGCGCCAGAGGAGGACGGTGCCCCTATCAGCGCCGTCCCCTCGCTACCAGGAAGCTGATTTAAGCCTTTGGGCTCCCTGGTCCAGAAAAGCCGGCGCGCTATACCGAAACCAGCCTCGTGAGGCAGGAAAAACTCGCCAACCGCGCCCTGCATCCGACTTGCTTCGGAAACGTGATCGCGCCCTTCGGCTCCAAGTGCGCAGTTGACGGGCGAGATGGTTGGTTTTAGTCTTTCCCCCGCCATGAGCAGGCGAATCCAAATCTATGATACGACGTTGCGCGACGGTGCGCAGGGCGAAGGCATCTCGTTTTCGAGCGCGGACAAGATTCGCATTGCCGAGCGGCTCGACGTGTTTGGGATCGACTACATCGAGGGCGGCTGGCCCGGCTCGAATCCCAAGGACATGGATTTTTTCACCGAGGCGGCCACGCGTAAATTCAAGCACGCGAAGGTTGCGGCCTTCGGCAGCACGCGCCGCGCGAATACAAAGTGCAAGGACGACCCGCAGATCGACATGCTGGTCAAGGCCAATACGCCGGTGGTGACGTTGGTCGGCAAGACGTGGTCATTGCACGTGACGGAGGTGCTTCGCACGACGCCGGAGGAAAACTTGGCGATGATCGGTGACTCCGTGCGTTACTTCAAAGACCACGGAAAGGAAGTCGTCTACGACGCCGAACATTTCTTTGACGGTTATCGGGACGATCCGCGGTATGCGCTGGCGACGTTGAAGGCGGCGCAGGATTCGGGCGTGGATGTCGTGGTTCTGTGCGATACCAATGGCGGGACGATGCCGGGCGAAGTGGCTCGCGTCATGGCGGACGTCGTCAAGCAGATGAAATGCGCCGTCGGCATCCACACCCACAACGATTCGGGTGTGGGCGTCGCGAACGCGCTGGCGGCCATTGACGCCGGAGCGGTCCAGGTCCAGGGAACCATCAACGGTTACGGCGAGCGCACGGGCAATTGTAATCTGACCAGTGTGATTCCCTGTCTCGTGCTAAAGATGGGCTACGACTGCATCTCCAAGGATAACGTCCGCAAACTTCGCGATCTGTCGATGTTCGTCGACGATCTCGCAAACGTGCGGCACGACATCCGCCAGCCGTTCGTGGGCGCCACGGCGTTCGCGCACAAGGGCGGGATCCACGTCAACGCCATCGAAAAGGTCGCGCGCAGCTACGAGCACATCGACCCCGAGACCGTGGGCAACCACCGCCGCGTGCTGGTGAGCGAACTCAGCGGCCGCAGCAACATTTTAATGAAGGCGCACGAACTCGGCATGGACTTGAGCAAGGACACGCCTGAAGTGCGCGACATTCTGCGGCAACTCAAGCAACTCGAACATGCCGGTTATGAATACGAAGCCGCCGACGCCAGCTTCCATATCCTCGTGCAGAAGCTGCTCAAGCAACACAAGCCATTTTTCAAGCCCATCACGTATCGAGTTACGACCGACGGCCTTTGGCGCGGAGAGGGTTCACCCTCCAGTTCGTCCTCGAGCAGCGACGAGAATCGAATTGAGGCCGTCGTCAAGATTGAGATTGATGGTCAAAGCATACATGAGGTCGCCGACGGAGATGGCCCCGTCAATGCGTTAGACAACGCCTTGCGTAAGGCGCTCAAGCCCAGTTACCCGGCAATCGCTCAGGTGCGCCTCGTGGACTACAAGGTGCGAATTCTTGATAGCGGGAGCGGCACGGCTGCCAAGACACGCGTCATCATCGAGAGCACCGACGGCCAGGACACGTGGGGCACCGTCGGCGTGCACGACAACATCATCGAAGCCAGTTGGGAAGCGCTGGTCGACTCCGTCGAATACAAGCTGTTCAAAGACGAGAAACGGAAGTGAGCCATACGCCCTGCGCGGCCCGGTCCGGTCAGTTCGACCAGATCGGCGCGCGAAACGCCGGATAGCCCGCTTGGGACGCGCACACCATTGCAAGCTTCTTGTGATTTTGGTGGGCGGCGGTCCAGGGGAAAAATTGAGGCTACATTCCGCCGGCTTGCTGCAACATGCGGCGGAGTTCGGTGCTGAACTCCTGCATGTCCGCCTGGGTCGGTTTTCCGGTGCCGAGTTCGGGTTCGAGCCCCAACCGTCCCATTTCATCGAGGAACCAATGCGCTTTTGCACCCGACGAAAATCGCGCGTACCCGCTCAACATCGAACCTGGCGCGGGCGTCTGATCGATGCTGATCGAAAGCCGGCCTCCGATTGCTGGTTCCCTAGCCGCCGGCGGTGATGCCAAATCCGTCGGTGCGGCTTTTGCTCCCGCGCTGGCCCCAGCGCTGGCGGTCGGCAACACCGTTTTGGGCACCTCTTTCTCTGGCAACTTTGCGTCAGGCATCTCGGACAACAATAACCGCAGATCCATGTACGTGATCGGATCGTTCTTTTCCTTGTGAAGGTAATCCTGAATCTGCGACAGCGTCTGGCCCTTGGCCAGCAATTGTCCCACAATCGACTTGCGTTCCTCGTTGGTCATGACTGCCGCAGGATACACGCTGGCTTTAGGGGGCGCAAGTGTCCCCGTGTTCCAGATTGCTGGGTGAGCCACGTTGGCCCGAAGATTTTCAGGGCTTGCCAATCCGTCCAAGTGTTCGCATAGTTTTCCGCTGTATGGGCACCGCACCGACTGAAATTCCGAAGGCCTACGAGCCGAAGCAGGTGGAGGACAAGTGGCACACCGAATGGCTGGCACAGGGTTACTTCACCGCCAACGCCGCATCCACCAGACCCGCCTACTGCATCGTCATGCCGCCGCCGAACGTGACGGGCATCCTGACGATGGGTCACGTACTCGGCGATACGATCCAGGACATTCTCTGCCGCCGCAAACGGATGCAGGGCCATGAAGTGCTCTGGTTGCCGGGCACCGACCATGCCGGCATTGCCACACAGATCGTTGTCGAGAAGACGCTGCGCAAACAGGGTGTCATGAAGCACCGCGATGATTTGGGTCGTGAGAAGTTTCTCGAAAAGGTCTGGGAGTGGAAGGAAAAGCACGGCGGCATCATCATCCAGCAGCTCAAGAAACTCGGCTGCTCGTGCGATTTCACGCGCGAACGCTTTACGATGGACGAGGCATATTCGCGGTGCGTTCTTCAGGTCTTTGTCGATCTCTACAAGAAGGGGCTGATCTACCGCGGGAAACGCATGGTGAATTGGGATCCCGCGGGTCGGACCGCGTTGTCCGACGAAGAAGTCATCATGACCGAAACGCAGGGTAATCTGTGGCATTTCAAGTATCCGCTCGTCGGTTCCGAGGATTTCATTGTTGTGGCGACAACGCGTCCCGAGACGATGCTGGGTGATGAAGCGGTTGCCGTCAATCCAACGGACACGCGCTACACGAATCTGGTCGGTCGCAAAGTTCTGCTGCCATTGCGAAACAAGCAGATCCCCATCATCGCTGATGAGGCGGTCGATCCGAAATTCGGCACGGGCTGCGTCAAGGTCACGCCGGCGCATGATCTGGCCGACTACGAGATGGCCCTGCGCCATAAGCTGCCCCTTACGGTCGTCATCGGACCCGACGGGAAAATGACCGAAGAAGCTGGCGAAGATTTCGAGGACCTTGACCGATTTGAATGTCGCGAAGCCGTTGTCGAGCAACTCAAGGACCAGGGACTTCTTCTCAAGGTCGAAGACTACACGCATAATGTCGGCTACAGCCAACGCACCAATGTCCCCATCGAGCCATACTTGAGCGAACAATGGTTCCTGAAGTACCCGCAAGTCCCACGCTCCACGGAAGCGGTCATCAAGAAGGGCGAGATCAAGTTCTATCCCGAGCGCTGGGAGAAGACCTACGCGCACTGGATGCACAATCTTCGCGACTGGTGCATCTCGCGTCAACTCTGGTGGGGACACCGGATCCCCGTGTGGTATCGCAACAACGAGGTTTACTGCGGACTGGAAGCGCCGAAGGGCGATGGATGGCGGCAAGACCCCGACGTGCTCGACACGTGGTTCAGCTCGTGGCTGTGGCCATTTGCGCCGATGGGCTGGCCCGAAAAGACCGACACGTTGAAGAAGTTCTACCCGACTACCGATCTCGTCACTGGACCTGATATTATTTTCTTCTGGGTCGCGCNNCGCATGATCATGGCCGGCTACGAATACATGGGCGAAAAGCCGTTTGGCACGGTGTACTACACCGGCATCATCCGTGACGCGCAAGGCCGCAAGATGTCCAAATCACTGGGCAACTCCCCCGACCCGCTCGATCTGATCGCCAAGTACGGAGCTGATGGTTTGCGCTTCGGTCTTATGCTCATCGCACCTCAGGGCCAGGACATTTTGTTCGATGAGAAACGCTGTGAGGTCGGCCGCAACTTCATGAACAAACTCTGGAACGCCGCTCGCTTCATCCAGATGCAGCGTGCCACCAATCCGCCAACACGCCCGCACAATGCGCACGACCTGAATATCCTTGGTGCACTCGGCATCACGGTAAACAACGTCAGCACGTCCCTCGATGCCTACAGGTTCAATGAGGCGGTCAAACACCTCTACGATTTCGTTTGGGGTAATTTCTGCGATTGGTATATCGAAGCCAGTAAGACATCACCGAACATTGAAGTGTTGGACAATGTCTTCAGCACAATTTTGAAACTGCTTCATCCGTTTGCGCCGTTCATCACGGAAGAACTCTGGCGCGGGATGGGATACAGCACGGACACGATCCAGTTCGCGCCATGGCCAGAGCTTCGGATGATTGATGGAGCCGCAACTGATGTGATGCCGCAGGTGGAAGCGTTGTACGCTGCGGTGACTGCCGGGCGTCAGCTACGCAACGACAATGGCATTGAACCCCGCAAGAAAGTTTCCTTTGTCATCAAACCAAGTCGTCACACCGATTTCTTCAAAACGGAAACCCCGTTCCTCACGCGGATCTTGTCAGCGGAGACAGTGACAATTGATCCGAACTACGTACCGACCGGTTTGACGCCCAGCCTGGTTACGCAGGAAACCACCGTGTTCATGGTCGGCGCGGTGGATCTCGCACAGGAGCGTCAACGCCTCACGAAGCAGCTCGCCGATATCGAGAAGCAACTGGCCGCTACGGACGCGAAGCTGGCGAACGAAAGTTTCGTCAGCAAGGCCGCACCAGTTGCCGTGCAGCGCGAACGGGACAAGCAACAGCAGTTGCGCGAGCAACGGGAGAAGATTCGGGCGCTTCTGGGCGCGCTTCAGTGATCGAACTTGTCGAGGTAGTCGCTGATCGGACTGCGACGTTCGCTATCCAGCTTCTGAAGTTGATCAAATGTCTGGAAGTACCCGCGGAACGTATTCGAGAGCTGTTCCGGCGCATAGATGCGTTCGGCTTCATTGAGGTAGGCGGTGATTCCGTGCGCTTGTTTGTCCACGACGGCCCGCGTGGCTTCGGCGCGGCTTAACCCACGATGAAACCGGGTCACGCTGCCCCGCTGGAGCCAGACCATGGCTTCCATGTAGTCGTCCAATATCGGCAGGTACAACGGGTGTGTCACACCCCGTAACGCGCCGATCCGGTCGATCTTGAGCTTCAACAGGTCCTTCAACCACGGAGCGTCCGCGTACCGCCAGAGGTCATCGATGGCTACGCTGGTTTCACCGGGCATTCCTCTGCGTCCACCGATGGGGCCAAGCTTCGTCACCAAGATCGCGTCCAGATCACGCTCGGTATCTTCCACCGACAGGTCTTGCGCGACCGACATCGAGGTGTGGCGGACCAATTCCAAACTCCACCATTTTTCCAGCGCAGTCGTGTTCGGGAAATCGTCGTGATAGACCTTCCAGAACGCGTTGCTGGCCACCTTCTGCGCACCAAGCTCGGCCAGGAAATTCCGCATTTTGCGGGGTCCCTGATGCAATCCCAACAGGCCCTCGGTAAAAATCCACGCGTTCGCCTGGAACAGTTGGCGATCCACTGAATCGTCGGGGAGAGCCTCGGCTTTCAACAAGTCCCTCGCTTCCTGAGGCCGGCCGCCCGCCACGGACCGCTGCGAAATGGATAGCAGAGCCTCGTGGCGACCCTCGATCAACACCGCCAGACCTTCCACGAGCCAGAGCGGAATGCCTGGCACTACGTACGCCTTGCCCGGCTCCGTCGCCTGGTTGCGGTTTGCCCATTCCGCGCACAAAGCGTCAACCATGGCCGACAACAATTCACCCTTGTCAATCGGCGGCGGCGCCAGACAACGAATGCGATACTCGAGGTGTTCATCGGTTTGAAACACGGCTATCGACACCGGCGCCGCGATGGTTTGCGCGGCCTGGCGTGTCTGCACCAGCAACAGAATGGGGTCGCGCCAGTTGTCGGCCACGTCCAGTTGCCTCAGCCATTCCCGCTTGACGCGCTCGGCATACGCGCATAATGCGGAAGGCAGAAGCCGGTCGCTGGCGCAGGCGACGAACTGGCGGGAAGCGCTAACGGTTCTGACGAGGGCGTTCGTGGGGGTCGATATGGCCGCGACCACAGGTTGAGTAAGCACGGCAATCACGGCTGCCAACCACGTGCCCAACCGTCGCGCGTTCATGACTGCCAGACGCGGACCTAGTGCGGTTGATAATTCAACACGACCGACTGTGAAGCGACGGAAATCGACGAGAGCGAGTCGAGCACCTGTTTCTCTTTGTCCAACTGGACGAATAACTTGGCAAAGTAATGGTCGAACAGTCCCGTCTTGACCAGAAACCATGTGCTCACGGGCAATGCTCCCAGCGCGCCTGCCGTTGGCTTGAAGACAAAATGGCCATCCTCGATCGTGGGCACGCCGGTGTAGCTGAGGTAAATCTGCTTTTCCACCGAACCGGCGATATGAAGCTTGCCAAGAAACACTGCGGTGACCACTCCGTCGCCGAGTTCGATTTGCAACTTGATCGGGATGACTGCCAAACCGCTGCCCTGGCCATTCTGAAAGCCCACGCCCTGGATGAAAGCATTCAACTCGCCTTCCGTCACTGTGATCGCGTTCGGCTCCTTCCGTGCGGCGAGTTCATCCAGCGCCGCCCGCTTTTTGTCGGACAGAACGAGGTCCTCACTTGAAGCGCTGATGGGGCGGATGCCCGGCACCTGGAACGCGAGAAACAGGACCCCAACGACGACCGCCAGGATCGCGATGGACACCACTCGGGAGATGATCTTTCCCGAGCCGGCTTTGCTCCTCTTGACCAGCGACTTGCCGCCCTGACTGGGCGACTTGATTTCCGAGAGATCGAGCTTTGCCCCACACGAATGGCAAAAGATCCGGCCCAACTCGTTATCATACCCGCACTTTGAACAAACAATCATAGATTAGTCCTTTTTGGGCGACTTCTTCGTGTCGCTCGACTTTGCCGCTTCCGGCTTGGAAGCAACCGACGCATTCGTCGTCGCGCCACTGTCTTTCTTCGCCGCCTCAGTATAGCCCGGCTTTCGATAATCCGTACTGTAGAAACCCGAGCCCTTAAAGATAACCCCTGCGCCCGTGCCAGGCAACCGCTTTACGCGTCCACGACACTTTGGGCAGGTCTTCTTCGGCGCATCTTTGATCGATTGAAACAATTCAAAATGATGCCCGCATTTTCGACATTCGTATTCGTAGGTCGGCATAGGTAAAACGCGCACGGTTATCGAGCAATTCCATACACCAAGTCAACCCCGAATTCCACTCGTTCGGTTTGGCCGCGCAGCAACAAACTTTCGCTTGAAAAAACGCGTGGGCCACGTACCATACGCCCTCGAACCGAGGAGCGTGATTGAAATCCCCTGCGGCTTTCGACCTGAACCAGTATCTTGACCAGACCTGCACGCGCGTCGATGCCGCGCTCGACAAGCTCTTGCCGGCCGAATCCGTCCCGCCACCGACCATCCATAAGGCAATGCGGTATTCCATTTTTGCAGGCGGTAAACGCATTCGACCCGTTCTGTGCCTCGCTGCTTGCGAGGCGGTGGGTGGCACACCTGCGGCGGCCATGCCCCTGGCCTGCGCCGTCGAGTGCATCCACACGTACTCGCTCATTCACGACGACCTGCCGAGCATGGACGACGACGATTTACGGCGCGGAAAACCGACAAACCACAAAGTCTTCGGCGAAGGCATTGCGGTGCTCGCGGGTGACGCCTTGTTGACCGAGGCATTTGCCCTTGTTGCCAGGAGCCAACCGCCGAAGCGTTACCCGGTGCGGGTATTGGTGAGCGACCTCGCGCTGGCTGCCGGCAGCCTCCGGCTCATCGCCGGACAGGTGCAGGACCTCGAAAACGAAGAGCGTCACGCCAGCCTCGATGAAGTAAAAACAACGCACCTCAACAAGACCGCGGCGCTCATCACCACGTCGATCCGACTCGGGGCGATGGCGGGCAATGCCAGCCCGTCGGAACTCAAGCGCCTCACCCGCTACGGCCAGGACCTCGGCCTCGCCTTCCAGGTCATTGACGACATCCTCGACGCCACGAGCACCAAGGAGATCATGGGCAAAAGCGTGCGCGCGGACGAAAAGAACAACAAGTCCACCTTCCCCACCGTCCTCGGCCTCGACAAATCGAGGCAATATGCCGCCGATCTCATTGCCGACGCGCACAAACAGTTGAAACCGTTCGGACCCCGCGCAACTCCGCTCGCCGCCATCGCCGATTTCTTTCTGACGCGGAAGAATTAGAGTGCAGTCAGAATCAATTCTGCCGCTCGTTTGCTGGCCCCCGCTCCACCCAAGGTGTTGACAACGGCTGCCAACTCGCGCTGCATTGCCTGACGCTCGGTGACATCCCCGATAAGGAGGCGCGCGGCTGACGTGATTCGTTGCGGTGTGGCATCGTGCTGGATGAATTCGGGAACGATGGCGCGATTTGCGATGACGTTGGGCATAGCGAGCCAGTTGACCTTCACGATCATGCGGCCGATGAGGTATGTAAGCCAATTGACCTTGTACACAACGATCATCGGACAACTGTAGAACGCGCATTCCATGGTCGCGGTGCCGCTGGCGGTGATCGCCAGCGTCGCGCGTTCCATCCACTCGTGGGCTTTGCCAATTTCGACTGTCACGCGTGGGTGCTTGATTATCGCCGCCATCGATTCGTTTACGGCTCCCGCGACGAATTTCGTTTCGAGCGGCATCCGGTCGATGACCTGTCGCATGATCGGCCAGATCTTGGCCACTTCGCGCTCGCGGCTGCCCGGCAACAAGAGAATAAGGCTCTCCTCCCGTTTCATCCCTCCGCCTTCATCCCTCATCCTTTCCGCGAATGGATGTCCGACAAACTCCACCCGCAGTTTCGACGCGTGTTTCGCGTACCAGTCCTTCTCGAACGGGAAAATCGTCAGCATCAAATCGACGTCACGCTCAATCTGCTTCGCCCGGTTCGCGTGCCATGCCCACAATTGCGGCGAGATGTAGTAGATGACTTTGATACCACGCTTCTTCATCTGCGCCGCGAACCGCAGATTGAATCCGGGAAAATCCACCAACACGACCGCATCCGGCTTCCGGTTTTCGGCCTCGCGCACCAGGTCCCAGAAGATGCGGCGGAACTTGAGGTAATTCTTGAGCACTTCGACCAGACCGACAACAGCGTGTTCGGTCAGATCAAGCAACATTTCCATTCCCGCCGCCCTCATCTTCGGCCCGCCCGCGCCGAAGACCTTCACATCGGGAGCCTGCGCCCGTAGCGCCTTGACAAGCTCCGCGGCGTGCGCGTCACCCGAAGCTTCACCGGCAATGAACATGATCAAGCGTGTCACGACTGACGGACCTGGGCAGTGATTTCCATCGCGACTTCGAGGGCCTGCTTGGCGGCTTCGCCGGTGACGAGCGGATCGCGATGGTGGCGAATCGAGTCGACAAAATTCTGCAACTCGAGCTTCAGCGGTTCGTCGCGTTCGATGGGCACGGGTTCGCGGACGATCTTGCGGCCGGCGAATTCGCTGACGATGCTGGCGTGCTTGCCTGCGAGCAGTTTCCGTAATAATCCCGATTCCTGGGCGTCCTCGGCAGCAACACGATAGAGTTCGCCTTCTTGTTTCATGTAGTCGAGCGAAATATAGGCGGCACCGTGCTCCGTTCGGCCAAAGATCCGAATCTTGCGCATCCGCTCCGCAGACACGCGGCTGGCAGTAATATTGGCCACGCAACCGTCCGCAAACTTCAATCGGGCATTCGCGATGTCTTCACTCGCGCTCAGCACGGGAATGCCGACCGCATCCACCGCCACCAATGGCGCTTTCACCAACGACAGAACCACATCGAGGTCGTGAATCATCAGGTCGAGGACAACGCCGATATCCGTCGAACGCCCCGGATACGGCGACAACCGGTGCACTTCAATGAAACGCGCCTCCCGCAGGATGTCGGTCAGATACCGCATCACGGGATTGAAACGTTCGACGTGACCAACCTGCAACACGCACTTGTTCTTGCGTGCGAGCGCCACGAGTTCTTCGGCTTCGCGCAGGCTGTCCGTGATCGGTTTCTCGACGAGCACGTGTTTGCCGCGTTCGAGAAACACGCGGGCGACCTTGTAATGCGTCTCGGTTGGTGTTGCCACGCTGACGGCATCCACGAAATTCGCCAATTCCGCCGCGTTCTCGAACGTCCCGCCGCCGACTTTCTCGGTGAGGGCGCGCACGCGGATGCTGTCCGTGTCGCACACGCCAACGAACGAGGTTTGGCCGTTGGAACGTTTGGCCAATTCGGAATAGATGCGCGCGTGCTGCGAGCCGAGATGCCCGACGCCCACAACGCCGACTTTGAGGATATCGCTCATGCGGAAGGCACCGCTCGTGGCTCCTCGCTCTGACGGCTCGGAACGGGTGAGTCGCCCTCGCGATGAACCGCCACGAGGCAAATCCCAGCCTCATTCGCCGCCGTAAGGAGTTTATCTTTGTCGAGCAGCAGGCTCCGTCCGGCTTCCATCACCATGACGGAGATTCGCCCCAAACGGCATGACTCAATCGTCTTTTCGCCGACGCACGGAATATCGAAGCGGAAATCATGATTTGGTTTGCTGACTTTGACGACCAACGCGCCGCCCTTTTCGCCCGCTAGCGCCCCGCCGCGGCGGATACACTCATCCGTGCCTTCAAACCCTTCCACCGCGAGCACCGTGCCCTTCTTGACGACCACCGTCTGGCCGACATCAAGCGCGCTAACGGCCTTGGCAATCCTCAACCCGAACTCAATATCCTCGCGCTGGTCGTTGTTCGGCTTTAGACGCGTCAGCACGCCCGCCTGTGGCACGGATTCGCCGAGGAACGGGCGCGGGTCGATGAGTTCAACGCCGTCCTTGGCCATCTCGGAGGCGATCGCGCCGAAAATGGTCTCGGCATTGCGTTCTTTGAGGCGCAACGCCACGGTCGTCATCCGCAGATCGAGCCGCAGGTTCTTGAACAGATTGGAAGGTGTAATGCCACCCGCCATCACGGCCCGTTTCACACCATGAGAGGTGAAGACTTCAATGAGTTTGTTAAGCTGACCGAGCTTGATCCAGTCCGCGTGGTCAACGAGTTGGTCAATTTCGGGGCTCGTCTCGCCGTCAAAGGCCGCGGCCACGATCGGTCCCACACCGAGTTGCCGGGCCGAGCGGGCCAGAATCAGGGGAAACTCGCCGTTTCCTGCAATAATGCCGAGTGGCTCCATCCGTGCCGTGGATTCTTGCCACTTCGCACGCCGATGGCAAGGAAACATTCACCCACATTGCGGGTCAAAGCGCGCGCAGGATACCGTTGGCGGCTTTGTGAAGCAGACTGTGGAGTTGGAGGGCCAGTGAATTCGTTGGCATAAACTCAATGCCCGCGCGACGGAATCACGCGCCGGCGACGGCCAAGCCCGGCCCGTCGATCTGACGCATGGCGCGCACCGAACTTTGCAGCAGCGACATGAGGCCGACGTAGAGGAAGCCAACCTGGAAAATGACGACAAACGGTATAAACATCCATTGGTTGTGGTCGACAGCCTGAATGACGAGGTATGTAAAATAGACGCCGAAGGCCAGCTCGATGAACGGATACAGTCCGCGCAGTGTCCGGTACTTGTTGTGCGTCCACGATTCGCCGCGGCGTGACACGCCGTACTTCGGGGTACGAATAAACTCGCTGCGATGGTTGAACATGGCTTCCAAGACGGCGCGGGCGTTATTGACCGACAGGCCGACGCCCACCGCCATCAACACGGGCAGGTATGCCAGCCGTTTCCACCATTGGGCGTGGAGTTCGCGCTGGGCGCAGAAATAAAACGCGCTGATCGACAGCGACCCGGCGATGAACAGCGGGACGTCGACCAGCAACATCTTTGTCCATGGGTTGCCGCCCGAAACCTGATAGGTCCTCACCGACGCCGACGAATGGAAACACAGGCAGAGCACCAGGAGCAGGAGGTACCCGTAGTTGCTGGTCAGATGGGCGGTGCCTTCAAACTTGATCTTGAATGGCAGTTTGCTGCGCCAGAGCATCGGCAGCACTTTCTTGCTCGTCTGAATCGACCCCTTGGCCCAGCGGTGTTGCTGCGACTTGAAGGCGTTCATCTCGACGGGTAATTCGGCGGGCGTCACAATCTCGGGCAGGAAGAGAAACTGCCAGCCTTTGATCTGTGCGCGATAGCTCAGGTCGAGATCCTCGGCCAATGTATCGTGTTGCCAGCCGCCGGAACTCTGGATGCACGAGCGCCGCCAGAGGCCTGCCGTCCCGTTGAAATTGAAGAACCGGCCCGAACGAGCGCGCGCGGTCTGCTCGATCAGGAAGTGCCCGTCCAGAAGCATCGACTGGATTTTCGTCAACAAGGAGTACTGTTCGTTGAGGTGGCCCCATCGGGTCTGGATCATGCCGATGCCGGGGTTCGAGAAGTACTGAATCGTTTTTTGGAGAAGGTCAGGTTGCGGAACAAAGTCGGCGTCGAAAATCGCGATGAACTCGCCCGTCGCCTGGCTCAAACCATTCTCCAGCGCACCGGCCTTGTAGCCCATGCGGCTGGAACGGTGAATGTGATGCACCTCAAAACCGCGCTCGCGCAATTGCGCGGCCTTACGGGCAACGATGTCCGTCGTTTCATCGGTCGAATCGTCAAGCACTTGCACTTCGATTTTATCCTGCGGATAATCCAGGGAGGCGACCGCCTCCAGCAAGCGCTCGGCGACATACATCTCGTTGTACAGGGGCAACTGGACGGTGACCTTGGGGAGCTCGGCGAAGTGACCCGCAGGTTGCGGCACCTCTCGACGATGGCGAAAGTACAGAAAAATCATCCAGTACCGGTGAATGCCGTAGCACGACAGGCACACCAGAACTACAAAATAGACTATCGTTCCAACCAAATGAAGCGCTTGCATTTCCTCCTACAATTAAGCCCTGCGGCTGCGACCGCTGTCCTTGGCACCCCCGGCCGCCCGCCGCCCAAAATCACACTTGACCGGTCTTCCTCTGGTGAGCCATGCTCACGTGCGGTCATCATGTCAGAGCGCGACACGGAATCAAGCCCAAAAACCAATGTCTAAATCCGTTTCCCACATGAGTGGCGTTGCCCAACGTGGCTCACGCCACAAAGTCTTAACCTTGGCGCAGGCCACCCGATGGTTGGCCTCGGCGCGCCGCCGCGGTCGCCGCGTGGTTCACCGCGAGGGTTCACCACGAGTGGTCGCCACCAACGGCTGTTTCGACCTGCTCCACTTCGGTCACGTCAGCTACCTGCAGCGCGCCCGCAAGCTTGGCGACCTCCTCGTCGTCGGCCTCAACGGAGACCGTTCGGTCCGCGAACTTAAAGGACCGGGCCGGCCCCTCGTCCCCCAACGACAACGTGCCGCCGTCCTCGCCGCGCTGGCATGCGTCGACGCCGTCGTCATTTTCCCCCAAAAGCGCGCCCACCGGTTCCTGGCCATCGTGCGGCCCGACATTTACGTCAAAGGTGGCGATTACCGGGCCGAGACGCTGGATCCGCGCGAGCGCGCCGTGTTGACCAACTTGGGAAGCAAGATTCACATCCTTCCATTCGTCAAAGGATTCTCGACGACGCGGCTGATCGCCAAAATCCGCAAAGTCGGGTGCTGAGGTGCGCGCGAGGCGCTGGCTCGCGGTCATCACCCTTCTCATGGCCACGGCGTGCGCTTCGCCCCGCGAGAAGGCCTATCAGCAAGCGGTCAGAGATTACAACCGGAGCGCGGCCAACGTGGCCGCCTTTGCCCGTGCCCATATGAAGCAACTCGTCGCCGCGACCCGGACGTTCCGCACCATGGTTGGCCGCTGGCCGCAAACATTCACCGAGTTCGGCAACTTCGTGCTCGCCAACAACGTGCCGCTGGATCTCACTGCCTTCAACGACGTCACGTTTGCCGCGCTCGACGACGGCAGCGTCCAAATCCATTACGACGTCAATTGCAGCCGCTTCAGCGACAAACAGTATCAGTTCACCCAGACCGGCACCGTGAATGTGAAGGCCAGGTGATGGCGCGGATTTGCATTTGGCAGCGAAATCGATACATTGACAGCGTTATGAAACGGGGATTGCTTTTCCTTCTGGGCGTTTTGCTGTTGACCGGATGCGCGACCACTCCTCCACCGCCGCCACCGCCGCCCCTGACACAGGCGGATGTGATATCGATGGTCAAATCGGGCTGGAATGACGAGGACATCATCCGCCGCATCGACGGCACGCGCACCGTGTTCCGTCTATCGTCCGACGACGTGGTTCGTCTGCGCAACGAGGGCCTGTCGGACCGTCTCGTCACCTTCATGCTGGATACCTACACACGCGCGGCCATGGCTGCGCAACACCGCCAGGATTCCTATTACTACGATCCGTTCTTCGTCAATTACGGCTTCTACTACGGGCCCGGTTGGCGCCGTTGATAGCGGCGCAAACCTCCCGCCGCTTCGACTGCACCTGCTACCGCCCCCAATGGCTTCGATAAGGCCTCCGACGCCCCCCCCCAAACCCCCGGTTTACCCCGCTTCGACCCCCCAAACGAGGCCAAACAAAGCCATTTTTTACAAAACAAAGCCATGTGACAAAATGGCGCACTTGGACTCCTAACACATTGTCCCGCAAGCCAATCCAAATTTCACAACGCTCCAACACATTGGCTTTGTTTTGCCGAATTACATATTTGGGGCGTACCCCCCCCCTCTAGCCGCGCATGGCGGGCACGGACAGCCTGTTTCCCTCCCCAACGTCTTTCCCGGTTCATGCTGAGCTCGTCGGAGCCGAGTCGGACGAGACGCGCCGAATGTTTGCCGACGGCGCAACCATCTCTGTCGTCCGTCGTTCCCATCCTCCCCTTTGAACGCTCGTCCGCCCGTGGCGGGCCGAGCGTTGCTCTGGCCCCGCTCCCTGCTCCCTTACATTTCAAAGAACAATAACCGCGCCGACCATACACTACCGCATGCCGACTGTCCAGTCCTTTCCGTTAGCCGGCCAAAAAAAGAAACGGGCGTAGCGTGCGAAGCGGAGTCCTCGACACGCGACCACGTGGTATCCCGGGGTCGCAACCGAGTCCTCGACACGCGACCACGTTGTCTCCCAGCTCGCAACGGAGTCCTCTTCGGAGCCTCCCGCCGCGCCCGCCCCCTCATTCGTCCCATCCCGCCCCCATTTATTTGAGCGTTCTGCGTTGAATGTTGAACGTTGAGCGTTGATCTGTACCCGCCCATGTCTGCACCGACGAGAAATCCGCCCAGGTCCGCGCCACCGAATCCACCGCCCTGACCTAGTTCGGCAAGCATCACCCCGCGCCGTCACAAGTGTAGGGCGCGATGCCTGTCGTTCAGGTATCGCGACGTGTCGTTTCCGCTTTCGCCGCGCCACCGGCTCGTCGGCTCCGAAGCACGTACCGAACAAATGACGCAGGACCGGAAAATCGGTAGCTCGGGTCCACGTAGTGTTCGATCACATAAAACGCACAGTAATAACACCGACAAAAACACCACACCGGAATGACCAACAGCGTCGCCGTCCGGATCGTCGGATTCTCCCACAGCAACAACGCCGCCGATGCCATCCCGCCACCAGAAACAATCCACCCTTGATCCTGATCACCGCTCGATTCGTCAGGTCTGCCATATTCAAGACTCCTGACTTCAATGGAGCGAACGCAAAAGCTTAAAATCGGCTTGTCGGCTTTGTTAAAGGTGATATCATGAGTGGTCTTTCGAGTGAACGGCCAACGATGGTCGCTGGGCGTAAGTTGCATGGGAAATGTTGGGTACATGAATGAATCGACGGAATCCTACGTGGCACGAGGCCGCAACCAAAGAGAGGATCCATTTTTGTGGCTGTTCACGCCTTGAAGTTGCTGGAGCGTAGGTCAGCCTCCAAAAGATCTCCGCAAACATGTCGGATGCTTTGACGGAACAATTCTGCTCGTTGAGGAACTGGCCTTGAGATCGAGTTCGGCGCTACACCACGCCGTGCGACCGGCAATAGATCTAACGGACCGCCAAGCTTATGGTGCACTTATCGCGGTCATTATTCTCTCAACGCTCGCGTTCAGTGGCCTGGCTTACCTGAAATATTCCAACCTCAACAACTACGCACAAGACACAGCGCTTTTCGGGTACGCGTTTCATCAAACTCTGCACGGTCGATGGCTGCCTGCATTCGTGGTGGAGCGTAGCTTGTGGGGCAGTCATGCCGATGTGCTCATGCCACTCTGGTTGCCAGTGTTTTGGTTGGTGCCAACGATCTACAGCCTTTTTTTGTTCCAATCGTTGTCGATCAGCTTGGCCGCGTGGCCGACTTATTTGCTGGCGCGGCGAGTGACTGGGGATCGGCTCGCCGGGTTGCTCGCCGCCTCCGGATTGCTGTTGTATCCACCCGTGGCGAGGGTTCATGTGATGGAATTGCACGATGATGCGTCGGGGCTGGTCTTCCTGCTGTTCGCCTTCTATTTCTTTCAGCAGCGACGCTTCGCAGTGTTTGCTGGTTTCCTGGCTGTCAGTCTTTTTGCCAAAGAAACAATCTTTCTGAATACTGTGTTTTTTAGCGTCTACGCGTTGATCGAGCGCCGCAACTGGCGGTGGGTTGCGTTTCCTGTGGTGTGGAGTGCAGCCTATTTTCTGTTGGTTCGTCTGGCAGTGATGCCGGCGTGGGGCGACTGGTGGGGAGGGCGCTTGTACGACCAAGCGCAATATTTCCAGGAGTGGGGCAAGACTCCCGGTCAGGTGATGGGCCACATGCTGTTGCATCCGTTGCACGTCTGGAATGTTCTGGTCGGCGTCGACCGGTGGAAGTACTTGAGGTGGTTGCTCGTCCCTTTGTGGGTCGCATTGCCGTTTGGGAGTTGGGCGTGGGTGCCGGCCTTGCCGAATCTGGCCGTCAATCTGCTGAGCAGCAATGCCCTCCTGCGAGCACCAACCCACTGGTACAGCATTCTGCTTGGCGGACAATTATGGGCGAGCTTTGTGACGGCGTTGCCGTTTTGGAATCGGAGACTGACTGGCTGGTTTGGCAACCGGGACTATACACGGGGCCTGTGTGCAGTCGTATTGCTGACTTGTGCCTTGCAGTGCGGCATGTGGTTTCACCCGACCGAGTATCGGCGAAACTCCGCATACGAGGCGGAACGCCAGGCGATGGAAGGGATCCCGCGCCAAGCCACAGTGCTGGCTCCTGACAACCTGCTGGCGGCACTCTCGGACCGCGCTGGCATCAACTCGCTTACGGCCCTGCGCGTTTACGGTCAGAACCAGCGACGAGTTCTCGAATATGACTACATTATCTTCGATGGGAATTACTCGACGGCCGCCGAAGTGCTGCCTGTTGAGCAACGGTTGTTCGACATCATCAGGACCGACGCGAATTACCGCCTCGTATTCGCGCGCGACAACGTCTTCATGTTCCAGCAAATCCCCAAATGACGTCCCGCATGCGTGGCGTAGCGCGGATGATGTCTTGCGGAATCCCGTATCATTGTGGGAAACGCTCCCCAAGGGCTATCCCGCAATTTCGTGTCTGGTTGGGGAGAACACGCAACCGTCATCGGGCAGAAGTTGAAACCGGAAAGTTGAACTGAACCGCCGCCGGGGTCAGGTCCCATCTTCAGGCACTTGCCCAAAGCTTTCCGTGAACGCGAGGGCTACGCCATTTCACGATCAGAGAGAAAAGACGTTGCAGATAGTATCAAATGAGACTATATATAGTTTCAGATGAAACACACGTACCCAACGTCACGGAAGCGCGCCGGCCTGCTGCGCGAACGTACAATATCCAAGCCGGCCAGACCCGGATCAGGAAAGACGGGGATTTTTATCTCCTACTACGTCGAGCCCCGTGGCGCACAAACAGCCGCCAAGACTTATTCGCCCCAGCATGTGATTGAAATCGTCAACCGCGGCTTGCCCATTGGGGAACTCGAGTATCTCCGCTCCCATCTGGATGTCCCGATCGACCGCCTGACGCAGAACATCGGACTTTCCCGAGCCACGTTTCACCGGCGTAAAGCCGCGGGCCGATTGACCGCTGACGAATCGGACAAGGTCGTGCGGTTCGCCCAACTGTTGGGACTGGCCAACAAAGTCCTCGAAAACGAGGAGGACGCCCGGCGTTGGTTGACTTCCCCGCAATACGGTTTGGGCGGGGCTGTGCCGCTGAACTATGCCAGGACCGAAGTGGGCGCGCGCGAGGTGGAAGACCTGCTGAATCGCATTGAGTATGGAGTTTATTCCTGATGCCGTCCGCGTGGCGGCTCGTGAAAGAAAAGCACGTCGCAACCGCCTTTTCGGGGGAAGGCGCCAGCAAAGCCGGTGGCCGTTGGAATTCGCGCGGTACCGCCGTGGTCTACGCCAGCGAAAGCGAATCACTGGCCGCCCTGGAAACGCTCGTTCACATCGGCACAGGCAGCAGAATCCGCTTCAGCATCATCCGTCTCGACTTCGCTAAAGCCATGGTGGAAACCCTTCCACTCTCTGCGTTGCCGCCGAATTGGAAGTCCGAGCCTCCCGGACCAGCCACAAAACAATTGGGGGATGCGTGGGCAAAGGGTGCGCGGTCGGCCATCCTCGCCGTACCTAGCGTCATCATCCCTTCCGGATTCGACTACGTCCTGAATCCGAAGCACCCGGACTTTTCGAAGATCGTCTTCGGCAAGCCGACTGCTTTCACCTTTGATCCGCGCCTCCTGCCGTGATGGGCCAGCCTTGCTCCCCGCTTTGCGCCCCACCACCCTTCCCTCTCAGCACTTGTGTTTTCCCGCAGCTTCGTCTAGAAACGGGCAGTGACTGGCACGGATTTCCGTATCGGGGTGCTCGGCTCGGGGACTGGCTCCAATTGCGAGGCAATCCGGTTGTTCGCCGAGGGGAAACTGAAAATCGAAGGTCGCGTGGTCAAGGTCTTGTAGGGCGAGCGTCTCGCTTGCCATGATTCGGCAACCGAGACGGTTTCAGAGAGCACACAAACAAAGGTAGCAGTCGAAACATGAGCGAAAAGACAGCGAAGAAAACGTTGCGATTCGGGTTGCCGAAAGGCAGCCTGCAGGATTCCACCTTTGCCCTAATGGCGAAGGCGGGCTGGAAAATCTCCACCAGCAGCCGCAGTTACGTGCCGCGGACGGACGACGCGGAACTGGAGTTGCGGCTCATTCGCGCCCAGGAAATCAGCCGTTACGTCGAGCACGGGTTTCTGGACGTCGGCCTGACAGGCGCGGATTGGATTGCGGAAAACGCCAGCGACGTGCATGTCGTCGGCGAAATCGCCTACAGCAAGCAGACCACCAATCCCGCGCGCTGGGTGCTGGCCGTCCCGAACGATTCTCCCGTCCAATCGGTCAAAGATTTGCAGGGCAAACGCGTCGCGACCGAGTTGGTCGAGATGACGCGCCGCTGGCTGAAGAAAAACGGCGTGACGGCGGACGTGGAATTCTCCTGGGGCGCGACCGAAGTGAAGGCGCCGGAACTGGTCGATGCGATTGTCGAATTGACGGAGACGGGCTCGTCGCTGAGGGCCAACAACCTGCGCATTGTCGAGACCATCGTGTCGAGTTATCCGCAACTCATCGCCAACAACAAGGCCTGGGCCGACAAATGGAAGCGCAAGAAGATCGAGACGATTGCGCTCATGCTGCGCGGCGCGCTGGCGGCGGAGGAAAAGGTCGGGCTCAAGATGAACATCCTGCGCGCGAAGCTGCCGGCGTTGTTGAAGGAATTGCCCGCGTTGCGCAACCCGACGATCTCGGCGTTGTCCCGCGAGGACTGGGTGGCGGTGGAAACGATCATTGATGAGCGGATCGTCCGCGAGATCATCCCGCAGTTGAAAGACGCCGGGGCCGAGGGTATTATTGAGTATCCGTTGAACAAGGTGATTTATTGAGCGTGGCCCGAGGACTGGCTCTACAACCAACAAGGAGGCCCGCATGGGCTCACTGAGGAAACGACGCAAGCAGAAGATCAACAAGCACAAGCGCCGCAAGCGCTTGAAAGCGATGCGTCACAAGAATATAAATCGTTAGGAGTTCTACATCGGTCTATGTTTCGTCCGAAGGCAAGCGCGCGCGGTAGCGCGGCTGCGCTGGCGGTGGTGTTGTGCATTGCCGGCTGCGCGACGGGTCCCTCTGGAAATCCGGGCGGCCGGACCCGGTCTGCCGCGGTTACGCCCGTCGGATTGACACCCGCCGAGGACCACAAGGCGGACGCCCTGGCCGAATACGCGACGGGATATTCAGCGGAGATTCGCGGTGACCTCGATGAAGCGCTCGAACACTACGGGCGCGTGGTGGAATTCGATCCGCACAACACCGCGCTGGCGATTCGCATCGGCCAGATTTACGCGACGAAGCGCGATCTCACCAACGCGGTGAGCGTGCTGGAATCGGCCCTCAAAGCCAACCCGAACAACGGCGAGGTGGCGTACTGGCTCGGGTTTGTCTATCGCACCGACAGCCAGAACGACAAGGCGGTGGCGGCGTTTCGTGCGGCGGTGAAGTCCGAGCCGAGCCACGTGAACGCGTTGGGCGGGTTGCTCGAAATCCTCATCTTCCAGGACGCCGACAAAGAGGCCATCAAGCTCCTCGATCACGCGTTCCACGAGAAGATCGAGGTGGGCAGTTACTGGACGCGGCTGGGCGACTTCTATTCCGTCGTGTTCCGCCAAAAGCCGTCGTGGGGGCACAAGATTGACCGGAAACGAATCCAGCAATGCTACGAGAAAGCGCTCGCCTTCGACCCGGGCGATACGGACATCGAATTCCGCCTGGCCGACGCGTACACGGACAGCGGTGATTACCAGAAGTCCGCCGAGCTGTATGCGAAATTGCTGGAAAAGAACCCGGAGGCGCCGCTGGTTCGCGAACGGCTGGCGGCCAATTATATTCGCGCCGACCAGAAGGAGAAAGCGGTCGCCGTCCTGGAAGACATCATCAAACGCGAACCCTCGGCGTATGCGATTTACAATGATCTGGGCCAGCTATACGAAGAATTGAACAAGACCGAGAAGGCCATCTCATACTACCTCCAGTCGTTGGTCATCAAACCCAACCAACCGGAAAACTACGCGCAAATCACGGCCCTGCAGTTGGATTCCAAGGAGGTCGATGAGGCGTTGAAGACGCTGGCCACCTGGAAACAAAAGTTCCCCACGGATTTTCGCGTGCCCTATTTCACGGGCCTGATTCAGACGGATCGGAAGCAGTACGCCGCGGCCGTGGCGTCGTTCGCCGATGCGGAGACGCTCGCGCGGGAATCGCCCGGGGACTTGAAGCTCTCCAGCAAATTTTACTTTTCCTACGGCGCGGCCTGCGAACGAGCCGGCGATGCGGACAAGGCGGTCACGCTCTTCCGCAAGTGCCTGGAGCTTGATCCCGAGGACCACACCGCCGCCAACTACCTCGGCTACATGTGGGCCGATAAAGGAACCCATCTGGAGGAAGCGCTCGGTTTGATCCAGAAGGCGGTCAAGTTTGACCCGAAGAACGGCGCGTATCTGGACAGCCTCGGCTGGGTGTTGTTCAAACTGGGGCGGAATGACGAGGCGTTGGTGCAAATGCGGCGCGCCGCCGAGTTGATGAAGGATGACGCGGTCATTCTCGACCATTTGGCGGAGGTCCTGCTGAAACTCGGCAAGACGGACGAAGCCATCGGCGTCCTGCGCGAAGCCACCAAACTGGAGCCCGACAACAAGGACATTTCGGGAAGGCTCCAGCAGTTGAAGGGCAATCAGCCCGCCGGGCATTAATTTGCCGGCGTCGCCGGAACGGACGTTGTATTCGTCGGGGCGAGGCTGGGCGGCGCCACAACCAATATCTCCAGTACCGTCGTTGCGGCCGCTTGTGCCCGAGGGTTGTTGGCCAACGTAAGCTGACCGGAACCGTTGAAGGCGACGTTCGTCTCGATACCACCGGTCAGGACGCCCACGACTCGCGCGGTGGAGGTTGCCGACAAGGGCGAAGCATTGGTGGTGAAGACCGCGACCCCGGCAACCAATGCATTCGTTGACGGCGACGAGGAGGCGGCATTCTGCTCGAGATCCAATTTGAACGACGCCGCATATTCCCGCGGCACCTCCACGAAGAAGATCTGCCCGGTCGACCCCATTGATGGCGGAACCGAAATGACTTTTCCGTTGCATCGGGCCGCCAGTTGTTCGGCCCGACCCTGCACCTCGTTCAGGTCCCGGGAACGAACCACTACGACTCCGCCGAGTTTGGAGGGCTCGATTCCGACGTTCCGTGCCAACGTGGAGACCTCGGCGGCAGACGGAATCGGTGTGATCCCGAGACCAACGGTCCCACGATTAACCGCAGCCACCCTTCGTCTTGACTGGACGGCTGGCTTGTTGCCGCCTGCCTTCCCTGCGACAGCCGTTTTCGCCTGTGGGCCCGGCGCTTGGAAGTCTCCAGACACGGTAGCAGGCACAACATCTCCCGCCGATTCGTTTCCATTCTCCGTTGTCGTCGCTGCTTCTTGTGACGGCGTGGGCTCGCCCGCGGGAGCAGTTGCCACCTCGTTTTCCGGGACTGCTGCCGGCGACGGAGGCTGAGGTGCTGGCGCCGGCTCCATTGCGGCTGGCTGTTCGGGCTTCGCTTCGATTTCCGCTGCGGGCGACTGGTCGTTCCCGGAGTTCTCCGCCTGAGCCAACTGGTCGCTGACGACGGTCTCGACGGCTGGTTGCTCCTTCAATCGCGTCACCAAAACCGTGACGGCAACAAGCGCCGCGAGTTCCAGCGGAACCTTTAACCAGAATGGCCGGAACAGATGGTCGTGCCATGTCAGCGCCTCGGGCCTGTCGCCACGCGCGATCTTGCGGCGCACCTCGACGAGGAATCGCGGTGATGGTTGCAGCTTCGGTAGCGCCGCCACGCCGACGGTGAGGGTCTTCAATTGGGCGAGTGCCTCCTGGCACCGCGGGCACGACGCCAGATGCGCCTCAACAAGTTCTCGTCGATGCGGAGTCAACTCTCCGTCCACATACGCCGACAATTCCGGCTGGATGACATCGCAGTCTTTCATCCGTTGGCCCTCATCTTTCCTCCCGCATGCGTTCCCGCAACGCTTCCCGCGCCCGCGCGATTCGGGACTTGACCGTGCCGATGGAACAATCCAGCACGACGGCGATTTGCTCGTAGCTCAGGTCTTCAACGTTGCGCAGCACCAGCACCTCGCGAAGTTTGCGCGGCAATTCCTCCATCCGTCGGCTGAGCAGTTCCACAAACTCGGCTTTCACCGTTTCCACATCCGGCGCATCGCCGCTTGCCGGTACCTGCATCGGCACTTCGCCATCGGCGATCTCCACCGGGCTGTCCAAAGACACACTCGATTGGCGGCCCCGCCGTTTCCACCAGCGATGCTTGTTGCGGGCGAGGTTCACCACGATCTGGTGCAGCCAGGTGGTGAACTCGCAGTCCCCACGAAAATTTTCCACGCTTCGATAAATCCTCACAAACGCGTCCTGGGCCACCTCGGCGGCGTCTTCCCGGTCGCGAAGAACCTGAAAGGCGACATTGAACGCCCGTTGCTGGTGGCGCCGCACCAAATCATCGAACGCCTCTTCATCGCCGGCCCGGCAGCGGTCCAGCAACTCATGGTCGCTTGCCGTTTTCTCAGCGTCCGGTTGTATGACACGCTCCATGAAGAAAAGTTCCCACCGTTTTGACCGCGTCGGGGGCGCAACTGTTCGTTGGTCTACCTCCTCACGAACCGAATTCCGGCTTGGCTTCCCGCGTCATCAGGTCCCGTACGGCCTGTTTGGGGGCCTTGCCCTCGTAAATGATCGCGTACACCTGGGATGTGATAGGCACGTCGACACCCAGACGGCGCGCCACTTGCCAGGCTGATTTGGCGGTTTTGACGCCTTCGGCGACCATTGGTGTGCTCGCGGCAATCTGCTCAACCGTTTCGCCCTTGCCCAGTCGTTCGCCGAAGTTGCGGTTGCGGCTGTGGCGGCTAAAGGCGGTGACAATCAGGTCGCCCACGCCGCTCAATCCGAACAAGGTGTCCCGCCGCGCACCCAATGCCACCCCGAGCCGGGTCATCTCCGCCAAACCGCGCGTACACAGCGCCGCCTTGGTGTTGTCGCCGAAGCCAATCCCATCGCAGGCACCGGCGGCGATGGCAATGACGTTCTTGAGCGCGCCGCCCAGCTCGACACCAATGATGTCGTCGTGCGTGTAAATGCGGAACCGCTCATTCATGAACGCTTTTTGAGCGGTCGTCGCCAGCCCCTGATCTTTGGCGGCCACGACCACGGCGGTGGGGATGCCCCGTCCGACTTCTTCGGCGTGGCTCGGGCCCGAGAGCGCGATGATCCGGTCCGTCTGGAGCACGTCCGCGATGACCTCGCTCATGCGCGCCCCTGTTTCGTTCTCGATCCCCTTGGCGACGCTGACCAACGGCAGACCGGGCGTGAGGAATTGCTTTAGCTTCTCGCAGATGGATCGCATCCCATGCGAGGGAACGGCGAGCACCACCAGTTCGGCCCCGCGAAGCGCGGACCCCGTGTCGAGCGTTACCAGGATTTCCCTGGGGATCTTCACCCCCGGGAGGAAGGCTTTGTTCTCACCCGCCGCCAGGATCGGATCAACTTCCTCGGGAAGCCGGCCCCACAGCGCCACTTTATGACCGTTCCCATGGAGCAAGACCGCCAGCGCTGTCCCCCACCCGCCTGTACCGATGACCGTGACGTTCATGCCACCGCGCCTCCGCCGCTTTCGGGTTTCGGCTTGCCAATCCGGTTCTCTGTTCCCGCCAACAAGCGTTGGATATTCGACTTGTGCTTGTAAATGATGACCGCACATACGACCGCCGTAAACATGAAAAGCCTCGGGTCACTTTGCAGGAACCACGCAGCGACCGGTACCACCACCGCCGCGCTGATGGATGCCAGTGATACATATCGCCAGATGCCGAACACGATGAGCCACACGCCAAGGCCGCACAACAACGGCAGCGTCAGAAACGCCAGCAGCGCGCCCGCGCTGGTCGCGACGCCCTTGCCGCCTTTGAACTTGAGCCAGCATGTCCAGTTGTGACCCGCGACGACGAACACGCAGCAGGTAATCCGCAACCACAGGGGGTCGACATTCGAAAACACAAGGGGCGCGATCCAGACGGGCAGGAAGCCTTTCAGGGCATCAATGACCAGCACGGCAATGCCCGGCCCTCTACCGAGCGTGCGCATGACGTTCGTTGCGCCGATATTGCCGCTACCGACTTTGCGGATGTCGATCCCGCGCGATTTCGCCCACAAAAACCCGGTGGGTATCGAACCGAGAACATACGAAACGACCGCGCTCCCGGCGAATATGAGCCACGTCATGCTCGGGACTCTAGCCGATTGCCGCGAAACGCGGCAAGCCCGATTCCAATCACCGAGATGGCCGCGCATGCGGCCACGAAAACATCCCCGTGCCGGGTGTAGAACGTTTCCGTGCGGTCGGCGGGCAGGGACAATTCGCAACTCAGGCTGCCTTGCGCGAACGGCAAGCACCGGGACCGAATGAAGCCGTGCTCGCTCACAACGCAGGTGACACCATTGTTCGTGGCGCGCACCAGCGGCCGGCGGTTTTCCACGGCGCGGAAGACGGCGTTGGCGAGGTGGATCTGCAATTCCGGCGAGGTTTTGAACCACGCGTCGTTGGTGAGATTGACCATGAAGTCGACATCGCGCTGCACAAAGCTCCGATACAGGCCCGGCACCGTGTCCTCGAAGCAGATGACGGCCCCAAACCGAGATCCGTTCACTTCGAAGACTGTGTAGTCATTGCCGGTGCTCATGTCGAAGAAGTTGTCCACGTTGTAGTCCTTGGGCCCGACCCTCTTCAACAAGGGCGCCCAGATTGACCGCAGCGGGACGTATTCGCCGAACGGAACGAGGTGAATTTTGCGGTAAACGCCCGCGATTCCCCTTTGGGGAGTGAACAGAATGGCCGCGTTGTATAGCTTGGGGTAGCGATCGTCAAAATATCCGGTCAGCAGATAGGCCTTCGACTTCGCGAGGATGTTGGTGACCAATTCGACGGATTCCCGGTCGTTCTGAATGACCCAAGGCATGGCGGTTTCCGGCCAGACGATCAAATCCGGGTGATCGGCCAGCAGCACATCCGTCTGATCGGCCAGTCGGCTGAGAATCAGTTTTTTCTCGCCGGGTTCGAACTTCAGCGACTGGGGAATGTCCGGCTGCACGAGCCCCAGACGGAGGGTGCGGGTCTCCTGTTCCTGGCCCGATCTGATCTCCCCGATCCCGCGTATGAAGGTCAGACACACCAGCACCATCGCAATATAAAACTCCCAGCTCAAGCGACGGAGCGGAGCTGGCTTGCCGATTTGACGGATGAACCGGCGAATTGTGAAATAGAACGCGTAGTTCACAAAGCACAACAGCGCGGAGATGCCGTACACGCCCGTCACGCTGGCGAATTGGATCAGCGGGCCCGCTTGCCATTGGCTCACGCCGAGAAAGTTCCACGGAAAGCCGCCCAACAGGAACCATCCGCGCACCCATTCGAGCGTTGTCCAACACGCCGTGCCAACCACGGCGGCGGCCAGGTTTCGAACAACAGAATCGTCGACTCCACTCGTCGATGCGGTGTTCGTTCCGGCGATCCGCGTCCTCACCATCGCGAACGCAGCCGCCGCCGCGCCGAAGTAGAGTGCGAGAAAAGCGATGAGCGCGATGGCACCGGGCACACTGACATGCACCACCCACCACGTCGTCATTCCGAAGAACGCCAGGCCGGCGATGTAGCCGCGGCGGAACGCTTCTCCCCGCGGGCAGTTCTCGATGGCAAACAGGAGTGGCACCAGGGACAGCCAGGCCATCTGCCCCATGTTGAAGGGGGGAAACGCCCATGCCGATGAAACGCCGGTAATGACGGGCAGCAGCCAACGACCCAACACAACTTTCCGGTTCCAATTTCCGATGCTCAACAGTCAACCTTTCGAGCGCCTGAACAACTCATGGGCCGTTGAAGGTTCACGGTTGAGCGTGGAACGTTCAGGCGTTTCTTCCGCAGCAGTTCTTGTATTTCTTGCCGCTGCCGCAGGGACACGGCTCGTTGCGGCCAACTTTCGGCACATCACGACGAATGGGCGCCGTGGTTTTTTCGATGGCTTCTTCAACGATGTCTTTGCCAGCGGCGGCACCTGGCGATTTAGCCCCTGGTGGTCTTGGGGTCTGACCCAGGGCTGAACCTGAATCCAAATCCGGCCCACTGAGTTGTGTTGGCAGGGCCCGCAAGAAATTCTCGAAGGCTGCCAGCGAACTGGCGGAGCGGAAGACGTTGTTGGCGATCTCGTTCTTCACGTTGTCCTGCATCTCGTCGAACATGGCGAACGCCTCGGTCTTGTACTCGACCAACGGGTCTTTCTGGCCGTAGGCGCGCAGGCCGATGCCGTCGCGGAGCTGGTCCATGTTGTACAGATGCTCCTGCCAGAGCCGGTCCAGCGCGTTGAGAACGATGAGCCGTTCGATGGCCTTGAGCGCGTCGGGGTTTTCATTGGCCGCCTTCGCCTCGTAGGCGCGCTTGACCTTCTCGAGGATGACATCGCGCAGTTCTGCGGCGGTCTTGCCGGCAATGTGCTCTTTGCGCAAGCCGATCGGAAACGCCTGGTTCACCCACCGCAGCAATGCCTCGAGGTCCCACTCGTCGACCGGTTTGTCCTCGGGGCAATACTCGACAACCCGCGCCTCGACGACCTCCTCGATGATGTCGAAGATCGCCTCGCGCGGGTTCTCGCTGTGGATGATGTCGTTGCGGAAGCCGTACAGCACCTCGCGCTGTTTGTTCATCACGTCGTCATACTCCAACGTGTGTTTGCGGATGGAGAAATGGTGCTCTTCCACGCGGCGCTGGGCGGTTTCGATGGACCGGTTGAGCCAGCTATGGACGAGCGCCTCGCCTTCCTTCATCCCCAGCTTTTCCATGACATTGCCGATCCGTCCGCCCCCGAACAACCGCATCAGATCGTCTTCCAATGACACGTAGAATCGGCTGCTGCCCGGGTCGCCCTGCCGCGCGCAACGCCCGCGGAGCTGGCGGTCGATGCGCCGCGCTTCGTGGCGCTCGCTGCCGATCACGTGCAACCCGCCGACGTCGGGCACGCCTTCGCCGAGCTTGATGTCGGTGCCACGGCCCGCCATGTTGGTGGCGATGGTGACGGAACCGCGCTGGCCCGCGCGGGCCACGATCTCGGCTTCGCGCTGGTGGTATTTGGCGTTCAGGACGTTGTGGGGAATTCGCTGGCGGCCCAACATGCGTGACAGCACTTCGCTGGCTTCGACGCTCACGGTGCCGACCAGCAACGGTTGCCCTTTGCGATGCCGCTCGACGATCTCATCGATGATGGCGTTGTACTTCTCCCGGCGCGTTTTGTAGATGACGTCGTTTTCGTCTTTCCGCACGCAAGGCTTGTTGGTGGGGACCACGATGACGCCGAGTTTGTAGATGTTTTGGAATTCGGTCGCCTCGGTCTCCGCGGTGCCGGTCATGCCGGCCAATTTCTTGTACAGACGGAAGTAATTCTGGATGGTGATCGTGGCCAGGGTCTGCGTCTCGCGCTCAATGGCCACATCCTCCTTCGCCTCGACCGCCTGGTGCAAGCCGTCGCTCCAGCGGCGGCCCGGCATAAGCCGGCCGGTGAATTCGTCGACGATCATCACCTTGTTTTCCTGAACGACGTATTCGACGTCCTTCTCGAAGAGGCAGTAGGCGCGCAGCAATTGCGAAATGTTGTGGATCTTCTCGCTCCGCTCGTCGAAGGCCTGTTGAATGCGCTGCTTTTCTTTTTCGCGCTCAGCCTCCGGCGTTTGGCGGGCATCGATCTCCTGCAACGCCATGACCAGGTCGGGGATGACAAAGGCGTCGGGATCGTTCGGATTGAGGTATTTGCGGCCTTTCTCCGTCAGGTCGGCGTCGTGCTGTTTTTCGTCGATCGTGAAGAAGAGTTCCTCTTTCAGGCTGAGCATGTCTTTCTTGGTCGAATCTTTCAGCACTTCGAGTTCCGCCTGGTCCACCAGTTGCCGAATCTCCGGCTCTTCCATCATCTTCTGCAGTTGCTTGTTTTTCGGCATCCCGAGCTTGACCTCGTACAACAAGCGGCCGGCTTGGGCTTGGCGGTTGAGATCGTCGTTGGTCTTCCCGGCGTCGGTGCGGCCTTCGAGCAACTGCTTCGCGTCGCTCACCAGTCGATTACAGAACATGGTCTGCGCGCGGAAGAGTTCGGCGACCTGTGGCTTGTATTTGTCGTACGCGTGGGTGGACACCGTGGACGGCCCGCTGATGATGAGCGGCGTGCGCGCTTCGTCGATGAGAATCGAGTCGACTTCGTCGACAATGGCGTAGAAATGGCCGCGTTGCACCTGGGTTTCGAGGTTCGTGGCCATGCCATTGTCGCGGAGATAGTCGAAGCCGAACTCGGCGTTCGTGCCGTAGGTGATATCGCAGGTGTATTGCGCGCGGCGCACTGCCGGCGATTGGTCGTGTTGGATGCAACCGATGGTAAGGCCGAGAAACTTGTGCACTTCCCCGACCCACTCGGCGTCGCGCGCGGCGAGATAATCGTTCACCGTCACGAGATGGGCGTTGCCCGCGAGCGCGTTCAGGTACAACGGCATGGTGGCGACCAGCGTCTTGCCTTCGCCCGTCGCCATTTCCGCGATCCGTCCGTTGTGCAAGGCGATCCCGCCGAGGACCTGCACGTCAAACGGCACCATGTCCCATTTGTAAGGTTGGCCGCGCACCGGCCATTCTTTTCCCAGAAGACGCCGGCAGGCATTCTTCACCGCGGCGAACGCCTCGGGCAAAAGGTCATCCAATGCTGTGCCCTCGGCGAGCCGCTTCCGGAATTCGTCCGTTTTCGCGCGAAGCTGTTCGTCGGTGAGCTTCTGGTATTCCGCTTCAATTTCGTTGACGCGGTACACCATCGGCCAGAGCCGTTTCACTTCGCGCTGGTTCTTCGAACCTAAGAATTTTTTCAGTATCCAGCTAACCATATCAATCTCTCGCATCGTCCGGGATGACCGGCCCGTCAACTCCCCGGCTTCATGACCGGTTGGCCCGTCTTACACAGCGGGCAGGCCGTCGGATCAAACGTCTCGACCTGCAATCTTAGCAGACTTTCCACTTGTACGCCAAAATCTACTTTGCCGTCGTTTCGGCAATGCGCGGGTGTCGCGAAAGATTTGAAGGACTTCGGTGTCGGTCACGCGCCCACCACCCATTTGGCGTTGGGTTTGCCCGCCGTCTCGACCTCACGGCGCTTCGACTCGAATCCCTTGCGGCCCATCAGGCCATAGGCGTAATTCCTGCCCGGTTCGACGCCGGGCTGGTCGAAGGCGTTGATGTTATACAACTCGCCCGCATAGGCGGTCTGCATTTCGAGGAGATAGAGCAGCGTGCCGACGGTTTCTTCATCCACGCGCGGGAGGCGTATGGCGCAGTTCGGTTTACCGCTCTGGGTGAGCGCCAGTTCCGTTGCCCGCTGCTCGGCCCCGATCAATTCGTTGAGCGTGTGCCCGCCCAGATACTTCACGGCGTCGAAATCGGGGAACGCCGGCGGGATCGGCACCGTCGCGTGGAATTCGTCCACGGTCAGGAATGTGATGACCTTGTCGAACGGCCCCTCGACATACAGTTGCATGACCGAGTGCTGGTCGGTCACGCCCAGCGCCTTTTCCGGCGTCTGGCCGGAGTGCACCCGTTTACCCGCGCGATCGACGCGTTTCCCAAGGCTTTCGGCCCAGAGTTGGCGGAACCAATCCGCCACGTCGCGCAACGCGTGCGAGTACGGCATCATCACCTGGATGTTTTTGCCCTTGGCCTTGTCCATCAAATAATGCAACGCCGCGCCGGTGAGGGCCGGGTTTTCCCAGAGCTTCTTGGATTTCTGGCAGAGCGCGTTCATTTCCTCCGCGCCCCGAAGCAGTTTGTGGATGTCGATGCCCGTGACTGCCGCGCTGAGCAGGCCGACGGCGCTGAGCACGGAGAAACGCCCGCCCACGTCGGGCGGGATCGGCAACGAGGCGTAGCCGAAATGTTTCACGATCTCGCGGAGTTCGCCCGTTTGGGGATCGGTGGTGATGACGATGTGTTCGACGTGGCGCTCGGGACCGAGCTTCTTGATGAGGGCTTCGCGGAAGATGAGGAACTCGCTCATCGTTTCGGCGGTGCCGCCCGACTTGGTGATCACGTTGAACACGGTGTTGTCGAGATCGATGGCGTCGAGCAACCCGGCGATGCGGTCGGGGTCGATGTTGTCGGCCACGAACAATCGCGGGCCGCGCCGGGGCGGGCGGATGAGATGGTTGTATTCGGGATGGTTGAGCGCGCTGTGGAGCGCGAGGTTGCCGAGGGCCGACCCGCCGATGCCGACGACGACGAAATTGTCGCACCGCTCCTGGATTTCGCTGGCGAGGACGGCGACCTCGTCGACGAGCTTCGTGTCGTAGGGCAGCTTGCGGAACCCGAGCGCGGCTTTCTCGACCGCGTCCGCGGCGGCGACGAGCTTCGGCCCGAGCGCCTTGAGTTCGGCGTCGGTGACACCATGCTCGCCGACACGCTCGGCCATCAAGTTGTTGAAATCGTAGCGTAGATTGAGCAAACCGCTGCCCTCCCAGAGCGGTGGTTTATCGCAGATTCGACCGAGTGCGGCAAACACATTTTGGCGAGCGGGATGGGTAACTTGCCTACCCGCCTTGAACGATTTGCGAACCTTACAGTTTGAACTTCCAAAGATCTACCGCGTAGCGGGTCGCGGTTGGCTGAAGCGATTTATTAGACCGTCCTCCCAGGCTGTGCATGGTCTCTCGACCACGAATCATAAATGGCGCTGCCCAATCGGCCAGCAAACAGCATACGGGTCTTCGGTTCGGATACATAAACGGCGGTGTGCATAAAAAACAAATGCCGCTCGCGCCGACAGTCTGACACTGCGCTCCAAGGAATGAACAATGGTGGATGACAAATGCGGAAGAGAGGAAAAATGGACAGGGAGATGCCAGCCAATCCCAAACGGACGAATAGAGGGTAGCTCACAGGGAAGAACCTCGGACCAAGCTTCATGGAAGCAAATGGGAACAGACGCCCCTCCACAGTGTGTGTCGACCGGTAACGCTGCGATAGCGCATACCAACCGCTGATGATAGAAAAGGAAACCTCAAACGCACACCACCCTCCGATGAATAGCGGGAGGAACCAACGCAAATCTAAGTCGTTATTTGCTGGAGGCTGCATCTATAGCCTAACCACTAAACCTCAGCCACGTCGGGCCAAAATGCAAGCCCGCGAATGCGGAACGGAAATGGCCAACCGCCGTCGGCTTCCGCGGCTGGTCAATCCAGCTTGCGGGCCATTTGGTACAGCGACCAGACGATTTCCTCTTCGAAGGCATGCACACTGGGATAGATGAATTCGTCTCCGGTCATGGCAGTTTTGATGCCGAGGTTGGCCTGTTCCGGCGACAGCGCGTTACCCAAGGCTGCCAGGAACGAAACGAACTGGTCACTGTCGCAAAGACGGAGTTGCTTGTCGTTGTCAGCGACCCACGCCTTCGATTTGGAGCAGGCGGCGTTTGATGGGCAGGCTGCGGGTGCAATTGTTCAACCACCGCTCATCCTGACCTTCTCCCCATGAAGGGGCGAAGGGAAACCGCTTGGTGTCGGTGATTACCGAATCACGAACCAGATGATCCATAACGCGACGAAGGATAGCCCGAGCCACATGAAAAAGCGATTACGGAGCTGACGTTGGACGCGCTTGAGCGGTTTGTAGCTTCTGATGCTGCCGGCGCCGAGGTAATGGGCGAGTTTTTCCTGTGGCGGGACGACCTGGGCGGTCTCGAGGGCGACCGTGCTCGTGGTGGGGCTGGTGTGTGTGGCTGACGCTGACGTGGTGGCGAAAAGGTCGGGCTCGGGTTTGTGGGCAAAGGCGATCGGCTCGGCTTCCAACTCCTTGAGGGGTTCAGCGGCGACATCGAACAGGTCCTGGCGGGCGCGCTGGGGCGTGTCCGTAAAGTCTCCGGATGCCGACAGGATGTTTTCGACGAATCGGGTGACCTTTTTTGCGGGCGACACGACGGTGGCGGCGCGCGCGGGGTCATTGGTCAATTCGCGCAACTGACGTTGGACGGTGGCGATCTGGTGGTCGAGCTCGTTGATGGCCCGGTCAATCGGATCGGCGCGTTTGGAACGGAATCGCATGGCCGGGTGCCGCGTCAATGTTTCGCCGTCATTACTATGATAAGCCAGATGGTGCCGGCGACGATGAGCGGGGCGGAGGCCGCCGCGCCGATGCAGGCGTAACGGACGAGTTCGTCCCAAGCGGGCAGTTTCCTTTTCCGATCGGTGGCGAGGTCGGCGACGGGCTGGCCCGCAGCGGGGTTGAGGCAATCGAGTTTGGCGTGGGCGCGATTGTATTCGAGGCGGGCGCTCTCAATGGTGGCGAGGGCCTTGCTCAGTTCTTCGCGGACGTTGGCGCTTTTCCAGTCCTCGTCGTTGATCTGCTCGATCTGTTCGGTGTATTCGCGGAAGGCGATAATGGTAGACTCGCAAAGCTCAGTGAGCCGCTGGGACTCGATCTGCTGGCGCTCGATGGCGATGAGGCCGCGGGCGAGTTTATCGGTGATTTCGGCGCGGCCACGGCTGTACTCGTCCTGACGGCGGCGGAGTTCCTCGAGTTCGTTTTTCTGGCGTTCGAGTTCCTCCTGCTGACGGCGGAGGGCGAGCAAATGGTCGCGAGCCTGTTCGAGTTTGGAATCGACTTCTTCGCGATGCGGCGGCAGTTCGACGACGGTAAGCACGGGCCCGTTTTTGGATTCGGGCATGATGGTAGCGGCGCTACCTTCCCCACGTTTCATACAAAAAATTCCTCCTTGTTGGAGGTAGGATAGCAGGGGGCGGGAAAATGTAAAGAATGAAAGGGAGAAGGGAGACAGAATTCAGGAGACAGGAGACAGAAGGCGGAAGCCGGGAAGCAGGTGGGCGGCAGACCTGAGCGGCTGTGGATTCGGGAGGTGGAAACGGAGGGAGAGTCGAGGCACATCTCTCGGTTTTGGACCCTCGAGCCGTTCCCAAGGGTGGGTATTTCTCCCTCAACGTACCTGACTTGATGAGAGGGTCGCTCGACTCTCCACTACAAGGTAAGCCTGATTGCGAGGATTGCAAGTGATGGCTGACCGCATTTCGTGTAGGTCAAATCATACCAAGGCGTGCGATTTGCGCACGTTGAACGCTGTGGGACAGGCACAGCCTTGCTCCTTTCGGAAGCGAAGCTATTGTGCTCACCATAGGGCAGAATTATATGCGTTGCGTCCTTCGGGCGTCCCCGGCAACTTGACTTCCCCCGCAACAATCAACTTTTTCTTCGCGTCATAGACGCGCAGATCTGAACGCTTGCGGTTGATGCCTTTGGACTCCTCAATTTCCGTGCGCTTGAACGGCAGAGATGGATTGCTCTCAAAAAGCGAGTCCGCCCACTTTGAAACGCGGCTGCAAAAAGTGACTTCGTGTGTTCTGAGGTCCTTGTCGCTCATGATCTCAATTTAAGCGATGTAAGGTTGGTCACGGCGTGCAGTCTACAAGCGGCGGAATTGGCAAGCAAGCCCGGCGTGGGGGGAGATGGTCAATGGGAAATGGCTGATGGGAGATGAGGGACGGGAGACAAGCGAGACGACGGTACGGCAACGACCGACGGTCACTTCGACTGCGCTCAGTGCAGGCTCCGAGCGCCGCTACAGGGGGCCGGGGGCGGCGGGTGGACGTGCGGGGATTTGAGATTGGAGATTTAAGATCTCAGAAGGGAGGTGGCGGCGGGGAGGAAACGACGGCAGGAGGACCCCTCACCTTAATCCTCTCCCCCAAGGGGCGAGGAGACGAGGAGTCGGCGGAAAGCGAAAGAGCGGAAGGCAGGACGGACGACGGGAGTACGGCGACAGCCGGGCCGGCTGCCCCGCCAGAGCCGGCAGTCCGCCTGCGGCGGGAAACCTATGATTCAAAGTGGATCGTCGCCCCGGATCAGGCTCGGGGCATCCGACATTGAAAAATGACTAGACAGTATATATTTGATAGTGTATAGTCAGCGCGGTTTGGTTGTTCTTTGATATAGGGGAAGAAAGGGCACGGCGACAGAGCGCCGTGGCTACAGAACGACGGCATCGGGTCCGCGCTCGCCGCGCGCGGCTACAGGGGACCCTTCGACCGCGCTCCCTTCGACAAGCTCAGGGCAAACCCTTCGACGTTGCTCAGGGTAAACAGGGGGGGTACGCCCCATATATGTAATTCTGCCAAACGAAGCCAATTTTTTGGAGTGTTGGAGGTTGTGGATTGGCTTGATGGACAATGCGTTAGCAACCAAAGTGTGCCATTTTGTCACTTGGCTTCGTTTTGCTAAAATTGGCTTCGTTTGGGGGTCCGGAGCTATTCGTGGGGCCGTTCGGAGGGTCAAAACGACGTGGATTCGGCTTTGTTTGCGTCGGGGCGGGTGGGGAGAGCTGGGTTGAGCTAAAGTCAGATTTCGAGGGAGTCGACTTTTTTGAGGGCGAGGGACATGGGGATGGTGGTGGCGAAGAGGCTTAGGAAGGCGACGAAGATCCAAGAGAAGACGAGGCCCCAGGGTTGGCCGCGGTCGTTGAATCCGTTGGCGGCGAAGCTCTGGTACATGGGGAGGACTTCGGAGCCGATGACGAGGACGATGTAGACGAGGCTGAGGAGGAAACAGAAGGTGCCGCCGAAGCCGGAGACGATGCGGGCGGGGTTGTCGTCGCGGCGGTTGGCAGTTGAGCCGGAGGAGAAGTTGGGGAAGAGCGTGCCGATGCCGACGGCGATGCCGCAGAGGGCGAAGCTCATGACGATGACGGTCGAGGCAAACAGGAGGGTCAGCCAGCCGGGAATGTGGAGCATCCAACTGGAAGTGAGCATGAGGCAGAGGGTGATGGCGGCGGAGCAGACGCTGCTGAGCCAGAATTTTTCGAGGAGGACGCGTTTGAGGCCGTTGGGGACCATGCCGACGATCCACAGGCGTTTGCCTTCGAGGCTGAACTGGGGGAACACGAAGCGGGTGGTCAAGGTGGCCAGTGTCATGCTGGAGGCGCCGAGGTTGAGGAAGCAGACGAAGCTGGCCCAGTACTCATTGCTCCAATCGTAGGCGACGCTGCGGAGATTCAGGACGTAGAGGCCGAGCAGGCCGAAGAAGATCACGAACTGGCTCCACTGGGAGGTATCGCGCCAGAACACGCGGATGTCCTTGATGACGAGGGCGCGGGTGACGTGATGGAGGCGCGGCCAGAGGTTGACGATGCGGTCGGCGAGGTCCGCGCGCGGGAGATTGATGGGTTTGTCCAAGAGCGGGACACCCAGCTGAAAATCACCCTGGGTATGGTTGCGCGACCAACCTTCGTAAAACAATCGGCGGCTGATGGTCAGGCAAACGAGGGTGGCCATCATGGCGTTGCTCAGGAGAACGAGAAAATAGAACAGCCCCTTCCTCGACCAGCCTTCCCCCCAGGCAATCATGCTCGAAGCGACCCAGTAGCTCGGCAACATCGGTTGCAGGGTCATGTTGCTGTTGTGAAGCAATTGCGTGAGCGAAGCCACCATTTGGGCCTGCTCCAGTTGTTCGGCCTGCATGGGCTTTAAAAACGTGACGGCGGCGGCGATGCCCACGGCGCTGACGCCGAAGAGCACCCACTTGAAAACCCGTCGGTGAAGGTAGCGGGTGACGATCAGGATCGCGATCGACCCGAGCGCCGCCGGGATGACGGTGAACGGGATAAACAACAGGAACACCTTCAGATAGAAGCTCGGCAACACGTGTCGGGCATTCCCGTAGGCGGCCATCAACGGGGCCGACAGAAACAGGAACGCCCAACTCGCCAGCAGGGTTGTCTCCATGAGTTTCCATCGGAACACGTCGAGACTGCGGACGGGAAGCGTGAGCATCCACTGGGTTTCCTGACTCTTGAACAACGTCGAGTAGCCAATGATCATGTTGGAGAACATCAACATCAGGAACAGGAATGCGAAGAAGAGGTAGAGCATCCGGTCCAGCACGATCACCTGGAGACCCGGTACTTCCGCCAGATGGCGGAACCCCATGTAGAAGATGGCGTAAGCCGCGAACCAGTAGCCAATCACGAACAAGGTGATCACCGACACCATCAGGAGCGATTTCTCCCGTAACGTGAGGATGTTGCGGCGGACAATCCGCAGGTTGAGCTCGATCAGCAACCGGAAAAACTTCAGGGCGTTCATGGCCGTTCGGTCGCTCGCTCCTCTCCGCGCGTCAGCGCCAGAAATGTGTCTTCGAGTTCGCCCTGTTCACCGCTGAGTTCCCGGAGTTCATCGATCGTTCCCACCGCAATCAGCTTGCCGCGGTTCAAAATGCCCACCTGATCGGCCAACTCCTCGGCGATATGCAAGATATGCGTTGAAAGAAACACGGTCACACCGGCACGGGAACGTTTCTTGAGAACATTCTTGACCACCCGCGCACTCCGCGGGTCAAAGCCGGCCATCGGCTCGTCGATAATGATCACCTTGGGCTTATGCAGCAGCGCGGAGGCAATGACCAGGCGCTGTCGCGTGCCGAGGGAAAGGTCTTCGATCGGCTGCGTGCGGACCTCGTCCAACCCGAACACATCAAACAGTTCGTCGCTCGCCCGCGCGAGCTCTGCATGTTCCATTCCATACAGCTGGCCGACGAACAACATGAATTCCATGGGCTCGAGTTTGTCATAGAGAAATGGCATGTCCGGCACGTAGCTGATGATCTTGCGGGCCTCGACCGGATCCGACTGAATATCATAGCCTCCGATAAACGCGCGGCCTGAGGTGGGCTTGAGCAATCCCGCCAGGAGCTTGATGGTGGTCGTCTTCCCGGCGCCGTTCGGTCCGAGGAACGCGAAGAACTGGCCCTGCGGGATATCGAGGTTGAGGTCGTTGACGGCCACCAGCCCGCCGTACCGCTTCGTGAGATGTTCGGTGCGGATCATGGTCTGGTCCCCCGTGAGAGGGACGTTGTCCCCAGCGGGGACTCACGTCCACCGCCCCTTTTGCGATCCATTCGATTCGGGTCTTCGCCCATTCCCAGTGCGGCATCGCTTCGCATCTCCAGCCCCATCGAGGTAACCACCTTGAGAACCTGACCCGACTCGTCCACCCAGATCTTCGTCCACATCTGGTCGTCGATCTTCGAATACACGAGGTACACACGCTGCAGATTGCCCGCGATTTCCAAGCGGTCGAGGGCCGTGGTCGTCGCGGGCTGCGCGTGTGCGCCCTTGTCCGAAGACACACCGAGACCACTGGGAAGTCCGCCACCTCCGAGGAAGCTGAAGTTGGCCATCCCCGGCAATCCGAATGCGTTGGCAAAGCCCGCGTCCTTGACCTGATCAAAGTCAAAGAGACGTTCATCGTGGAAGTCGCCAAAATCGAACGCCACCTGCACCGTTTTGGCATGATCGTCTCCGATCACATTCACGCGACCATCTCCCGGGCCAGCCGCACCCGTCCGACCTTCGCCGATGACGGTGCTAAACCGAAAGTGTTCCAGTTCCAATTTCCTGCTGAAAATACTTTCGCCAACCAGCGTCAGCCGCGATGGCATTCCAAATGCCGACAGCCTGACTTTCAAGTCACTGGTGACTTTGTAACCGACCACCTTTTGCGTCGGGCCGGATTCGTCGCCAGGCTTGTCACTCATTTGTGGCTGGATTTCGATCGTGCAATGGCCGATGCGATTGCTGGAGTTGTAATACACGTCCAGACTCAGGGGTTCGGGATTCGAGAACACTTTCCTCATGACCCGTTCGGTCGAAAAAGTTTCGATCACCGTCGGCTGCGGGAAAACTTCGACACGCACCAGCGCCGTCATCATGGCTGCCCAAAACGCGATCACCAACCCCGCGAATACCTTATTCAACATAACCCTCTCGCCCTATTCGACCCACGTTTCGTATCAGGGAATTACCAACTGCTGCCCGACCTTCAACTGATCTTTGCTTGGCAGACCGCTCCGATTTGCCTGAAAAATCCTTTCCCACGCCGCTCGCGACCCGTAATACCTTAACGCCAGTGACTGCAATGTGTCGCCTCGCTGCACCGTATACGTCCGCACCCGCGACGACTCCATGGTCGATGTCTCGGGCGTCGACATGATGGGTGCCGCCGCCATCACAATTCCCGGAGCAACCGCAGGCGTGGTCGCCGTGGTTGGAACCGGCGGAGCGGCCGAAGCCACCGTAACGGTTGTCGGCGTCGTCGCTACCAGTTGTGCGGCGTTACCCACCTTTTCCAATTCCGCCACTAGCGTTCGAAGCGCAGCGTTCTCCTGCAGCAACGCCGTCTTCTCATTTTCCAACCGTGTCAACTCGCCCGGATCGACGATGGGGGATTGGGGCAATTTTGCCGCCAACGACAGCTTGGCGCGTTCGATAAAGTCTTCAACCAACTGCTTCTTGTCCGAATCTGGCCGCAGCTCCAAAAACCGCCGGTAATGATAAATGGCGGATATCGGGTCAGCCAATCGGTTCTCGTATAACAAACCCAGTTCCAAGTGTGCGTTGGCAAACGCCGGGTTCACCAATAGCGCCCTATTGAAAAACTCCGCTGCGCCTGGAAAGTCCTGTTGCTCGCATAGGTGCCTGGCGCGCTGGTAGTTGACCTCTTGTTCCGCCGTAGCGTCTGAGACGGAATCAGAGTGTTCGCAGGCGACCAAGAACATCAACACGGCAGCAATGACGACTCCCAACGACCGGCGCAAGGTGCACGCCGCCGCTTGGACTTTCTGGCTCGCAAGAGTAGTGTCCATTCCCTCTGTGCTGCTTGGTGACGACTAAATGCCTCGTATTTATAATACCACGGAGAGCCGAAGAATACAACCTCCCAACCAATGTTATTGGCCCCTTTGGTCATGGTTTTGCACCTTGATGCTTGTTGGCCGATGCCAGTTGGCAGCGGTGCCTTTTTGTCACCTGGGTTTCACCTGCAAAAAGCCAAAACACATCAGCCATTTATGGAAATCCGCGTTGCATCCAGCGAACCTGCGCCACATTGGAGAGCACATCAAGAAGCGGCGCTTTGACCTCAAAATACGGGTGTCTGAATGTCGGCTGATACCGGGTGTGAGCAAGCAAACCCTAATCGGCTGACAGAAAGGCAGCTACCGTTGAGTAATGCTTGGACAACACATAAAACGACGCTGCCTCTACAAGCACGGGTGCGCGCGATGCGAAGTCGCGCTCGCGGCACGAGGATCAGCGGAGTTGGATGTCGGTGAAAGTCGCTTTGCTGAGGAGCATCGCCTCGTGGCTCAGAACGAAAAGTCCGATATTGCCTTTTGCGGCTGCGAGATCGGGCAGGTCGGCAGATTGCGTGGCCAATGGCTTGTCATCACCATCAAGAGCGGTGGCCTGAAACCGAGTTCCATCGCGGACGAGACGGAGGGTGCGTGTTTGTCCAGCAGGCACGATGCGGTTCTCGGTGATCCGCGCTCCCGCCTTTCGTCGGTATGCAAACGTGCACGTGCCATCGGGATTCAAGCTCACAATCACGATCGGCGCGTCCGCGTTGAGATCTGCGCGATACATCAGCCCCGCCTTGGCGTATGTGTGGCTGTCAACCGGCGGGGTGAGGCTCGCACTCAGTTCAAAATGATCCTCTGCGTTCCGCGAAATGAAGTGACATTCATCGTTGCCCTCGAAAACATCGCGCCCCGCCCCAAAGACCTCTAGGCAATCCGTGGCCAGAACGCGCTGTCCGCCTTTGATAAGCGGTTCGCCGATGTCGATGCTCTCCCATTTATCCGGCAAACGATCCTGCGGAGCAGGCCCGGAGACGACCGGGTACTCGTGCAGAGTCAGGGCGGGAGGCTGACGGCTTGTCAACGCGATGCGCAACCCGTCATCCTGGGCATACTCCATGGTTCCCATGGTCCGGAAGAAGCCCTCAATTTCCTCCTTCGAATCCGTGCGGAAGTGGGGAATCTTCAGATCGTCGCGGTTCGTCACCATATACCAGTTGTCCGGGTGACGTCCGCCCTGGTGCTTGATGATCTTGTACGACCACATCGTGGCCGCCCATCCATTCGAGGCATAGATGTCATAGTAGCGCCGCATCATGGCTGCGCCGCCGGCCTTATCGAGCACCACATTGAACTCGCCGGCCAGGAACGGCACGTTCCATTGCTTGAGCAACTCCGCTTTCCCCCGCAAGTCGAGACTGACAAACCGCGCGTGCGTTTCCAATGACGGGACGCCACCGAACAGACCGGGATAGAAATGTTCCGTGTAGCCGACGTTCTTCCACCCGTGGGAAGCCGGAGCCCCATACATCGCCATTCCTTGGAGGGATCCCGCGCAAAGGATCAAATGCCTTTGATCCACTTCGCGAACCGCATGGACCAATTCGTCCACGGTCGTGACGATGGTCAAATCGGGCGGCTCGCCGTGGAAGTCGCCGTAGGGTTCGTTTAGCAAATCGTAGGCCGCAACGGTCGGGTTGTCGCGATAGCGCTCCGCGATCTTTTTCCAGAGGAATGCCGCCCGTTTTCTATTCTCCGGCAGCCAGAGCTTGTTCTGGTCGCCATGTCCCGTGCACTGATTGGTGCTTTGGCCTCCGGGCGCGCCATGCAAGTCCACGATCACATAGATACCCGCCTGTGCGGCCATCGCGATGGCGCGATCCAGCCACCGGAAGGCATCGGGGCGAAGCTGACCCGGCGTGGCGTCGTCTTCGAGCAGGCCGTAGTAGAATGGCAGTCGCACCACATTGAACCGCCAAGACTTGATGATGTCGAAATCCCGCCGCTTGATCCAATTCTCCCGATACAGTTCGAGCAGGCGCTCCTTTTCCTCCACGCCGAAACGCTGTTGCAGCAACTCCTCCATTTGCCACTGATCCTTCGGATCGTCCGGACGCCACATCTCCATCATCCACAGTTCATTGAGCAACCAGTTGCCCAAGTTGCACCCGCGCAGCAGCACCGGCTGCCCTTTGTCATCGACGATGGCCGTGCCGTTGGCGTGGAGTGGTGGAAGTGCTGTCGGTTTTGGTGAGGTCTCGGCGTTGGCACACGACGCGGAGAGCCATAACGTCAAGGTCACTGCCGCAACAATTGCAACTCGCTGTGAGGAAGAAATCATTCGTATTCGACCCTGAGTACACGCTGTGTTCGTCATTTACCTCCTCGCGCCGATTCACGCAGGAAGGAAATGACTTTCTTCTGGATTTCGGGCGTCTCGAACATCGGCCCATCGTGTCCTGCATCCTTGACGGTAAGCAACTCGTTCTTTCCTCCGACTTGGTCAAGCCGTGAATGCAGGCGCTGGAAATAAAAGGTCTTCTTGGTCATCGTACCGACCGGCAGCGCGTCTACGGAACGAGGCCCCGGCCACGGTAGAACTGTTGCGTGGCACTGGGCGGCACCGAGCTGGTGATGGACACCATCCCACCTGTCCCCAGTATGTTGCTCGCCACGGCGGACCAAGCTCCGGTTACGAGATCGCTCGTGCTCTCCACGGCGTAGGAGGCCCCGTTTGTCGTAACAAAACCGATAACCACATTACTCCCGTTGAGCACCTGGAAGGAATTGATATTGAAGGGGCCTGCGGGAACTGACGATACGCAGCCCGTAATGCTCATGCTGTTGAAATAGAGATCGTAATTTGCACCTTGTCCGGCAAACTGGTTGTACAGCGCGACGCTATTGATGCCGGATCCAGGCGTGCCTCCCAGTGTGCCCGTGACCGTGTTGGAAACGGCCGGGTTGTTCCCCACGATCGCCAACGAAAACGTATCCGCGCTGGTCAAGGTGAAGCTCAATGTGATTCCATTGTCCGTATACCCCAGGCTGGTATTAATCGGCGGCGCGGCCGGATTGGTGAAGATTTGATATGCGCCGATCCCGCCACCGAGATAGGAAAACTCAAAGCGCTCGCCATTGTTCTTGTTGTTGGTGTCGTTGCCGGTGCGCAGGATCCAGCCCATGGCACCGCCCCCGGAGTTGACCCACCCGTTATCCATCGAGATGTTAAATGACTGGCCGACGACCAACGAGCCTTCCGTGAAGCTCCGGAAGGCGACAGCTGTGCCTTGGGACACGTTGGTATTGGCATACAATCCCCACGATTTGCCGTTGACATCGATTCCCAGGGAGGGGATGACGCCATTGCTGGTGGATGAGCCGATGAAGAAACCTGCGTTGGACGAGTTGCTCGCCGGACTCATGGTCCACGCACCAAAACCATATCCCCCATTCAATCCGTTGGACCAGGCTAACGGGTATGCGTTGGTATAGGCCGGGTCGTTCGCAGTATCCGAAGCAAGAATCCCGCAGGTCGTGGATCCGGAACCGCTCACCTGAATCGACACATCCGCGATATTCACGGAATCAACGTACCCGTCGTAAACGCTGTAGCGGAACGTGTCGGCCCCGATGAAGCCGACCGCTGAGGTGTAGGAGAACGAGCCGTCCGCGTTCAACGTTAGTTGACCATTCGTCGGGCCGCTCACCAACACGGCCGAAAGTTGGATCCCGGACAGGCCCAGGTTAACGTCCAAATCGTTGGCCAGCATCCCTGCACTGCTGCCGACTGTCAGGGGCACTCCCGACGTGGCGGCGTACGAGTCCGCGACGGCCAGCGGTCCCCCCAGGTATTGTTGGAGCATTGGATTGATCCCAAAGGCCGCCTTCGTGCTCCAAGCTGACCAGTCATTGGAAATGGTGGTGGTCGAACTGGTCTGAATATTCGGAGTGGACGGCCACGTGCCGACGGGGTCGTAGAGGCCCCACCCGTCCGGGGGAGAGCCGTGAATGGCTTTATACGACCAAACGGACCAGCTGATGCCGTTCGTATCGAACTGCTGAACAAAGTACGGCCACGCGGCCGTTGTACCATAACAGTTGAACTCACCGATGAGGCAGGGAACATTCCATGACTGATGGTTTTGGAAGTCGCTCACCTGCTTGTTGGCTTCCGCTTCCTCACCCGACAGGCTGTTGGTGCCCGGGTAGGAGTGCATCTCGTAGACAACATTGCTCCAATTATACGTCGACGGAGGAGGCAGAACGTCCCACTGCCAGTTTAACGACTGGCCGCTGGTGCCCGTGCCGGTCCAGCATCCCTCCATCATAATCATGTGATTGGTGTCAACTGCTCGAACTGTCAGGTACAGGCTATTGTACGCGGACCAGATTGCGGCTTGCGTCGGCGCGCCGCTCGGCTCGTTCATAAGGTCGTAACCGGCCACGGCGGGATTACCTGCGAAGTGGGCCGCGACATTCGACCAGATGACGGCCGTTTGGTTCTGGTCGGCAGTGCTTGTCCAGTACTGGTTCTGGTTCTCTCGCCCGGTGGATTCGCTGCTGTTCTGCCCACCGGGCGCGCCGTGCAAGTCGACGATGGTGTAGAGTCCGCGCTGCCAGGCATTGCTCACGACCCAATCCATCCGATCGAAGGCGTCGCCGCGCCACGCGCCACTCAATGTTTGGACATTCCCCCACCAGAACGGCATCCGGATGTAGTTCATGCCCATCGCCCGAATGTTGTCGAGGTCGTTGGTCGTAATCCACGTATATTGGTAAGTCCTGATCAAGCTTTGCTCGGTACTGACTCCGAACCGGCTGTCGAGAGTTTGAACAACAGCGTAATTGTTGGTAAGCCCCCCGGAGGAGTCCATCGGACACATCCAGCCTTCCATAATGAGCCAGCTGCCCAGGTTCACACCGCGCAACTGGACAACATCCCCCGTTCCGTGGCCATTACGGATGTTGATGCCATTGGCGATCAGAAACGGATCCGGATCGGCAGCCCGCCCTGGCGAAAGGAGCAGAACGCCCCACAGGCACGCGGCGGCAACTGCCACCGATGAGAACGTTCGTCGTGAAGCGTTCATGATATCATTGTTGTGCCGCCGTGATTGAGTTGGTCGGTTCAAGAAACGCGTCGTCAAACCTGAGGGCTCCACCGCGAGTTCCATCCATGGGCGATGGGGTCACAATCACCAGCACTCGCAACGTATCACTGTTCGCGGAACCGGACACGGTCAGCTTCTGCCAGTCGTCCGGTGGAAGATCAGCCACCTTGTACAGCTTGGAGGCAATAGTTTGCCGGCTCCCGTCCACGGTCGATTCCAGACGCACCTCGATGCTCACGGCGTCCCTGATGGGAGTCTTGGCTTTGTCCACGCTGACGTAAATGCCAAACGTGTACGACGCACCTTTGACCGCGCCGGCTATATCTTGATAGACCCCGGAATCCTTGGCACTGGGAATTTCCCAATGATGGTAGGCGAGGATGCAATGCCCGCTATGCACCGGCGTCCAGCCTTCCTCGCGGTTGAACCAGTCGCCCCAACGCCCCCAACCTGCTGCCCGGTCAGCCGTCTCACCTTGCTCCTCGAACGACGGATTTATCAATTTCGGAGGAGCAATGTCTTCCACGACCGCAATTTTCGCCGAAAGAACTCCCACTGATCCCCAAAGGCAAGTCAAGCCAGTTGCGAAACTGATAATACGATTCATGCTACTCCCAACCGGTGGCATAGAACGTGGATAACAAGTCGCCGCTACCCTGCGCCACAAATTCGGCCATGGTCACGAACCCGACATGACCATCCACGTAACCTGCGTTGATCCCGTCGTGTGGGAACCAGCCGGCCTGCCAATCCGTGTATGCAATATCCGAGACAAGAACTGCCGACGAGGCGTTGGACACACTCGAAATGCGGCGTCCTGGAGCCGTCACAGGCAAATGCGTGCCATGGGCAGACGCCGTTGCCCAGTAACAATTATACCGGTAACTGGACTGGCTTGTTGCCGTCAACCAGCCAGTCCCGTTGGCATTTTGAACAGTCGGACACCGAAACACCTTTCCAATGTTGAATTTCATACTGACGCTATAGGGGATTAAGAGATCCTGCAGCCATGGATCTGTCCCAGAGTACTGGATATAGTACGGATGCTCATAGCCAATCGTGAACGCGAAAGGCAAACGTTCATCGTTGTCGTCTGCGTACATGAGGCACGCCAGCATTATCTGCTTCACATTGTCCACGCAGGCCGCCCGTTTGGCTACCTTCTGCGCTTTGCCCAGCGCGGGCAACAGTATCCCCGCCAGGATGCCGATGATGGCAATGACCACCAGTAACTCGATCAGCGTGAAACCTTCCCGACGATGCGAGCTCGCCGGCCGGAATGCCAATCGTGATGAGCCGCTCATGTTCGACCTGCTCGGTGCGCGACCTTCATTGCCACACCTAGATCACGCAGTTTTCCTCAATTACCTTCGCGTACCAATCGGCACTGAGTTTCGGGATTCTCTGAAGCGTCCGGTAATCAACGCGGACCATGCCAAACCGTTTCGCGTACCCCTCCGCCCATTCGTAGTTGTCCAGCAACGACCATAGGAAATACCCGCGAACATCAAACCCCTCATGGATGGCACGATGCAGCGAGATCAGATGATTTCTCAGATACTCGCGCCGGCCCAGGTCGTGGACTTCGCCATTCGGCAATACCTGGTCGACGTACGGCGCGCCATTCTCGGTGATGTAGACCGTCTCCACGCCATAGACTTCGCGGGCGTGACGAATCCCCCAATACATGGCCTGGGGCACGATGTTCAGCCACGAAATGTCCGCCTTGGGATACTGCGAAGGCAGCGCGATCCGTTCCGCCTCGCCGTTGGATCCCCGTCGCACAAATTCACCGAAGTAGACGTTCAAACCAAGAAAGTCCGTCTTCTGTGAAATCAATTCGAGATCGCCCGGCTCGACCTTCGGCGCATCGGCGCCCGCACGTTTGAGGAACGAGGCTGTATAGGATCCCCCATACAACGGCCCCATCAGTTGTTCGGTTTCCCTCAGATACTCCGCTCGTGCCGCGGTGATATCGGTTGCTGTTTCCGTCACCGGCACGGGCACCGGTGGATTGTGAACGAGCCCAACGCGCGACCGTTTGCCGCCCAGTTCGCGAACCGCTTCCACTGCATAACCGTGAGCCAGCAATGCGTGATGATAAATTTGATTGACGACCGCGGCGGATTCCTTTGCCCCGGGCGCATCGCAACCGTACAGGTAGCCGCAGGGCACAAACCGCAGAACCTCGTTCATCGACATCCAGTTCTTGACCCGATCGCCCAGCCGCTGCACAACCAGTTGTGCGTACCGCCCAAACGCCTGGGGCGTGGCGCGGACTCGCCACCCCCCACGGTCTTCGAGCGCCTGCGGCAGGTCCCAATGATACAAGGTGACCCAGGGCGTGACACCGTTTTCCAACAGCGCGTCGATCAATCGGTCATAGAACTCCAGACCTTTGGGGTTCGGCGCGCCATCCCCCTGGGGGAAAATTCGCGGCCACGCCACCGATAACCGATAGTTCGGAATGCCCAAGCGCCCGAGCAATGCCACGTCATCGCGATACCGATGATAATGGTCGCAAGCCACGGTCGGCCTGTCGATCTTCCGCACCCTGGCAAAGCGATCCCAGATCGATTCGCCCTTGCCGTCCTCGAACGCGGCCCCTTCGATTTGCGCCGCCGCCGTTGCCACTCCCCACGCAAAAGCTCGCGGGAAACAGTAACTCCGGCGACGAGGGCCGCGACCGAGTTTGGAGGCGCCGGGGGGCGCGTTGGATCGCTTGACAGGGACAACGACCGTTGGCGTCGTCAACTCCGGTTGCGGCAGGGCTGTCGAGACGGACTGCGGCGAGACAACTGCGTCGGCTGGGCCTGATGCCTGGCTCATCACTTGGCCCCCAACCGCGGCCACGCGATCAATGCTAACCCGCAGGCCAATGGAGGCGCAGCCACGCTGCGGTTCGCCAAGTCATGAACGAGGCTTGGTTGTTCTTTGCTTGTCTTCCCGCTCATCGTGACTGCGCTCCGTTATCCATTGGTGGCGTCGACCAGTTTCTGAATGTCTTGGTATCGATATCACATCCGCGCTCAATCTGTCAAGCGCAATTGACGTCCCCCCACTGACCGTCGAAGAGGACCATGTGGCAACCCGTTCCGGAGACGCCCTGCTGCACGCCCTGCAACACCCAGCCAAAGTAAAAAAAGTACCCAACAATCCGCGAAATGGGGCAATCAGGCCCAAGAGAAGCGTGCGATTGCTGCTGAACTCGCGCGCCATCATATTCATCTGGTAATCGAGCTCCTTGCCCGCCACCGAGACCTGCTTGCGGCTGCGCCGACACATACCCCATGTTCGACAGCGCCCGCGAAACTGTCAGTATCGACAGACCCGTCGCGCGCGCGATGTCATCGATCATGGCCGCTATTTTGGGGTCGCTGGCGCTCATGTGGCGTTCTCGATAATATATCTTGTAGCGTGTTGTCAATGACTGGCTTGCAACATATCGTCACCCTTCCTCAGGTCATTCGAAAAAACGCGCAAAATTCCTTTGACAAACCGAGTGATGTTATGGTATCGATACCACCTCGATGAGGATTTATGCCGGTTAGTAAAATGCTTTTCAACCCACAGGAGACGCGTACATGAAGAGAGCATGCCTAGTCATCACCGCCATCATTACGCTGGCCACTGCGGCGAGCGCCGCCAATGTCGCCTTCGACAGCGCCGCGGATCCAGCCTACTCCGGCGGATGGTCGGGTACCAACGGGGGCTATGGGTTCACCGCGTGGACAATCGTCCCGCTGCCTTGCGCCAGTAACGGGTATTTCTACGTCAACGATGCCGTGAATGGCTGTAACCATACCGCTCCCGGCATCGATACCTCCGGCGTGGCGTGGGGCATGTCGTCCGACACCAACAGTCTGTTTTGCAGCACGAATGACGTGCCACAAGTTGGCGCGGTCGCCTATCGCGGCTTCACCGGTGGCCGATTGAGCGTCGGTCAGACTTTCGAAATCTATGTTCAACACGGCAGCGTCGATGGCGGGCTTGGCATCGAGTTTCGCACCAGCACCGATATGTCGTCTCATGGCGCTGGCGAACGCCTCAACCTGTACCGCAGCCCCAACACAGACTGGTTGATCTGGGACAAAGATGCGGCGGCCACCAATGGCGCCGTCGACACCGGTATGCCCTGGGACACCGCAGGCTACAAAGTTGACTTTACTCTGACCGGTGTGGATAGCTACTCTCTCACGATTTCCAATTTGGACCCGTCGACCAGCGTGGCTTCAGTCACCACGACCGGCGCGCTGAATGGCGTATCCGGTGCGGGACTCGATAGCGTAGCGCTGTTCACGGAGAGTCCCTCCAGCTACTGCTATCAAAACGTGTACTGGAACAGCATGAGCGTGACCGGACCCGGTCAACCGAACATCGCCAACGAAGCTTCTGATAGCGCAGCCGATGTCGCCTACACGAACGCTTGGGCCACCGGCCTCAACGGCGGCTACGGGTTCAGCCCGTGGACCATGTATGTGCTCGCGGGCAACGGGTACTTCTACGCGAATGATTGCACCCAGGGCTGCTGTGGGGCTAGCAACCCCCGCACATTGCCGGGGATCGACACCACGGGGCCAAATGGGCCCCAAGCCTGGGGAATCTCGGCGGACACGAATACCGTCGCCGCGCCTTCTCAAGCCCAGGTGTTCGCCTCGCGTGGATTCAACGGCGGATCATTGGCCGTGGGTCAGCTCTTTGAGATGCAGGTCCAGAATTCATTCGTCGATGGCGACGCGGTGGGAATTGACTTCCGCACAGGCAACAGCCAGTCGGCCTACAACAGCGGGGAACGTCTGAGCCTGTATTTCAACGGCAGCCCGCACATCTACGATGGTCATGCGAACCCGTCGTTGTTGGGTTACGACACCGGCGGCTTCCAGGTTGACTTCAATCTGACCGGCGTCGATACGTACTCGCTCACCTTGTCGAACCTGAGCAGCGGCGCCTCGACCAACGTCACGGGAACCCTCTCCGGCACGGCCGGCTCGGGAATCGACAGCATCGCGGTGTATAACCTTCAAGACCTGTCTGACGCATGGCACAACTTTTACGCCAACAGCCTGCGCGTGACGAGCACCGCCGCTCCCGTCATCAAGTCGGCCAAGTTGTTCCAAGGCACCAATGCGGTGATCTCCTTCCAGTCCATCTCCAATGCCGTGTATTACCTGCAGCGAGCTCCCGATCTGTCCGGCACCAACTGGTCCACCGTGCTCACCAACGTGATCGGCAATGGCGGAATACGCGACCTCACCAATTCGCTGCCCGCGCCTGCCCAGAAACAGTTCTATCGCGTCGGTAAGCCCTATTGAGAACTGTATAATACAAAGACATTTTCACCACCGAAAGCGGGTTGGCTCCTGGTTCAACCGAGAAAGCTTTGGCTGCTTGGACACGGCCGCTATCGAGGGTGTTCGCGACCCGGTGGAGCCGTTGACGAACGCGTCACCAATCGAGCCGGCAACCGCTTGTGCATAACTCCGGGAGGCTCGGCCGCGTTCAGAACCTCCAGCAGATAGCGGGCGGCGACCCGCCCGAGATCCATCATCGGTTGCGCGACGGTTGTCAGAGCGGGCACAAACTCCGCCGATGCTTCAAGATCATCGAAGCCCCCGACCGAAAGATCCTCAGGAACTTTGAGTCCCAGAACCCGAGCGGCGTCAATGGCCCCGTAAGCCATTTGATCATTCGCGGCGAAGATTGCCGTCGGACGTCGGCTCTTGGCCAGCAAACTCATGGACAGTTGGAAAGCCTTCCTGGTTTCGTATTCCCCCTGCACAATCCATTCATCCACGACCCTGAGACGATGCTTGGCCAGCGTATTTCGGAAGCCCAATTCACGTTGGGATGCATCCCGCAGGTCATTCCGGCCCCCGATGAACCCAATTCTCGTGTGACCAAGGTGTATAATGTGCTGCGTCATCGCACAAGCGCCGCCGTAGTTGTCTACATCGACATAACTAATACCGTGTTGGCCAAGAGAACTGCCCACAACGATAATCGGCATCTGCAGATTGGCAAACGTTTCGGGGAATCGAGCGCTCAACTCGGGGGCTACGACGATCAACCCGCCGACGCGTCGCTCATGGCAAAGGTTCACACATCTTCTGACGTCGTTAAAGTCCTCCGAAAGGCTGTCAAACAGTGCAATATGGTAGTCTGTCCCTGTCAACACTTGCTGGATCCCCTGCAAAATGTGTCCGAAATAAACCGTGCCGACCAATCCTTGAAATGGGGCCACAACGCCCAACTGGAATGTGTGCTGGGCGCGGAGCTGCCGCGCAATGATGTCCACATGGTAATTCAACCGCTTGGCCGTCGCCAGCACCCGCTTCCGCTTTGCCTCTGAGACGGAGCCACGGTTGCTGAGCACCCGGGAAACAGTCATTGGCGAAAGACCGGTGGCGCGCGCAATGTCGCCCATTGTCACCTTGCCTGGGTCTCTCATCAGAGAGTCAGTAGCACTCGACATATTACATGTCAACGCTTCTTCAGCACCGGAGAGGTTTGTGGTCTTAATGCTCATCATCATCGCGATTGCCGCAACGCCGCACCCATCCGATGGGTGCTCCGGGAATTCCTTTAGCCGAGGAGGGCTTCACCCACCGAGCCGCCATGCTTGGCAGCAAAGGCCGGCAGCTTCAGATCGTCCTGAGTCTGTCCTCACCCCTTGATGCCCGTCATCGAGATGCCTTCGATGAAGGTCTTTTGGGTGAAGAAGAACAGGAGGATGATGGGCAGGGCGATGAGGGTGCTGGCGGCCATGAGGTAATGCCATTCGGTACCGCCGTGTTGACTCTGGAACAACTGCAGGCCGAGCGCCAGCGTGTAGTCGTCCTGTTTGGTCAGGTAGATCAATGGCCCGAGGAAATCGTTCCAAGTGTACATGAACTGAAACAGCGCGACCACCATCAGCGCGGGTCGGCACAGCGGCAGGATGATCTGCCAAAAAATGCGGAACTCGCTGCAGCCGTCGATACGGGCAGCCTCAGAGAGGTCTTTCGGAATCGTCATAAAAAACTGTCGCAACAGGAACACGTTGAACGCGCCGGCAAAGAACGAGCCGACCCACAGCGGCTTGAGCGTGCCGATCCAGCCCAGCCAGCGGAACAGGCAATAGATGGGCACCATCACCACGGGGAACGGCACCATCATCGTCGCCAGGCACAGCAGGAACAACTTGTCGCGTCCGCGCCAATCGATCCGCGCGAAGCCGTACGCCGCGAGGGAACTCGATGCCACGGTGCCGATGACCGTGAGCACGCACAAGATCAGCGTGTTCTTGAGATACGTCCAGAATATCTTCATCGCGTGGATGGCGTTCTGGAAATTCTCCCAGCGCGGCGCGAATTTTTTCACCATCCTGTCGGCCGGGTACTTGTCCACGTCGGCCGGCTGGATTTCCGTGAGCGCGCCGTCTTTCTCCACATATAACCGATACGGGAGCCACGTCGGCGGCGAGGACATGGTTTGCTCAATCGGCTTCAGACCCGTGGAGATCATCCACAGCAAGGGAATCAGGCAGGTGACAGCCCCGAGCGCGAGCAGGAGGTAGAGGAGCAGACGTTGCAGGAGCCGCATGGGTTACTCTCCCCCGTAATAGATGAGCCGGCGCGTCGAGCGCGTGGCCAGCCATGTGAGTGCCAGAATGATCAGAAACAGGATCCAGGCCATCGCGCACGCGTAGCCCATTTGCTGGTAGTCGAACGCATTCTGGTACAGATACACCGTGTAGAACAGCGCCGACCGGTTCGGCCCGCCACCGCCAAGCATGATGTAGGCCTGGGCAAACACTTGCAGGGAACCGATGAGGCCCATGATGAGGTTGAAATAAATGACCGGCGAGATCATCGGCACGGTGATATGGCGGAATTTCACCCACGGATTCGCGCCGTCGATTTCGGCGGACTCGTATAACGAGCGGGGCACGTCCTGAAGCGCGGCGAGGTAGATGACCATCGTGTTGCCGCAACTCCAGATGGCCATCAGGATCAGCGATGGCTTGGTCCATTTCTCATCGGCCAACCATTGCGGGCCTTTGATGTGGAGTAACTCGAGCGCGTGGTTGAGCAGGCCGAAGTTGCCGTTGAGAATCCACAGCCAGACCATCGAACTCGCCACGACCGGAACGAGCGACGGCAGGAAATAGATCGTGCGGAAAACGGAACGGCCTTTCACGTCCTGGTTGAGCATCACGGCGATCCACAGCGCAATCACCAGACAGAACGGCAACGACAGGAATGCGTAGTACAACGTGTTGTACAACGATTTCCAGAACACGGTGTCGGTGATCATGTCCCGGTAATTCAGCGCGCCGACCCAGACCGGTTTCGTGAGCACGTCGTAATCGCAGAAGGAGTAATAGATGGATGCGCACACGGGAAACACGGTGAACGCGAGAAAACCGACGATCCACGGGCTGATGAACGCCAGCCCGAGCCGCAGGTTGCGTTTCTCACCGCGCGTCATGGTCGCTCCACTCCTTAAGGCGCTCGTCCCTGACCGCGTCCCAGCGGGTCAACATCCGATCCAGTTTCCACTGCATCCGCGACTGCACCGTATCCAGCGCCTGTTCCGGGGTGGCACTCAGCGCCATGATGCGGTCGATGGCCACGTTCATCTCGTCATTGTAGGCTCCCCAGACCGACAGCCGCGGCGCATACTGCGCGTGCGGGCTTTTGGCCAGGTCCATGAACGTCTTGATGTAGGGGTTGGGATGTCGCCTGTAAAACTCATCGCTCACGTTGACCAGCGGACTGAACTTGCGCTGGCCAAGGCATAGTTTTTCCATCGGGCCCTGCTGGTTGACGTAGCGGATGAACTCAAACGCCTCGCGCGGATGGCGAGCGCCTTTCGGAATGGCGAGCACGTCGGCATCCACAATCGTGACCAGCGGGTACTTCGCGGGGTCCTTCGCCGGAAACGGCGCGACGCCCCATTCCATCTGTGGCGCGTATTTGTCGATGAAGTTGTACATCCACACACCCTGCAGGGTCATCGCGATCTGGTCGGAGAAAAACGGGTTTTGCGGTGATTGGAAATTCCCGAACGACGCACCGAAACTGCGCCGGTTATCGACACCGTACTTCTCGGACTGCGATTGGAGCCAGTGAAACGCCTGGATCATCTCGGGGCCGTTGGCGGTGATCTGCCGCTGGCCGTCCCACAGTTTCCCGCCAAACCAATACACCCACATTGGCATCCACCACCCCGGCTGCTGCGGATCGTGACCGACCTGCACCAGTTTGAAATCCCTGGCCTTCTTTTCCGCGTCCGTCAGATCCGGATAGCGCACGCGCACCACCTTGCCATCACGCTTGATTTCGACAATCGTGAGCCGCTCGGACATGCTTTCGAATTCGTCCAGGCTGTGCGGCGGTTGGTCGGGATCGAGTCCCGCCTCGCGAAACAGCTTCTTGTTCCAGTGCAACGCCAGCGAGGTTGGCGTGCTCGGCAGCGCCCAGATGAACCCATGATGGCAGCACAAATCCCAGTAGACGGGAATGTAATCCTCACGCCTGATGCCCGCTTCCTTGACCATCTTGTCAAGGGGGGTTAGCGCCCCCTTTTCGGAAAAGCCGGTGACGGTGGCCGGCCAGATCCCCGCGACATCGGGCGGGTCTCCGCCGGCCGTGGCCAGCATCAACTTGCGCTCGATTTCCCCAATCCCCGTGAGTTTCCGCACAAAAATGCGGTTCTGGGAATGGTTGAAGTCATCCACGACGGCCTGCATCGCGTCGTCTTCAAATCCGGTCCACTTCTCCCAGTAGGAGATCTCGACGCGGCCATTGGTCGGAGGAGGCGTGCCGCAGCCGGTGAAAGCCAGCACCGTGCAAACGATTGCCATCCCAGCGCCGCTGGCGCCTGATCGGTTCCAGAATCTCATGAGGTCTCGGTCGGTGCGCAGCCAAATCCCGCCGCAAGGGTGAAAGAATCGCCCGCCAAAGTCACTCGGTTATTGTTACCTGGCATTTCCCATGTGACCAGCCCCTCGCGAACATCGCGGGTCATTCAGTCCCGTGTAATCTGCATCGTATCATCACTGCCAATGCCTCCAAGCATTTCTTGCCGCTCCAAGACCGGATTCCTGACTCCGGGGGAGATGGTTTCTGCCATTGCACGTCAATGACATTGACTCGTGGAGCGAATCCGGGAGATCTGGGTTGTGCAGGGGTTCTCCTCTCGGTCGTCAAAAGGCAACAACCCAACCCGACGCGCTGGTCAGATTGGGTCGCTGCCTATAACGAATCGAATGGACAACCACCGCATCACTTGCCGCGTCGAAATCGGTAACCCAGCAAAGTCACCAGGCTGCCGGCAACGAGGGCCAGCGTGCTTGGCTCTGGAACAACCTGCAAGTCGGCGTTGTCAAACCATACGGTTCCACTTCCGTTTGGTTCAGCGAATTCAACCTTTACCATGGCTGTATCGATGGGAGCGACCGCAGTCAGCGTAAAATTAGACCACGGATGCGCTATGTCATAATTCTGCCCATACACCGCTGGGTCGACGGTCGCCAGGAAGCTCTCCGACAATTGATTGCTGCTGGCATCGAGAAAGAACAACCTCATTTCACCGTAGGGCAACCACCAAGCCTGGGCGCCACCGTCAACGGTAAGCGTGTACGTGTCTCCCGCTGTCCCGGACACTATTTGGTACTCTCCGGCGCCAGCGCCGGAACCACCACCATCGGCCATGTAGTACGTGCCATCCAGGCCGCTGGCATCATTCTGGTGGTTGGCCCACCCACCGCCAAACGTCCACAACGTCCAAGCGGTCGGCGGTGCCACAGAATTGGGATCGTTAAAGTCTCCGTTGGTCAGAAGGTTGCTTTGGGCGTGGGCGAGGTTGGCCGTCAGCCCGATAGTCGCCAAGAACACCGCAAATGCCAATTTCATTTGTGCTTCTCCTGTTAGGACTGGTTTCGCTACGCGTGCATGCTGCATTACAACCATTCGTCATTGGTATCGATACCAAAGCCCCCCATTCCTGTCAATCACAATCTTCGCCGGTTGTTACAATTGTGTCGCGCGTCCCGGTCGCGCCACATCTTCAGGGCACACGACGAATCCGGTAATAGCGGCCTGGGCCGTTGGTGGCACCACCGCTGTCCGTGTAGTTGGTCGTGGTGTCGCCGCTGGGGGTAATGACGATTGGCCCGCTGATCTCCGCGAAGTAGGTCTGACCCGACCTCGAATCTTCCCCGACTTTTTCGTCACGGTTTTGCACCTTGACGGTGGTTGGCCGATGCCAGTAAGATGCGGCGCAAGTTTTCCGAGTGAAAATTGAACCGAAGGGGAGGCAAGCACCGTGGCAGAAGCGTATTGTGTGAAGTGCAAAGCGAAGAAAGAAATCGCCAAGGCGCAGGAAGTGACCATGAAAAACGGTCGTCCCGCCCTCCAGGGCGTTTGCCCGGACTGCGGCACGAAGCTGTTCCGCATCATGGGAGGCAAGAAGTAAACCGTACATCGTCGCATCGGTTCGAAACGGAAGGCGAGACACATCCCTCGCCGCCCGGCGGGCTGGCGAGGGCGGTTTGTCTGCAAACTTGAGGGCTGTGCTGCGTCAACGCAACAATCTGAATATTATTAACCATGACAGCTGCTAAAGAAGAACTGGCTTACGTACTGATCAACCCGTACACGGTTTACAAATCGCGTACGGGCGGCGTGATCTCCCGACTGTTTACGCGCACCGCCCTGGAGTTGGTTGCGGCACGCATGTTCGCACCCGGGCGCGAACTGGTCCAGCGCTACGCGGAAATTGCGGTTTCACCCAAGGACCCGCAAGACCGCAAGATCCAGGAACTCATCCGCCAATACATCCTCGACAATTATTCGCCAGACCCGAAAAGCGGACAGCGGAAACGCGTGATGATGCTCTTGTTCCGCGGCGAAGACGCGGTGCGCAAGGTGCGGCAGGTCATCGGCAGTTTCCGGGCTGACAAGGGCACCGCAGGTGAAACCATTCGCGACACGTATGGCGACTACATCGTCGGCGCCGATGGTCAGGTGAAATACTTCGAGCCAGCGGTTCTGGCGGCTCCCAATCCTGAAGAGGCCGAGATCAAGCTCAAGCTCTGGGCCAGGTACTCCGAAACCGATGGCGGCTTCCTGGAGAAGGTCGTCCCCTACCCCAAGGACGTCAAGGCGGAACAGACGCTCGTGTTGCTGAAGCCCGATAATTTCCGCTTTCCCAGCGCCCGACCGGGCAACATTGTCGACATGCTCTCGCGCACGGGGCTGTACATCATCACCATCAAAGTGCATCACATGAGCGTCGGACAAGCCGAGGAGTTTTACGGGCCGGTCCGTGCCGTTCTCCGCGAAAAACTCACGGACATCTCCGGCCAGCGCTCGCGATTGGCGCTGGAAAAGGAATTCGGTTTCGGCCTCAACCCGCAAACCGAGAAAGCGCTCGGGGAACTCATGGGGCCGCTGTTTGCCGATCAACAATTCAGCCAGATCGTTGAATTCATGACCGGCCGCAGGCCGGAAGATTGTTCCGGTCCCGCCAAGGCCCAGCCTGGCCTGGAAAAAATCGTGGCCGTCGTCTACGAAGGCCCGGACGCCGTGGCCAAGATTCGCGGCGTCCTGGGGCCCACGGATCCACGCAAAGCGCCGCCCGGCACGATCCGTCGCGAACTCGGCCAGGACATCATGGTCAACGCCGCGCATGCCAGCGATTCGGCCGAGAACGCGCAGCGGGAAATGAAAATCATCAACATCCGTGGAAACAATCTCAAGCCGCTCGTCGAGGAGTTTTACAACTGCAAGCTCTAGACCTGTCGCTTTGAAATCTTGAATCGAACCATCAGCACCAGAAAGACCACTCATGCAACAACTCGCCCAACGTGCCACCACCCTGACCCCGTCGCTCACGCTCGCCATCGACGCCAAGGCCAAAAAACTCAAAGCCGAAGGAGTTGACGTCTGCGGTTTCGGCGCCGGCGAACCCGATTTTGACACGCCACAGTTCATCAAGGACGCTGCCGCGCAGGCGCTGGCCGCGGGGTTTACGAAGTACACGCCCTCCTCGGGCATACCGGAATTGCGCGACGCCATCGCCGGAAAATTGAAGAATGAAAACGGCCTCGATTACAAGCGCTCGCAGATCATCGTCAACTGCGGCGCGAAGCATTCCTGTTACAACGTGATTCTCGCCACCTGCCAGGCCGGCGACGAGGTGATCATTCCCGCGCCGTACTGGTTGAGCTATCCCGAAATGGCCAAGCTCGCGGACGCTTCGCCGGTGATCGTCGAGACCACGGAAGCCAGCGGGTTCAAGATCAGCCCGGAACAGTTCCGCGATGCCATGACTCCGGCCACGAAATTGATCATTCTCAATTCGCCCGGCAACCCGACGGGCTCCGTGTACAGTCGCGAAGAACTTCAAGCGCTCGCCGAGGTCGCCCTGGAAGAAGACATCCTGATGCTCTCGGACGAGATTTACGAAAAAATCACGTACGACGGCGTCCAGCCCGTCAGCCTCGCGTCGTTGGGCAAAGAGGTCTACGACCTGACCATCACCGTCAACGGCTTCAGCAAGGCCTATGCGATGACCGGCTGGCGTCTCGGCTACGTTGCGGCCCCGGACCCGATTGCCGCGGCCATCGACTCGATTCAGTCGCACTCGACCTCGAACCCGACCAGCTTTGCCCAGAAGGGCGCGCTCGCGGGTTTGAAAGGCGACCAATCGTTCATCGGTGAGATGGTCAAGGCGTTTGCGGAACGCCGCGCCTACATGTACGACCGCCTGACGAAAATCCCGGGCGTGACCTGCGTGAAACCGATGGGCGCGTTTTACATGCTGCCGAACATTTCCAGTTTCGGACTCAACTCGACCGACTTTGCCTCGAAGCTGCTCGACGATCAGAAGGTTGCGCTGGTGCCCGGCATCGCGTTTGGCAGCGACGCCCATGTGCGCCTGAGTTACGCCTGCTCCATGGAGAACATCCAGAAGGGGCTCGACCGTATCGAAGCGTTCTGCGCGAGCCTGGCCAAATGATAACGTTGTAGGCCGCGTGCCCCCACGCGGCGCTGCACAATGAAAATTGCCCTTATCGGCCTGCCGCAAGTCGGCAAGAAGACCGTGTTCTCGCTGCTGACCGGCGTGGGAGTCGACCACTTGCTGGGCCGAGCCGCCGAGTATCACGTCGGCACGGTCAAGGTTGCCGATCCGCGCGTGGACAAGCTCTCGGCGATGTACAAGCCGAAGAAGACCAAGTACGCCGAGATCGAGTGCACGCTCGCCCCCGCCCCACCCCACGAATCCAAGCCGCGCGAGCAATGGCTCAACAAGCTCAAGGACATGGACGCCCTGTGTCAGGTCGTGCGCGCGTTCGAGGATCCCGCGGTGTTTCACGTGAACGGTTCCGTCGACCCGTTGCGGGACATTGATGCGATGAACCTCGAACTCACGATCAGCGACCTGAGCCTGATCGAGACCCGCCGCAACCGCATCGCCCAGGACCAGAAACGCAAATTCGAGCAGGAACGCGCCGACGAAGCCGCGCAGTTGGAGAGACTGAAGCCACATCTGGAATCGGGCAAGTCACTCCGCGAGTTTCCCTGGCACGAAGGCGAGGAAAAGCGTATGCGTTCGCTCCAATTCCTCACGGTCAAGGGCCTCGTTACCGCTCTCAACCTGGGCGAATCCAATTTCCCGAACCCGCAACTGGTCGAGCAGGCAAAAGCCAAACTCACCGGCCCGCGCAGTGAAGTGTGCGAACTGTGCGCCAAAGTCGAAGCCGAAGTCGCCCAAATCGAGAGCCCAACGGAACGGGCTGAATTCCTGGCGGCGCTGGGCGTCGCGGAGCCGGCGATTCACGTTCTGACGCGCCTGCTCTACAAGGCGCTCGGCTACATTTCCTTCTTCACCACCGGCGAAGACGAAGTCCGGGCCTGGACGATCCGTCACGGCGCCAACGCCGTGGAGGCTGCCCACGCGATCCATTCCGATATCGCCCGCGGGTTCATCCGCGCCGAGGTCATGAAGTACGGCGAACTCACCAGCGCCGGCGACACCGGCCACTCAGCCGAAGTGAAACTCAAAGAGACCGGCAAGCTCTACCTCAAGGGCAAAGAGTATATCGTCGAGGACGGCGACATCGTCCACATCCGTCACAGCGGCTGATAAAGTCCGCGGTGATTTTCAATTCCTCGAAGGGCCGGTCTGGGTGCCGTCGCGGAATGAATTGATCTTCAGCGATATTCCGGCCAGCCGGATTTATCGCTACATGCCGGCGAGGAATTCATTCAGCGTGTTTCGTGAGCCGAGCTGATAGGCCAACGGCAACGCGCTCGACCCGCAGGGCCGATTAGTCACGTGCGAACACGAGAACCGACGCGTGTCGCGCATCTGCAGAACGCCTGCGACGCCGCCTGCCGTTGAGCGGGTGGGCCGTTACGCCGGACGGTCACTCCTCACGTTGTGCATCCACAACAGTTCTGTCTCGAAATCGTGAAGGCCGGAGTAGTTGGCGAAGGTAAGAGAGCGGTTTTCGAGCAGGAGACGCGCGCCGAGGTTCACCTGCGCCGTTGTGTGGCCCGCCAACTCGCCGAGGAACGCGCGAAAGTTCGCCGCGGCGTTGATCTGCTTCTTCTCGGCCAACCCGGCGAAATCGAAATGGTCGGGGCTGAAGGCAAATTGCTCGCCGCCCGTGGTGACGATCCGACCAAAGGTAATCACGCGGACGGATTTCACGGGTTTCTCTTCCTTCTTTTTCTTGCCGCCGCCGAGCAGCCCCGGAGGGATGCCCGTCACCATGAACAGGCCGACCCCGACCATCATTCCCGCCATCTTCTGTTGGTCCCCACCCGCCTCGCGCTGGATGATCTCCTCCGAGAATCGGCCCGCGGCGACGATGCCGATCTCCAACCATTCGACCACACGCGGTGGTTCCTGGGGCGATTGAAGCCGCAGCGTCACGCCGCTCTCGCCGGATTCGAATCCGGTGATCACCTTCGGGTTGGACGCGGAGCGCAACTGAGCATTCTCGATGACCACGACCCCGCCCGCCAGATCGCCAATCGCTTCCACAACCCGTCGCGCATCCTCTTCCGTGGCGTTGCGATCCAGAAATCCCCAGCCTTTGCGAATCTTCGTGCGCGCGTCGTAATCCGGGACGCCATACGCCTCGGCGACGACGGGTGCGAGCGCGTCGAGGTGGTCGAGTGGGAACTGGCGGAACAGGACCGAGTAATTCACGTCGGGCACGATACGGCGGATCGCGTGTAACGGCAAGTGGCAAGCGGGTGCGATTAACCGTGGTGGCCGCTGTGTCGAATTCCCCCTCACCCGTCCCCACAAACTACGGTGGGGCCGGCCTCTCCCTCGGCGGGGCGAGGCGTGCGTTGCTGCGATTTCCTTTCCTCTTGGGGGAGAGGATCAAGGTGAGGGGTGCCGTTGGCTTCTGCCCACCACCCTTAACCATACCCGTGGCAAGCGGTGCGCTTGCCCAACAACTTCCGCTTTGTTATCATCGCGGCGCGCTAGGCGAGGAGACATACGATTCATGGCAAAGATTTCCGTTCAAGGCGGCAAATTAACCGTTCCCGACAACCCCACCCTGCCCTTCATCCGTGGCGATGGCACGGGACCCGACATCTGGGCGGCGTCGGAGCGCGTGTTCGATGCGGCGGTGAAGAAGGCCTATGGCGGCAAACGCAAGGTTGAATGGCTGGAAGTTTTTGCCGGCGAAGCCGCGTTCAAGAAGTTCAACAACTGGCTGCCCGACGAGACGGTCAAGGCGTTCCAAGATTACCTCGTCGGCATCAAAGGTCCGCTCACCACGCCGGTCGGCAAGGGCATCCGCAGTTTGAATGTTGCCCTGCGCCAGATGCTCGATCTCTACGTTTGCCTGCGTCCGGTGCGATGGTTCAAGGGCGTTCCGTCGCCCGTGAAGCATCCGGAAAAAGTGGACATGGTGATCTTCCGCGAGAACACCGAGGACATTTACGCGGGGATCGAATGGGCGGGCGGCACGCCTGAGGCGCAAAAGGTCCTGGATTTTCTGGAAAAGGAATTCCCCAAAGAGTTCAAAAAGATACGGTTTGGAACCAAGGAGGCGTCGGAGCGGTGGCTGAAACAGCTTCAGGCTCTCGGTGCGCCGGTGCATCCGGCGGTGGTGGATGTCGGCATCGGCATCAAGCCGGTCAGCTATCTCGGGACGATACGCCTGATTCATGCCGCGATTCTCTATGCCATCGCGAACAAACGCAAAAGCGTGACGATTGTCCACAAGGGCAACATCATGAAGTTCACCGAAGGCGCCTTCCGCGACTGGTGCTACAAGATCGCGAAGGAGCGCTACGGTGCGGCGGAGATCGACGGCGGACCGTGGTGCAAGATTCCCGAGGGCAAACCCGGCGCAGGTCTCGTCATCAAGGATGCGATTGCCGACATCACGCTCCAGCAGGTGCTGACGCGTCCCGAGGATTTCGACGTGATCGCCACGCTCAATCTTAATGGCGATTACCTCAGCGACGCGCTGGCGGCGCAGGTCGGCGGGGTCGGCATCGCGCCCGGCGGCAACATCAATTACATCAGCGGCCACGCGATCTTCGAGGCCACGCACGGCACCGCGCCGAAGTACGCCAACCAGGACAAGGTCAATCCCGGCTCCGTGATTCTCAGCGGCGAAATGATGTTCCGCTACCTTGGCTGGACCGAAGCCGCCGACCTCATCATCAAGGGCATGGACGGTGCCATCAACGCCAAGACCGTTACTTACGACTTCGCCCGCCAGATGGAAGGCGCGAAGGAAGTGAAATGCTCCGAATTTGGTGATGCAGTGATTGAGAAGATGTGAAACGTGTGATCCGTCGAGCCCAGCAGCAGAAGGTTCGAACAGAGGTAATCGTTGTGGTGGCCACCGGCCTCCGTACTCTATCGCGCCTGTCCTTGACAGGGCTTCTCGTATTTTTGTCGAGCGGCTGTGGACCGAAGACTGACGAGTCGCCCAGAAAGCCTGCCAACCCGCCGGTAGACCTGCAAACGGCACGCGCTTCATTCACCACCAAACTCTTACCAACAATACCTTGGGTCATGCAGCCCATCGAAGTGCCTCCGCCGGAGGTTTATAGCGTAGTACGTTTTTCGTCTCCTGCCGGACAGCTCTTAGCCTATGTCTCACCAGATCCAAAGGACGGACAGAAGCACCCTGTGGTCATCTGGGCACATGGAGGTTTCTACGGGGTTGGCAACCAGCTCTGGGGGAGCCAACCAGCATCGGACGATCAGACCCCTAATGCATTTCGTGAGGCGGGCCTGATCGTTATGCTTCCGTCCTGGCGTGGTGAAAACGGCAATCCGGGACGGTTCGAATTATTCTACGGCGAAGTGGATGACGCCGTTGCTGCCGTGGAATACATTGCCAGTCTTCCCTATGTGGATCCGTCGCGAATCTACATGGTCGGGCATAGCACCGGAGCCACGATCACATTACTCACGGCTGAGGTGAGTACCAGACTGCGTGCAGCGTTTGCGTTTGGGGGTGCGCCTGATATTTACAGGGTTGTGTCTCACGGGGGCTTTAGCCAGAAAACTCCTTTCAACTACTTGGATCAGCAGGAGTCATATGTCCGCTCGGCGATCCACTTCGTCGAATCGCTGAAAACGCCAACGTGGTACTTCGAAGGTGCCGACTCGGCTTACGTGCCTGACGCCCTGACCATGAACTATCGCGCTCAGAAAGCAGGTGTCCCCTTTGCCGCGTTCATTGTGCAGGGGGGAAACCACGTGAATATTCTCCACCCGCTAACGAAACTTGTAGCGGAGAGAATCTTGCAGGACACGGGTCTAACCTGCAGCATCCGAATCAGCGAACGGGAAGTGGCGGATACCTTCACCCGCCAGTTGCAGAGTAACTAGCAGGGGCGTGGCTGACAACGCCTCGAACGAACGCCATTTCCAAGCGCGACAGAGACCCTTCGATAGGTTAAGGGTGACACACCGAGCGAAGACACTCACCGTTTTGGGCGGTACTTGACGCGGGATTCGGCGACCTGACGGACGGCGCGGAGTTTACCGGCATTGACCGGCGGGGCGCGACGCAGTAAAGTTCCCCAGTGACACCACAGGCGAGTTTGGAACAACAGATTCTGCGTTACCGCCAGATGACCGGGGAAGAACGCCTCGCCATCGCCTTGGACCTGCATGAACTCAGTTGTGACATCGCCCGGGAAGGCATTCGCCGCCAGCATCCGCAGGCGACGCCCGCCGAGGTGGAGCGCCTGTTGCGTGAACGACTCACGTTGGCCGGGTGACCATGACCGAGCGCGACCTGTTGGTGGATTGCTTGCGCCGGCTGAATCGCATGCAAGTCGCCTACATGTTAACCGGCTCGATGGCCAGCAATTACTGGGGCATTCCGCGTACCACGCACGATCTTGACTTTGTCGTGCAACTGCCGCCGACTTCCATTGCGACCGTCGTAGCCGCATTTCGAGATGACTTCCATGTTGATGAAACAGCAATTCGCGAGGCGTATCGTCCGCCGCACCAATTCAACATGCTCGACAACCGCTCGGCGTTGAAAGTCGATTTCTGGATGTTGCGGCCGGAACCATTCGAGCGGGAGATGTTCGCGCGGCGGGTGTCGGTCACACTCTTTGACGAACCGGCTCACATTGCTACCGTCGAGGATGTCATCCTCCATAAGCTCTACTGGAACAACATCACACCATCGGAACGACAGCTTGGTGACGCGGCCGGGGTGATCGCCGTCCAACGGGTCAAGCTCGACCTTGCCTACCTGCATCACTGGGCTGATCAACTGCAAGTACGTGCGACACTCGATGACCTCCTGGCCGGTCGCATTCGCCCGAAACACACCTGATCGCCCGCTCACCCATTTGCTTCCCGCGAAGGATGGCGTATGTTGCGGTGAGAGGAGTGGATGAGCGGCGCAGTGGTTGAAACGGGCGCGCTGGCAGGTTGCCTCCCGTTAGCTCGATTTGGAAACGGACAACGCAGTCTGGTGATTTTTCCCGGACTGGCGGATGCGAGCCTGGCGAAGCCAGCAAACGGCAGGTGACGGCGTGAGCGACATGTTGTAGAATGATCGTCATGCCAACATTCATTGAGAAACCGTCACGCATCACTGCCGCCGGCACCAAACCCAAGCTCATCGACGAGGTTGTCGGACGGGTGAACACGAAGACCGCGTCCGTGAGCATCGCGCACATGCGCAGTCCGTCGGGCTGGGTCGAGCCGGGACAGACGCCGGAGTTTGACGAGTACACGTACGTGCTCAAGGGCGGGTTGCGGGTCAAGCACAAGGCCGGCACAATCGACGTGCGCGCGGGCCAGGGAATCATCACGCACAAGGGCGAATGGGTGCAATACAGCACGCCTGGCGCGGACGGCGCGGAGTACATCGCGGTGTGTCTGACGGCGTTTTCGCCGGACACGGTTCACCGGGACGAATCGGCGTAAACGCGGCGACTGAGCGCCGCGGCTACAACGGCAGCGCGGCGAGTTCCGGAATTGACAACGGGCGGCGTCTTCAGGATAAACAGCGCCATGCAGGTTGAACAGTGGCAGAACACCATCGTTACTTTCTTCATCACGTATGGCTTCCAGATGGTCGGTGCGGTCATCATCCTGGTTGTCGGCGCGATCATTGCGCGGTGGCTGGGCAAACTTACCGACAAGTGGCTGACAAAACAGCATCTCGAACTACCGATTCGGCTCCTGCTGGTCCGTGTCGTGCGTCTGCTGGTGTTTGGGCTCACCCTGTTGTTGGCACTCGACAAGTTTGGCGTGCAGATCACGCCGCTGATCGCGGGCCTGAGCGTGGCGGGCGTCGGCATCGGCCTCGCCGCGCAGGGCGTGCTGGGCAACATCCTGGCCGGGTTGACGATTATTTTCACCAAACCGTTCCGCGTCGGCGAATACATCGAATTGGTGGGCGTCTACGGACAGGTCGAGACCATCGCGCTATTTTCCACGACCTTGCTCCATATCGACGGGTCGCGGGTGATCATCCCCAACCGGAAGATCGTTGGCGAGATCATGCACAACTACGGCGGGACCCGCCAGTTGAGCCTCAGCGTGGGGATTGCCTACGGAGCGGATGTGAATCTGGCGCTGGCGACCATTCATCAAATCCTCGACACCAATCCGCGCGTGCTCAAGGAGCCCGAAGCCGTTGTGGGCATTTCGGCGCTGGCGGATTCCTCGATTACGATCAGCGTGTCGCCGTGGGTGAACGTGCCGGATTTTTGCACGGCGCAGTTGGAGATCTACCAGGCCATCGTCGAACAGTTCCGCGCTCGCGGGATTGATATCCCCTTCCCGCAACGCGACGTGCGGATCATTGGGCAGACGTCGGCATAGAAGTTATTTCTACGAATGGCGGCTCAAGCCCGGCGTCTGAGGAACGCGAGAAGCAATGCGGTGACCCAGCTAATCAAGCTCAACTTTTTCATGCAGTCCTTCTTCCCCTGGATGAGACGTATACTATGGAGGCCCTGCGTTTGTCTACGGGGCGAAACCTATTTTTTCGTCGCGGGCGAAACCCCACTTGATTTAGGCGTGTCTAATACGGGGTGGGAACGCCCAGCCCTTGTGACGCAAGGCTGCGGGACGCACCGGCGCACTCGCTGAGCGCGCTGGTGAGCCACTTGTCAGGGGAGACCCGTACGCCGGATAAGGGCGACGGTCAAGGCGAGTTCGTCACGGGTGAAGGGTTGCCCCGGATGATGAGAACAGCAACAAGGACCGCAATCATCACACCAAGAATGCTGATAACAAGCGCCAGCTTCAGGATCGGCGGCGAGAACGTTACGCGGATCTCTCCTCGTCCTGCCTCGGGGATGACAATGCCCTGGAACGCGCCAAACACCTCGATCATCTTAAACCTGCCGCCATCAGCGACCCAGCCGGGGTAGAATGACTGAGAGATAAAAATGATGCCCGGTTGGCTCACATTGTAGGTGATGGAATAGTTCTCCGGCGTACTGCTAGCGAACTGAACCGCGTCGTTGGCGCCGGCCACCGGGTCTTGCGGGCTCCCGCGCGCAAGGTCATTACCCGCGCGCTCGCACACCGCGACTTCGTTGCGCCAGTCAATCTCGCCGCGCTCCAACGCACCCAGTAGCGCGGCGTTGGAATCATAGCGTCGAATCCGCGCAAAGAACTTTGCGTGAGGGAGTGAGTTTGTGCACGGGCGCAACCAATCTCTTTTGGGCGCGACCCTTTCTATAGTGAGCTGGATGTTTTGAATAGCAATCTTGGCTGCGTCATTGGTGATGTTTTGGAATCGTGCGACGTTGGATAGATAACAACTGGTGTAGCCCTCCGGGACTTCCAAGAAGTCATGGAAATATGCCAAGCCTCGATGTGTGGCCAATTCCTCGCTGATTCGGCCGCGGATGATCTGGCCAAGGCGGAATGGACCGACTTGCTTGTGATAGGATTCCAACAACGAAAGCAAACGGTTCGTCCCTGGAAAATACTCGTCTGGACTCGTCTGACCGCAGTGGAAGTCCCCATACGCGTGGTACAGATCGACGACCGAGATGACCGGCAGGGCCCATAAGCACGCGACTTGTATCCACCGTCTTTGAGCGCGCACCACGCCGACGACGGCTAGCGCGCAGATGACGCCTACCTCCAGGGCGAAAACCGTTTCCCACTGCGACCAGTCTCGCCTGTCAAGATGGCTCAGTCCGGCGCCAAGGCGCTTCCCGCCAAAGGACAACGCCAACCACAAGCAGACACAAACGGCTGTGGCGAGAAAGGCTGGCCAGCACCGTAAGCGCCGGGCGCGGGTTCTCAGAAGGTCTACCGCGTATGCGCTAACAGCGGCAGCGGCGAAGGTGGCAACACACGACATTCGCACGGGTATACGGAAGAAGGATACGCCCGGAAGGATGTGGTACAAGACTTGAAACAAACCCCCGTATCGTCCCAACATAAACCATATCGCCGCCACCCAGGTTGCCAGGAAAAATCCGACCGTCAGTTTGTCTTCGATGCTCTGCCAATTGAAGAGAATCAAGACAAGCGCCAGACAGAAGATTTGCCCGGCGTACGCTCCGAATTCCCAGTACTGCCAGAGACCTGGCGGGGCGTTTGCCACAGGGGTTGTTGCGACACTGACGCTGTTAGGATCGTAACCCCAGAAGGGGACAGGTGGGGCGACATCCCGCGACTCTCCGAAGAAATTGGGCACCACGAGCGTCAGGAGTTGATGATACGGCAACGATTCATCGGCTAGGCGTTCAAATGACTGGCGCGGTCGCGCCGTGCGCCACCAATTCTCTGCCCCCGGCAGCACGCTTACTCCGCTCAGTGCAAAGACGAGCACGAACGCACCCACCAATTTCAGGGCGTCCCTGCCCGCAATCTCCCGGATCGTCGGCCACCAGCCGGAACCAGCCGCGCGGCATACGGAATAACGACAAAGCAACCAGTAGGCGATGACGAGATACCAGCCGTAGACAGTCACCTGCTGAAATCCGGCCAGTAACGACATCGCCATGGCACCGACGAGACCCAGCCAGGCGAAACGACTCTTGTTGCAAGTGAGGCGGCGGACACAGAGGAGTTGCAGCGGAAGCCAAACGTACGCCTGGATGATAACGGAAGCCCCAATCCGCAACGAGGCGAAGCCGGAAAGACAGAAGACAAGTGCACCGCTTAACGCCGCGATCGGACCAAGCTTTGACTCCTTCAGAAAGGCGTACATGAACAGGCCGCCGAGCAGGTAATGCAGGACGACGTATCTCTGAAAGGCCACAAATGGCAACCGCCCGTTCTGTACGAAGGGAATCAGAAGCCATTGCGGCGGGTAGAACACACCCATTTGTGGGTCGGAATAAAAGGGCTGTCCGTCGTGAACACCTCGAAACCAAAGGGGGAACCGACCCGCATCGATCGATTTGGCGAAGTAATTCACACCGGGATAGAACTCCGTAAGGTTGTCATCCCAGATGAATGATCGACCGACCAGAAAACCCCAGTAAAAGAATGCCAGAACACAGGCGAGCACTGCGAGGGCCCAAAGATCACCAGAAGATCGTCTCATGGGCGGGTCCGCGGCCTGTGATCGTGGTACGTCATTTGAGAGTGGCGTTGCCCCTTCATGAAACACACCTGCTTTCGGTTCCCGACCTTAGCTCGCTCTCGCGCCAATGGCAAGCATCCGTGAACCTTGCACCTCACAGCGCGGCCGGCCTAATACGCGGCGGGGGGCGCGTCGTCATGTCGCCCACGGCAGCGATTCCATCGTCGTCAGGCTGGCGTGACGCAAACCGCCCCGACCTCAGAGTCGGGGTAACCTTCGTCCTCCCATGCGGAAAACGCCGCATGGGGGTTGCGCCACCGGCAAGTCTATGACGCGTGTCAGTTACACCCAAAACATCATGGGTGCGTCTCATGTGGCTGGTGCCACATTCGGCTTGCGCCACAACGACTTCGCCTAGACTGGCTGCGGAAGGCACGTACAGGGTGGCAAACCACCGCTAACCTGACGCGACGGTTGGTTTGGTCTTGAGGACGTAGAGGTCCAGCACGGCTTTGACGCGGGCGAGGGATTCGCGGACCATGGATCGGATCATCCACCGGAACGGAAGGTCTTGGGGTGCGTAAGCGACGGCGTTGATTCCGTAGTAGCGACTGAGGAACAGGGCGCGAAAATCGTGGAACCGCTCGGAGATGATGGTGAGGTTGCTGCAGCGGAACACATCGCGGGCGCGGACCACGGAGTCGAGTGTTCGCAAGCCGTAGTTGTCGAGGACGAGGGCGGACTCGGGGACGCCGCGCGCGAGCAGGGCACGCTTTAATTCCATCGGCTCGTCATGTCCCTTGTCGCCGCTGAGGATCAGACGCTGAACTTTGCCGGCGCGATACAGGGCGGCGGCGGCGTCCACGCGACGGACGAAATGCTGGTTGACGCGACCCTTGTCGATGAGCCTTCCCGTGGCCAGGACCAGTCCGTCGCGATTGGCGGGCAGCGACGGGATATCGGAGAAGACCCGGGATTTGGTTGCGGTGATGATCCAGATGTTGCAGGCCAGAACGATCGACAAAAACAGGATCGAGCCGGCCACCGACACAATGGCGGCGGTCTTCTTGAAATGGCTGCGGCGGTTTCCCCTTGACTGGTTCATTGGCGGTGCATGCTAACGGCGCAAAGGCCGTTCGACAAGAACTCACGTTCCGCGCGGCGAAACAAGTTGCCGCGGGATTTTCTTCTTCGACAAACCGCGCGCGGTGTCGTAAGGTGCCGCGCGAATCGACTACCGAAAGGGTTGCGCGTGAGCAAGAACGTCATTTCGTTTCACTATACACTGACCGACCAAACCGGAAAGACACTCGACTCCTCGGCAGGCGGCGAACCGTTGACGTTTCTCGAAGAAGCCGGGCAAATCATCCCCGGACTCGAAGCCCAACTTCGCGGGATGAAGGTCGGCGACAAGAAGCACGTGACCATCAAGGCCAAGGACGCTTATGGCGAACACGACGCCGGCAATGTCATGGAGGTGCCGCTGGACAAAATGCCCACGCGCGGCATTAAAGTGGGCGATCGATTTCGCGCTGGGAAAGAGTCTTATGCCCCGGTCGTCACCGTTACGAAAGTGACCGAGACGCACGTCACGCTGGACGGGAATCATCCTCTGGCAGGAATGGATTTGACGTTTGATGTCGAACTTACGCAAGTACGTGGTGCCACGGAAGATGAGTTGGCACATGGGCATGCTCACGGGCTTGGTGGCCACCACCATTAGACCACCCAATCGCAGAGACGCCTGCCCCGCCGATTAGATGGCCCGCTGTTTCCATCTGGCCCAATCCGACAACGAGCGGGCCAGATAGGTGCTTTCAGCCGCCCACGTCGACACAATGAAATTGTTGCAATATACGGAGGTTTTCGCTATATGCCTGCCTCAAGGAGGCTTAGTGATGAAGAACCGTTTAGGAACTCTTTTCTCGCTGGTGTGGTGTGTCTTGTTCGTGGTGTTACCGAAATCGGCCCGGGCAACCGATCCTGGCAACCGCTATACGGATGCCGTTGTGTTGATCCAGGAAGCGGAAAACGCCGAGGGAAAATCCGATTATGCGAGCGCCTTACCAAAGTATCGCGATGCCCTGAACATTTTGCACGATATCCGCACCGTGTCGCCGGACTGGAAGGCAAACATGGTCGAGTTCCGCGTGAACGATTGCGAATCGCACCTCAACCAACTGAAAACCAAGCTGGCCTCGCCGTCGACCACCCCGGTCGCGTCAGTCACGGCACCCGTCATGACGTTGGCGTCCGCAGAGCCATCGTCCACTCCCGAAGCTTCAACACCTCCTCCGCCCGTAGAGCAAACGGCGATTGATGATCAATCGGTCAAGCTCCGTGCCGAGGCGGACAGACTCGCCAAAGAGAACAAAGGCCTTTCGGATCGACTGGCCTCCATCAGCAAGCAGACCGCAGCCGATCAGGGCGAAGTCAAGAAACTGCAGGATCAATTGGCCAACTCACAAAAGGAACTCGACAGCGCCAAGAAAGACAGCGCCCGCGCCTCCCGGCTGGAAAGACAAAACAACGATCTTACCGCGCAACTCGCTGCCGCCCAAAAGAAGACAGCGGTGGCTGAAACTGCGGAATTGAAGAAACTGCGCGATGATGCCGACAGCGCCCGCAAGTTCGCCTCAGACCTGGAGAAGAAGAACGCCGATCTCGGATCCCAACTCGCTTCCGCCAAGAAACAAGTCTCGGATGCTGCAGACGTCAAGTCAGCACAGTTGAAGAAATTGCAAGCCGATCTGGACAAAGCCAACGCGCAAGCTGAGTCAGCCAAGAAGTCGGCGGCGCAGGTCGCCGATCTTCAGAAACAGAACAAGGATCTCCAGGACCAACTGGCTTCCGCCAAGAAGGAAGCGGCTACGAAGGTTGTGGTGGCACCAGTCGATACGGGCGAAGCGAAGAAGCTTCGTGCCGACCTCGACAAAGCCCACGCACAAGTCGACGACTTGAAGAAGCAGCTGGCAGCCAAGCCGGCCGTGGACACGACCGAGGTGAAGAGCCTTCAAGGCCAGTTGGCGGATGCACGGAGGGAACTCGATCAGGCGAAGAAATCCGCCAGTCAGGTTGCCGACTTGCAGAAGCAGAACAAGGACCTCACCGGACAGCTCGCGTCGGCGAAGAAACAAGCTGCTGATGCTACGGACGCCAGGTCAGCACAATTGAAGAAACTGCAGGGTGATCTCGACAAGGCCAACGCGCAGGCTGAATCGGCCAAGAAGTCAGCGTCCCAAGTGGCCGACTTACAGAAGCAGAACAAGGATCTCCAGGATCAAGTGGCTTCCGCCAAGAAAGAAGCGGCTACCAAGGTCGTAGCGGCACCGGCAGTGGATAACTCCGAATTGAAGAAACTCCGCGCGGAAGCCGACAGTGCCCACAAGTCCGCCTCGGACCTGGAGAAGAAGAATGCCGATCTTGGAAATCAGCTCGCTTCCGCCAAGAAACAAGTCACGGATGCTGCAGACGCGAAGTCAGCGCAGTTGAAGAAAGTCCAAGCGGACCTCGACAAGGCCAACGCGCAAGCTGAGTCAGCCAAGAAGTCGGCGGCGCAGGTCGCCGATTTGCAGAAGCAGAACAAGGATCTCCAGGATCAACTGGCTTCGGCCAAGAAGGAAGCGGCTACGAAGGTTGTGGTGGCACCAGTCGATACGGGCGAAGCGAAGAAGCTTCGCATCGATCTCGACAAGGCTCACGCCCAAGTCGACGACTTGAAGAAGCAGCTGGCAGCCAAGCCGGCCGTTGACGCGACCGCGGTCAAGAGCCTTCAAGACCAGTTGGCGGATGCACGGAAGGGACTCGATCAGGCGAAGAAGTCAGCCAGTCAGGTCGCCGACCTGCAGAAACAGAACAAGGATCTCCAAGATCAACTGGCTTCCGCCAAGAAGGAAGCCGCCATCAAGGTCGTAGCGGCACCGGCAGTGGATAACTCCGAGTTGAAGAAACTCCGCGCGGATGCCGATAGCGCACGAGCCGATGCTGAGAAGGCGCGCAAGACCTCCGCCGATCTGGAAAAGAAGGCCAACGATCTCGGAAATCAGCTCGCTTCCGCCAAGAAACAAGTCGCGGATGCTGCAGACGCGAAGTCAGCGCAGTTGAAGAAATTGCAAGCCGATCTGGACAAAGCCAACGCGCAAGCTGAATCGGCCAAGAAGTCAGCGTCCCAAGTGGCCGACTTACAGAAGCAGAACAAGGATCTCCAGGACCAACTGGCTTCGGCCAAGAAGGAAGCGGCTACGAAGGTTGTGGTGGCACCAGTCGATACGGGCGAAGCGAAGAAGCTTCGTGCCGACCTCGACAAAGCCCACGCACAAGTCGACGACTTGAAGAAGCAGCTGGCGGCCAAGCCGGCCGTTGACACGACCGCGGTGAAGAACCTTCAAGGCCAGTTGGCGGATGCACGGAAGGAACTCGATCAGGCGAAGAAGTCAGCCAGTCGGGTCGCCAACCTGCAGAAACAGAACAAGGATCTCCAGGATCAACTGGCTTCTGCCAAGAAAGAAGCAGCCATCAAGGTCGCAGCGGCACCGGCAGTGGATAACTCCGAATTGAAGAAACTTCGCGCGGAAGCCGACAGCGCCCGCGCCAACGCCGAGAAAGCCCGCAAGACCGCCTCGGACTTGGAGAAGAAGAACGCCGATCTCCGCAAGCAGCTGGCGTCGACGAAGAAACAAACCGAGGAAGAGAAAGGCACGGAGACGGAACCGGCTGACTGGCGGAACTGGTAGCAACTGCGCAACGAGAACTCCTGCTTCCGCAATCCTGCTGGATGAGTACGCGTCCAACAACGCGGAGTTGAGGGGCCACTGCCCGGCCGACGGGCTGCAGAGCAACGCAATCGACAGAACGAATGAAACCACTGTAGAAGGAGACCATCACCTACCATGAGAATCACTCGCACTATTGCTGTCGCGGCGGCCGCCGTGCTGATGGGCACGTCGGCGCGGGCGTTGGACACGTACAAGGTTGATCCCGCCCACTCCACGATTGGTTTTTCCATCGACCATCTTGTCATCAATACCGTGCGCGGGCGTTTCCGCCAGTTCGATGGATCCCTTGCCGTCGATCCCGACAACGCCAATGCGCTGAAGCAGGCGACCGCCACGATTCAGGCCACGAGTATCGATACCGACATTTCCAAGCGTGATGATCATCTGCGCAGCGCCGACTTTTTCGACGTGGCGAAATTCCCGACGATCACGTTTGAAACCACGGGCATGAAGAAGGATGGCAACCAGCAGGTGCTCGTGGGCAAATTCACCATGCACGGCGTGACCAAGGAGGTTTCGTTGCCCGTTACGGTCAAGGGGCCGATCAAAGATCCCTGGGGCAATCTGCGTCTGGGTCTGGAAGTGAATACGAAGCTGGACCGCAAGGAGTACGGGTTGGCCTGGAACAAAGTCATCGAGGCCGGTGGATTGATGGTGGGTGAGGAAGTCACGATTCAGATCAACGCGGAGTTCGTCAAGCAGGCCGGCGAGAAGAAGTAATTGATTCGATGGCCGAGACGGTTGATTTCACGGACCGATATCTTCGCGGAGAAACCCCGTGGGACTCGGGAAAGCCGAGCGAAGAATTGCTCCGGGTTCTGGGTGCGGGGAAACTAACGGGCAGGACGGTTTTGGAATTTGGGTGCGGGACCGGAACGAATGCTGTCGAACTGGCCCGGCGGGGATTTGTCGTTACGGCAGTGGATATCGCCGAACCGGCCATCCGAATCGCCCGAGACAAAGCGCGCGCTGCCGCCGTAGCCGTGGACTTTCGTATGGCGGACGTGTTGAAGGATGCTCTTGGTGGGCCGTACGACATCCTTTTCGACTGCGGTGTCTATCATTGTTTGCGGACGATCGATCTGAGACGGTTTCAGGAGTTTCTCCGGAAATCCACTCGCCCCGGCAGTTGGTGGTTGAGCATGGCCGGCAACGCCAAGGAGGACACCGATCCCGGCCCACCCGTGGTCAGTGAAGACGAAATCCGTGCGGAACTGGGGCCACTGTTTGACATTGTGGAACTGCGCGAGTTCCGGTTTACCACGAACACGGCAGATTTCCGCCCCCTCGGCTGGTCCATCTTGATGCGGCGGCGGTAAGCCTGCTAGACTTCGCCGCGATGCCGTGCATCGGCAGACCATGCGAACACTGCCGCGCTCATTCTACGATCGGGACACCATACTCGTCGCCGAGGACCTGCTTGGGAAATATCTGGTCCATGCGGATCGTGCGGGGCGGATCGTGGAAGTGGAAGCGTACCTCGGACCACACGATCTGGCGGCCCATTCGGCTCGCGGATTAACCGAACGCACGAAAGTAATGTTTGGTCCGCCCGGTCATGCCTACGTGTACATGATTTACGGGATGTATTACTGCATGAACGTGGTGACCGAACGCGAAGGCCATGCCTCCGCCGTACTGCTGCGCGCGGTGGAACCCATCCAGAACGTCAACGGACGGACGCAGGGGCCGGGCCTCCTTTGCAAGGCCATGGGAATCGACAGGCGCCTCAATGCCCACGATCTGTTGAGCGACGACTTCTACATCGCCGAGCCGCCGAAGGAAAAGCCATTCACAATCGCCAAGAGACCGAGAATCGGCGTCGAGTACGCGGGACGATGGGCCAAACGACACCTTCGGTTTTACATCAAGGGAAATCCGTTTGTCTCGCGGCTCTGAAGGACTGGATTTCCCGACCCTGGATGAGCACACGCTGCTTCTGCGCGGCGGACTTGTAGCCGGTCCTTTTCCTGTCAACCTTCAGCTTGCCGTTCGCCCACGTGAACCTCGTGAGCGAGCCGGCCCCTGTTTGCGGGGCCATTTTCTTCCCAAGCGCCGGCATGAAACAAGTATGGAGGCTCGCCGTCGTTTGGAATTCGATTTGGCACCGCAGACGATTTCAGGCCACTACTTCGGTTGACTGCTGGGACATGGCAGCGCGTTTCCGCTGCGTCGCATTGAGGATTTTCTTGCGCAGACGGAGGTTTTTGGGCGTCGCCTCGACGTATTCGTCACGGGCGATGTATTCGAGGGCGCGTTCCAGGCTCATTTTGAGAGGCGGTTCGAGTTGAATGCCCTTCCCTTCGCCCTGGCTGCGCATATTGGTCAGGTGTTTGGCCTTGGTCGGGTTGACCGGCATGTCTTCCGCGCGCGGGTTTTCGCCGACAATCATCCCTTCGTAGACTTCTTCCTGCGGGCTGACGAACAGGCGGCCGCGTTCCTGGATATTGTTGAGCGCCCACGCGGTGGCGATGCCGGTTTCCATGGAGACGAGCGTGCCGGTGAGTCGGGTGGTGATTTCGCCGCTGAACGGCTCGTAGCTCTTGAACATATGACTCATCACGCCGCGGCCGCTGGTGAGGTTGACCATGTCGGTCTCCAACCCGATCAGCCCGCGCGTCGGGATGGTGCATTCCAAACTGACACCATGCGGATGATGTTGCATATGATTGATCAGCGCTTTGCGACCCGCGAGATTTTGCATCACGTCGCCAAGACATTCGTTGGGAATCTCGATCCACAATGTCTCGAAGGGCTCGAGGGTGCGGCCCTCGGAATCTTTCCTCAGAATCACCTCGGGACGCGACACGAGAACTTCATAACCTTCGCGGCGCATTTGTTCGACGAGGATGGCGATCTGCATTTCGCCGCGGGCGTTAACGAGGAAAATGTAGGCCGCCTCGGTGTCTTCGACTTGCAGGGAGATGTTCGTGCGAATCTCTTTGTAAAGCCGTTCGCGAATGTGGCGGGCGGTAACGAACTTGCCGTCCTTGCCTGCGAGCGGACCATCATTGACCGCGAACTGCATCTGGATCGTGGGCGGATCGAGTTCTGTCCACGGAACGGGCTCGCGTTCTTCGTTGTCGCAGAGCGTTTCGCCGATGGCGAGTTCTTCGAAACCGGAAATGCCGACGATATTACCCGCCACGCCGTCGACAATTTCGCCGGACTTGAGGCCGCTGAACTCCCAGACCTTCGTGACGCTGGCGCGTTCGCGCTTGCCGTCCTTGTGAATGCACACGATGGAGTCGCCCACTTTGACGTGACCGCCGGTGATCTTGCCGATGGCGATGCGACCGACGTAATCGCTCCAGTCAAGATTGCTGATGAGCATTTGAAAGGGAGCCTTGATGTTGGCGGCGGGCGCGGGAATATGTTTCACGATGGCCTCGAAGAGCGGCGTCATGCCATTGTGTTTGTCGCCGAGTTTCCTGATTGCATACCCGTCGCGCGCGCTGGCGTAAATGAACGGAGCGTTGAACTGATCTTCGCTCGCGTTGAGTTCCAGCAACAATTCCAAAATCTTGTCATGGACCTTGTGCGGGTCGGAGTGTTCGCGGTCGATTTTGTTGATGACGACGATGACTTTCAGGCCGTGGGAGAGCGCCTTTTTTAGGACGAACCGCGTCTGCGCCTGCGGGCCGTCGAAAGCGTCCACCAAGAGCAGCACGCCGTCGACCATACCGAGGATGCGCTCGACTTCGCCGCCGAAATCGGCGTGGCCGGGTGTGTCGACGATGTTGATCGTGTAGCCGCCCCAGTGGACGGAGGCGTTCTTGGCCTTGATGGTGATGCCCTTTTCTTTTTCGAGGTCCATCGAATCCATGGCGCGTTCTTCGACGGCCTGGTTGGCGCGATAGACACCGCCCTCGCGCAGGAGCTTGTCCACGAGCGTCGTTTTGCCGTGGTCAACGTGCGCGATAATGCCGATATTGCGAAATTTGCTGTTCATAACGACTTCTGGACTGAGTATGCACTACTTCAGAAGGCGGGACAATCTAGTGAAATTGGCGAAAAAAGCAAGGCATTTGCAGGGCCCTTCGATGCTGCGTCGGGGGGTGCCATATTGCTGAACCTTGCGCAGATCCACCGGCCCCATCAAGCCAAATGTGTCAATAATTCGACCTGACACCATTTCCGTCATGGAGTCTTGAGGAAGTCATTGCCCTGATCGACAAGAGATAACCGGCTTTCGTTGTGCATCCCTCCTGCGGTAGGATTTGGGTTGATGTCACTCGAACCACAAACCTCACGCGCAGGAGGACAATAATGAGCCCAGAAGAATTCAAGGGTGCAAAGTTTATCCGTATACACGAAGACGCTTACATCTCCGAGGGTTCCATCACCGACATCCATTTCACTCACAGAGAGGAAAGAAAGGCGGCTATTGAGGCGGGCGCTGGACGCAAAATACTCGAAGCCGAGATCACCACGATTTCAGGACAAAAGCAATATACGCACGATAAATTCGCTGAAGACCTTCTAAAGTTCGTACAGGCCCGCACAATTTCAAATTAGGACACTACCCAGGGATCGGCCGACCGATGACGAACGCATGGAAATCGCCGGTGGCTGGCGCGGCCCTGATCATTCTGCTGACGGTGATCGCGTATCTGCCGGCCCTGCGCAGCGGCTTCATCTGGGACGACGATGACTACGTGACACGGAACCTGGCGCTTCGGTCTTTGAGAGGGCTGGAAGGGATCTGGTTCAGGCCTGGAAGCACCGTGCAGTATTATCCGCTCGACTTTACCAGCCATTGGATCGAGTACCATCTTTGGGGGCTACGGCCGCTCGGATATCATGTCACGAATGTTCTTCTGCACGCCTTGAACGCCGTCCTGCTCTGGTTAGCCCTTAAACGGTTGAAGATTCCGTGGTCATGGTGGGTCGCAACGGTCTTTGCGCTGCATCCGGTCAATGTCGAGTCCGTGGCGTGGATCACGGAACGCAAGAATGTCCTTTCAGGCCTGTTCTATCTTCTCGCGCTGCATGCCTATCTGAGGTTTCGATCATTGGATGCCGGCGAGGAAACTCCCGTCTGCAATTGGTGGTATTATCTTCTGACGTTCCTGTTCTTTCTCTGCGCCTTGCTTGGCAAGACCTCGACATGCTCGCTACCCGCCGTTCTTGCGCTGCTCATCTGGTGGAAAAAAGGCCGAGTGACGCGACGCGATGTTACGCCGCTCGTTCCTCTGTTCATACTGGGGACCGTGATGGGACTGATGACGCAGCGGATGGAGCAGCGTGCGGGTGCCTCGGGTGTCGAATGGTCTTTGTCGGCTGCGCAGCGTTGTCTTGTGGCCGGACGAGCGCTCTGGTTCTATGCAGGCAAGTTGTTCTGGCCACGTCCGATCATGTTCATTTACCCGCGGTGGCAAGTCGATGCTGCCGTAGCGTGGCAGTATCTGTTCCCCTTGGCGGCACTTGCTGTGCTGGCAACATTGTGGTTGTTGCGGTTTCGTATTGGGAGAGGGCCACTGGTAGCCGTGCTGTTCTTCGCCGGGACCCTGGTGCCGGCGCTCGGCTTCTTCAACGTATTTTATTTCCGCTACTCCTACGTCGCGGACCACTTTCAGTACGTGGCGCAGCTCGGGCTACTCTGTCTCGCAGGAAGTGTATTCTCCGTCATCTGCAAACGAGTCAATCGAGAAGGCCGCATCCTGGCAACGCTCACTAGCGCACTCGTGTTGCTATCGCTGGGAGTCAGCGCATGGAACCGGGCACACGTCTACCAGAATGCGGAAACGCTCTGGCGCGATACCCTCACGAAAAACCCCCGGTGTTGGATGGCCTATAATAATTTGGGGCTTACCCAGCGCCACGCGGGCAAGGTTCAGGATGCGATTGCAAGCTACCGTCAATCGTTGCAGATCAACCCCGACAATGCCGAGGCACACTATAATCTGGGCAATTCCCTGTTGGATATTGGCAAGGTCAACGATGCCATTGCGGAATATGAACAGGCCCTGCGAATCCAGCCCGATTCGGCTTCGGCGCAGAACGGCCTCGCGATGGCGCTGGTTCGTGCGGGCAGAATTCAGGATGCGATCGCCCGCTACCAGCGGTCGCTGCAGACCAACCCCAACCCTGCTGAGGCGCACTATAATTTCGGGAACTTCCTGCTGCAGGCCGGCAGGGTCGACGACGCCGTCGCCGAGTATGAACAGGTGGTGCGACTCCGGCCTGATTCCGCCAAGGCCCAGAACAATTTAGGAGTGGCGTTGGCCCGGTCAGGGAGGATTCAAGATGCCATGGCGCACTACCAGCAGGCCCTGCACATCAACCCCAAAGATGCCGATGCGCAGTACAATTTTGGGAACGCATTCCAGCAACTCGGCAACGTTCCCGAGGCAATCAGCCACTACCGGGCGGCGGTACGCATCGACCCCAATCACGCCGAGGCGCATAGCAATCTGGGAAATCTCCTGTTGCAAGAGGGCCGGGTCAACGACGCCATCGTGGAATATGAACGGGCGATGCAAATCCGACCAGACTTTGCTGCGGCGGAGAGCAATCTGGGGCTGGCCTTGGCGCGGCTTGGCAAAGTCCAGGATGCGATTACACATTACCAGCAGGCGTTGCGGATCGACCCCAACCGCGCCGAGGCCCACTACAACCTTGGAAACGCACTCCAGCAATTGGGTAACGTTCCCGAGGCGATCATGCATTACCAGGAGGCGTTACTGATTGATCCCAACGACGCCGACGCCCACGACAAGTTGGGCCTGGCCCTCATGTCGATTGGGAAATCACAGGAGGCTATCGACCAGTTGCGACAGGCGCTGCGGATCAAGCCGGACCTGGCCGAGGCGCAAAAAAATCTGGCGTGGTTGCTGGTGTCTCTTGGACAAGACTCGAACTCATTTCGACCAAAACAGTAGTCCGTAGGGTACAATCCAGCCCCCGCCCGCTTGCCAGGCCGACCACCTGCGTTGCGCCGCGCAGGAGACGGGTTACGCCTGCGTCACCGCAGGCGTTGGGACAGCGATCACCGCGCCCTCGTTCCATTGTACCGTCCCCGCCTGCGGACGGTGCGTCCAGAGTGCGCAACGGCTCACGCCCGCACGCAACAGAGGCCCTCTAGCCGGGGGCTTCGATTAACAACTTTAACGCGAACTGCTATACTTCCAACATGCCAAGCAGCACTACAAAGGAGGTCATTTCCTACGAAAAAGGGAACGACGAAGCCTAGATTTGCATTTGTGGCAACACACCCGTTTCAGACGGCTTCTACCCGTGCGACACAGACGGGAATGAAATGGAGCCCTCGATAGGCTCAAACTGGGATGGACTCTACGTCTGCCTCAAATGCGGCAGAATCATTCGTCAGGACACACTTGAAGTGATCGGACGGAATCCGAAGCCGAAGCTTCTGGACTGACGCGACTCTCAGGAAGGCCCTGCCATCGTGCGGGGCTTTTCATTCGCGGCTTTTGACGTGCTGAAATTTGTGCACCTTCCTGCCACCAATGCTCTCCGCAAAGCGAAAATCAGACGGACAGATCGTGACCGCAGTCATACGCGGCGTCTCCCGTGACTATCTCCCCCTTCCACACCCACAGTAGCGCCGGCGACAATTCCTCCATCGCCAGTGCCGGTACAGTCAACCCCACCGCCGCGACTCTGGTTGAGAGCGCTCATGGGTCGAATCAGGAGATTCTTCGGATTGGCGTGACAGTCAGCCGTGCCTGAACAAGCCAGCATAGGGAATAGGACGATATGCTTAACGAAACAATTGTGAACCGGTCTCCCAGCTACTTCAGCCGTTTGCGTGCAGGATGCAGCGTGTAAAGCGCCTTGTCCTCCGCAACTGTGCATGCGTTCTCAGTGACGGTGGCTTTCTCGAACTGAAGGCGTGCGGGTGCGAACAAGTCGGAATTCTCGGCCTTCAGATATCGGGCGGCCATGCGGCAGTATTCGGGTTCAATCTCGACGCCGATGCTGTTGCGGCCGGATTTGAGGGCCGCAACCATGGTCGTGCCGGAACCGCAGAACGGATCGAGGACAGTGTCGCCGGTGAAGGAGAACATGCGCACAAGGCGCAAAGCGATTTCGAGCGGGAACGGGGCGGGATGGTGTTTGGTTGAGGCGCCGGTGATGTTCCAGATTTGCTGAAAGCACGCGTCAAAATCTTTCTTGCTGAGGCGGCTTTCGTCGCGCTGGCCGTTGGTCGGTTGCCGGTAACCGCCGGGCTTGCGCTGCATGAGGATGAATTCCATGTCGTTCTTGATGATCGCGTTTGGCTCGTAGGGTTTACCGAGAAACTTGCTGGTCTTGTTGGCCTCGAAAATCGCGTTGGAAATCTTGTGCCAAATGATTGGATTCAGGTTGTCGAAGCCGAGCCGCCGGCAGAGGACGCAGATGTCGGCGTGGAGCGGAAACACCAGATGCCGGCCAAATCGTTTTCGCGCCACGCAGACATCGCCGACAACGCAAACGAGCCGTCCGCCGGGCACGAGGACGCGAAAGGTGTGCCGCCAGACCTTGGCCAGCTCGGCCAGAAAAGCTTCGTAGTCTTGGATGTGGCCGAGTTGGTCGGGGTTTTCGACGTAGCGTTTCAGATTCCAGTAGGGAGGCGAGGTGACGACGAGATGGACCGACTCATCCGGTAGAAAAGAGAGGTCGCGGGCGTCCCCATGCACCAAGCGATGTAGGGTGTGAGCCTTAGGTGTGTCGTATTTCATAGCTCTTTGATTCGACCGGAGAATGCTGCCACACGTCCGACCAAAGAATTGGCAAACATCTGAAACGTGAGGTCGGGTGCGGGTTCGGAGTATTCGCCGTTCGCGCCCTTTTCTGCATTCGACATCATAAATGAAGCGGCATCATAATGCTTCTCCAACACAAGGCGGCGACAAAACAATTCGTAGCGCTTCGCGTAGGACGAGTTCCGAAACTCGGGGAACACTTTGAAGTGTGGTTCTTTGACGCCGACAGGACGGGTTGAGGGCGCGCAGTCCTCAAGAAGGAATATGTAGCCAATCCACGGGCGAACTTTTGAACCGAATGCCTTTTCGCGGAAGGCCGTCCACAGATCCAAAGCGCTGCCCATTGCCTCTTCGGTGCGATTGTTAAAATTGTTTCCAAACGATGGGCCGACTTGGGATTTAGCTTCGAGAGCCGCGATCAACTGGCCTTTGACGACGACAATAAAGTCCCACTTTTTGTTCGGTCGGAAGTAACCCGGCAATTCCAGCGAGTCCCGGTAATAGACATGAGACCGGTCAATCCCCGCTTCAGTGACGAGCTTCGTCAGTAATTCGATGAAGCCGTCCATTTGCGCACCGCCTGTTACTGCTGAACGTAGACCTTGATCTGAGCCGCCAGCTTCGCGTTGTTTCTGCAACTGCTTGGAACGGGTTTGCCAATAGAACTTAACAGCATCTGGAACATACTTTTGCAGCTCGGCGAGAGTTGAAAGATTTTCAGGCATTGTGTCGATACCTCACGCCTGCGGAGTGTAGCGGTGAGAAGATGCTTCGACAAGCCCGTGATTGAGATTGGCCTGTGCAAGAGTGTGTCATCAAGCGCAGTTGGTCGGCATGGGCGAAATGCGGCAGGCGTAGCGGTTGGGGCAAGGGGCAAGAGCGGAGTCCAGCGCGTGCAGCCCAAGACGATCCATGTGCGCCAATGCTCGGGTGGGGGAAAGGTACAAGGAAAACTGGGGCGGCTGCCGCTCCTGTGTTCCTCTCGCGGTAGTTATCTGCGGAGGGGCGTCGTGGGTGGTCTTGGTAACTGAACCGCAAAGGTTCGCAAAGCGTCCAAAGCGGGGAGCCATCTTGCACGGTTCGCCTGTTAAAATTGGTGAATCTTCCTGCCACCGATGTTCTTCGCCAAGCGAAAATCAGACGGACAACCCCGAGCGCGGAAAGCCGGCGCCTGATGATATGCGGCCCTCCTCCATTTTGAGACCTGCGGTCATTTTGTAGGGCGCGGTCAGAAGACCGGCGCACAACCAGCACGGCGACAGAGCGCCGTGGCTACAACGGCGGACAAGGCGCGGTTCTGCTGCGGCGGGTAAACCTGCGGCGGGCAAGCTACGCCTACAAGCGGAAAGGCGGTGCGGTGGAGAACCCACCCCTATTTCCCCTCCGTTGGAGGGGATGGCGGAAGTGGTTGGCCCCTCCTATGGCGGGGATATTGAATCGTTACGCGAGTTGGAGTTGACAAGGGTACCGGCTGATGATATACGTTTTTGCAATTGTATGTGGTAGGTGATATTGGTATTTGACATAGGTGAAGGGGAAGAGGGCCGGGGATGCGGCTCACCGGGAGGTTCGCCCTCCAAACGACCCCATCCACGGCGACAGAGCGCCGTCGCTACAGCGGCTCGACGAAGGAGAGCCTGTGCGGCTGTAGGGGGGCGGTCACACGCAAAACATGAAAATTACCAAACGAAGCCAATTTTTTGGAGTGTTGGATAATGTGGATGGCATTGAGGGACAAGGTGTTATAAGTCCAGATGCGCCATTTTGTCACTTGGCTTCGTTTGTCGAAAATTGGCTTCGTTTGGGGGTGGCGATTGGCAAAGGCGTGACCGGAACCGCGGAAGCCGAGACCGCCGAAAGGCGACAGCGGTATTGCCCTGTCGAAACTCTTTCGCGGCGAGAACGCACCGCGAATGGGATTCGCGGCTACAATTCAGTGGCCGCGACGGAGCGTGTCCCTCCCAATTCGATGTACAGACCGAATTTGACAATCGTACCCTCGGGCGGTAGCATGACACCGCATTCCGCAGAGAATTGGTTGGGGACGTAGCTCAGCTGGGAGAGCGCCTGAATGGCATTCAGGAGGTCGAGGGTTCAACTCCCTTCGTCTCCACCATCTTGAATTTCGCAAAGAAACGTCGTCCGTGCTGCGCACGGCCACGTTGGTTTCAGCCAAGTAATTCCACGGTGATTTGAACGAAACGGTTAAGGTCTGCGCGTGTAAAAGGCGGTTCGAGCCGACGTTTTTGAGAAGTGCTTTCATTTCCAACCAGTTTTGGTTAGCCAGTGTGTTTTCGACTTGATTTGCCTCTAAAAGAGAGCGTGACGGGCTTGGACTCAAGCTGTTGAACGGTGTCGTCCGCCTTGAATTCAGCCCTCGCCGCCCCGATGACTTCTGCGGTGTCGGTGGTGATGATTTTGGCGGTGAGGCTCACAGTATGTGTGCCCTTGGGAATGATGGTGCCCAAAATGAGCGCGTCCACGCCTGCAAACTGACCGAGCTTCTTGGCATTGTCTGGATCGACAAGACCTTGTGAGGTCAGTTTGTGCTCAGCCAGGATGTTTCTCAAGTTCGCTCGGTCCAACACGGAGAAATCCCGTTTGCCCATGACAAAATCCACGGTCAACTGCTCCGCGATGTATTTGCCAAGTTCGCCCGCCGAACTGCCGTCCAGATTCGCGAAGTCAATCACCGCCACCTTGGTCTTGCCGTGGTCTTTGATCGGCAGGGCGAGTCTTTCTGAAAGGTCGGAAAGCTCTTTGTCGATGTCCTGGACTTCTGCAAACGCATGGCTGCACGAAGCGATGCACAGAACGGCGGTGAGAAGGCGTAGTGGTTTCATGTGATGTTGGGAATTTAGAAGCCCAATGACATTTTGGTGTCATTGGCTATTCGTTTGATGAGTCGTTCCTCGGCCATTTGCCGTGCTTCAGTTTGTTTGAAGCCTGAGCCGTTTGCGACGAACGTCCACGACTGGCTCTGGCCGTCCGCGATAGAGAAGGCAGTTATCTCAAGTTGCATGTTCGCAGTCATGACGTTTTCCAGAGACGGATCGGATGAATACTGCACTTGCTCTCGGCCCAGTAAAAGCACGTCGAGTGACTTTGACAAATCCAGTTTGTCGAAAACTCCATTGGAGCCAGCGAAAGCGCTCGCGAAGAGGCCGTCGGTCACGAATGCGGGTCGGAAAAAAGAAGTCAGCATTGAAGCGGATGCCATCTTCAGGTGGCTGGCAATGGCGGCATTCAGGGCAAAATTGAAGGCTCCATTTTCAGACACAACTGCGACGGCAACCATTTTCATCCCGGGTTGACGGGAAGAGCCGGAGTTCAAATATCGGGCGAGGTACGTCGCACGTGCCGCTGCGGCTTGTTCCTCAGCCTGATTAGCCTGTTGTCCTTGGGTGACTGTCGGTGTCGCTGGCTGACGTTGGAACCCTTGGGGGATAGCACCGACTGGCGCAGACAGGACGCACCATCTGCGTAGCCGCGTCTCCCGGTGGGGGAAAAGTGTGCCAGAGGAAAACTGGGGCGGCAGCCGCTCCTGTGTTCCTTTGGTCGCAGCGTCAGGCTGGTGGTCGTACTGGGGTGGAGGAAGCGGGGCGGAACCCACCTTCGCCGTCGATGGGGTAAGAGGGGTATCGACGTAGCGCAAGGTGGAGTGGAGCCCCAGCGAATACACCCCGGACGATCCATCTGCGTAGCTGCGAAACCGGGAGCGGGAAAGGTCGCAGGAAAACTGGGGAGGCACCCTCCCTGTTGTCCTTCCGGTCTGTGACAAGTTGTCACAGGTTTTTCCGTCACGCGTGAGCGTGTCCACCCGTGTTCTACCTGTAAAGGACACTGTCCTTTACCCGTAACCCGTCCGTGGGTGAACCCGTCGGNNCCGACGAGGGGTGAACCACGACAAAACCCTTGCGAACAAAGGGCCAGACGACAACGCGACCCCTCCCCCTAGTGGGGAAGGGTGTGGGGATACCCTACAGACCACCGTTTTGATCAAAATGAGTACGGACTTTCTCCAAACAGCACCACCAAACGCGTGCGGAGAATTGGCGGGTGAAAAACTACTTTACACCCCCTTCCATCGGTTATAAACTCACGGCTGTTTAACACTGGAAAGGCGTGAGAGATTTGGAAATGATTGCGATGGCAAAGAAGACGGAAGTCACGAAACAATTTCAGCTTCATCCGAAGGACACGGGGTCGGCGGACGTGCAGATTGCGTTGCTGACGGCTCGCATCAGCGAGTTGACGCAGCACCTGCAGGCGCATGTCAAGGACCACAGCTCGCGGCGCGGGCTGCTGAAGATGGTGGGCCAGCGGCGGCGGCTGCTCGATTATTTGAGCAGCACCGACACGAAGCGCTACCAGGAATTGATCAAGAAACTGAACCTCAGAAAGTAGAAAAGAAAGGCGATTGCCCTGGCAAGCATTGGAGGATTGATGGATTGATGCCCGCCTACTCCGCGGCGCGGCGCGGGTGGACATCATTCCATTAGTCCGATACCTGCCGGGCGGTCGGAACTCACATATGCAGCCTAGTGTAGTGCGTACCCCCATTGGCGACAAAGAACTCATCATCGAAACCGGCAAACTGGCCAAACAGGCGGGCGGCGCAGCCGTCGTCACCTTCGGCGAAACCGTCGTCATTGTGACGGCAGTGGCCAGTGGCTCGACCCGCGACGAACTGGACTTTTTCCCGCTCACGGTCGACTACCGCGAGAAAGCCGCCGCGGCGGGCAGGTTCCCCGGCGGCTATTTCAAGCGCGAAGGACGTCCGACCGAAAAGGAGATTCTCACCGCGCGTATGATTGACCGGCCTTGTCGTCCGTTGTTTCCCGAAGGTTTTTACAACGACACGCAAATCATGGCGATTGTGCTCAGCGCGGACGCGGAAAACGACCCGGACATGCTGGCGATCAATGGCGCATTTGCCGCCCTCGCGGTTTCGGATATTCCGTGGCACGGCCCGGTCGGCGCGGTGCGCGTGATTCGTGTCGGCGACCAGTTCATTGCCAATCCGACGCACACCCAGCGAAAAGAAAGTGATCTCGACCTCGTCTTCGTCGGCAGCGAGAAGGAACTGGTGATGATCGAAGGCGCCGCCCAGGAGATCTCCGAGGCCGACATGATGAAGGCCATCGAGTTCGCCCATGCGGAATCGAAGAAGATCGTGGCCGCCATTCGCGAACTGGCTGAGAAAGCCGGCAAACCGAAACGCGAAGTCAAACTCTACACGGCCCGCCCCGAAGTGGTGGCAGTCGCTCGGGAAATCGTCGGCGGCCAGATTCTCAACGCCATCCTCACCCATGGCAAGCTGGCCCGCGAAGCGGTTGTTTACGCCTGCAAAGACAAGATGGCCGAGGGCCTCAAACAGAAATTCGCTGACATAACCGATTTCGAGATCAATGAGTCTTTCCACAAGATTGAGTCGGAAGCCGTTCGCAGTTCCATTCTCAACAGCAACAATCGGCCGGATGGCCGTGGCGCGCGCGACATTCGCCCGATCTACGGCGAAGTCGGCGTCCTGCCCCGCACGCACGGGTCCGCCATCTTCCAACGCGGCGAAACGCAGGCGCTGGTGATGACCACGCTCGGCTCCAAGTCCGACACCCAGGAAATGGATGCTTGGACGGGGGGCGCAACCGAGAAGAAATTCATCCTGCATTACAATTTCCCGCCGTTCAGCGTCGGCGAGACCGGTCGCACGGGTTCGCCGGGTCGGCGAGAGATCGGTCACGGCGCGTTGGCCGAACGCTCTATCGAACCGATGATACCCGACGAAGTGGATTTCCCGTACACCATTCGCGTGACCTCGGAAATCATGGAGTCGAACGGCTCGACCTCGATGGCAACCGTGTGCGGTGCGACGCTCTCCCTCATGGATGCCGGGGTGCCGATGAAAGCGCCCGTTGCCGGCATCTCGATTGGCCTGATCACGGACGAGAAGACAGGCAAGGTCGTCACGCTTACCGATATTCTCGGGTCGGAAGATCATTTTGGTGACATGGACTTCAAGGTCGCCGGCACCAGCAAGGGCATCACCGGTTTTCAAACCGACCTGAAACTCCACGGTTTGAGTTTTGAGTTGACCAAACAAGCGTTCGAACAGGCACGGGAAGCCCGTCTCATCATTCTTGGCAAGATGGCCGAAGCCATCAAGGCTCCGCGGGCCGAACTCTCGAAGTATGCTCCTCGGATCACGGCGATCCACATCAACCCCGAGAAGATTGGCGCCGTTATCGGGCCGCAGGGCAAGGTTATCAAGGGAATTGTGGAAGCGACCGGCTGTCAAATCGACATCGAGGACGACGGCACGATCCATATCTTTTCCACGGACGGCGAGGCCGCCGACCGCGCCATCGAGCAGATCAAGGCCATCACGGCAGAAGTCGAGGTCGGCAAGATCTATCGTGGCAAGGTGGTCGGTATCAAGGAATTCGGCGCGTTTGTGGAAATCCTACCGGACAAGGATGGTTTGTTGCACATCAGCGAAATTGCAGATCACCGCATCAAACAAGTCGAAGATGTGTTGAAGCTGGGTGATGAAACCTGGGTCAAAGTGCTGGGAATCGACGACAGAGGTCGCGTCAAACTTAGCCGCAAAGCGGCGTTGGCTGAGAAGGACGCGGACGCGAAGAAGGAGTAGCTTCCTGGAGAGTTGACGGACGCCCGCGACGAATTTTCCCCGCCGATCAGGAGGGGAAAATGGTTGCCATACCTGTCCTGACTTCCTATATATCGGCGGGAAGATGTCGTCAGCGTCTCTAACAGGAGGTGGGCTGCATGTGTGCCTTGTCTAATCGAATGTCTCGAGTTGTTTCCGGTATCTTCTGGACTGCTTTGGCTATGGCTGCCGTCGGTGGCACGGGCCGGGTGTTCGCCCAGGAAGCCGGTGCAGTTGACTCAGTCAAGACAAAGACCTTCTGGGACATGCTTCAGGCCGGCGGGCCCATCCTGCTGCTTCTGGGCCTGCTATCGGTCATCACGGCCACGCTGATCATCGAACGCTTCCTCTATTACCGCAGCGTCGGGGGAAGCGCTGGAGAACTACTCCATAAGATCAAGCAGGGCGCAACGTTGTCGGACATGCTTCGGGCGACCAACGATGTGCCCAGTCTCGCCGGGCGAGTGATGCGGACGACGATTCAGGCGGCTCGCAATGGCTATAAACCCGATGAGATCGAAGACCTCGCGCAAAGCGCGGTGACCAAGGAACTCATCTCCCTGGAGAAACATCTGCCGTTGCTCGATTCGATGGTGACCATGTGTCCGCTCATCGGATTGCTCGGCACCACCATTGGCATGATCCATTCTTTCAGCGTCGTCGCGGCCATCGGCATGAGTGACCCCACCAAACTGGCTGGCGGCATCTCCGAAGCGCTGATCAACACCGCCGCGGGCCTCGCGGTGGCGATTCCGGCCCTGTTCGCCTACAATTACTTTTCCGGCAAGAAGGAGGCCATCTTGATGGATACGGAAGAGAGCCTCACCGAATTGATTGTGCTCCTCAAGTCCCCCACCCCTCCGTAGGCTCGACCCATGAAGGTCAAGCGGCGCAAGATCCGTCGTGCTCGCATCGAGATCATCCCGATGATTGACACGATTGTCATCCTGCTGATCTTTTACATGAGCTTCTCGCGCTTTGCCGAAGCGGAACGCCAGGCCGGGATCAAACTTCCGATTGCGCTTGCTGGCGATCCATTTGAGAAACTGCCCAATCAAATCATCGTCAACATGTCTTCGTCCGACAACGTGACCATCGATGGCCAACCGTACAGGCTCAACGACCTTCCCGATTTCCTGCGCCGCCTTCAGTCCGCGCAACCGAGGCTGAACTCGCTGGTCCTTCGGGGCAACCGCGCGATGACGTACAAGGATCTCAGCGCGTTCATGATGGCCTGCTCCAAAGCCGGCATTGCCGATGTCACATTCGCGACGGCCCCCAAATGAAATTAAAGCGTCGGATCATCAGGCGGGCGCGCATTGAGATCATCCCGATGATCGACACGATTCTCATGCTGTTGGTGTTCTACATGAGCTTCTCCACGTTCAGCCAGAGGGAGAAACGCTTCAATGCCAAGTTGCCCTTGGTGACCTCCAGCATGCCCACCCAAGTGCCACTCGATATCGTGCTCCACGTGAACAACCAGGACAACATCGTCGTCAACGGCGCCACCACGTATGATATTCTGGGGCTTCGCGATGCAATGATGCAACTGACCGCAGTCGGGCAGGACACCACCATCATCATCGAGGCTGACCCGAACTCCAGTTACCAGGATGTTGTCAGCGCGTTGGACGTGTGCGCCCAGGCGCATCTGACCAGGGTCGCCTTGCGCCCGCTTCCCAATAAACTGGCCTCGGTTCAATGACTCCACCGTCCCACACACATCGCCTCCTGACCCTGTTGTCAACCCTGGTTGCGGCGATGTGTCTGACGCTGCAAGCGCCCGCACAAGCACCAGAATCACCGACGGCGAAAGCCTATCAGGATGCCAGGGCGCTTTACAACAACGGCAAGCTCGCCGAAGCGCTGGCAGCGTTACAAACGTTCGAAGGCCAGTACCGGCTCAGCGCCGCAGTTCCGCAGGTCATCTATCTGCAGGGCTGGTGCTGGGCCGGGATGCAGAAGTATCGTGAAGCCGCCAACACCTTCGATCGGCTGCGGAAAGGCTACCCGTCCGCCTCCATGATCCCCGACGCGATTTTGAAGCAGGCGGAGTGTTATCGGGAGTTGAAGAATTACCCAAAGGCGCTCGATTTGTATCACGAATTTGAAGCGAAGTACCCGAACCATGAGATGTTGCCGCAAGCCCTGCTCGGGGATGCATGGACGCTCTTCAAGCAGGGAGACTGTGCATCGGCGCAGGGGATATTGCAGAAGGTCCGCACCCGATTTGCCGACGATCCGTCCGCGGTCCTCGACGCGCAATTTCTCATCGCCCAGATCCTGACGGCCGGAAAACAGTACGATACCGCCCTTCACGTCTACGGGCAAATCCCTCTGGACGCGAATGATGCGCGGGCCTCGGAGGGCTTCTTCCACGTGGGCGAGGCCATGTTCGAGGCAGGGCGCTGGACCGATGCCATTGCTTGCTACAAACGAGTGCAACCCAGAACCAATCTGATCGAACACCTTCGCCTTCAGATCAATGACCTTCAATCTCAGCAGGCGAACTACGAGCGGCGGGGAGCGCTTCCAACCTATGAGAGGCACTTGAGCAACCTGCGCCAGCTTCAAGCCAGGTGTGAAGCAGGGCCCGATCTGGGCGCATCGGCTCTGTTTCGCGTAGCCGACTGCTACCAATCACTGGGTCGCCCCGAGGAGGCGTCTGCCGCGTACCGCCAGTTCCTCGCACTCCATCCGAACAACAAACTCGCGGAGCAAGCCCACCTCGGGTTCATTCGCGAACTGATCGAACAGCATCGATTCGACAAGGCCGGGGGCGCGGCCAGGGAATTTCAGATCCGTTATCCAAACAGTGCGTTCGCCAATGACGTCCTGTTACTCGAAGCCGAAGCCCTTTTCGCATCGGGCAAGATTCCGGAAGCTCTCGACCGCTTCCAAAAGCTGGTCGCGTCGAACCCTCGATTGCCAATTCTCGAAACCGCAAGCTTTCGGATTGGTGACGGCTACTACACCCTCCACGACTTCGACCGTGCGCGCGACAGTTTCCTGGCCTTCGTGCAACAGCACCCCAACAGCAAGATGATGCCGGATGCCTTGTTCCGACTGGGACGGTGCTGCTTTGAGATCTCTCGGAAGGCAAACGATCCAGCGACCGCTCGCGCGAACCTCGCTGACGCCGTCAAGGATTATGAGCACCTGCGCGCGGTCTACCCTTCCAACACCTTGATCCCCGAAGTCACTTTCCAACTTGGCTACCTCAACGCCTGCCTCGCAGCCCAAGAAGGTGAGCCAACGGACAAACGGATTGCCATGGCACACTTCGAGAAGGCGGTTGCGTCGTTTCAGGAATTCGCTGCCCGCTGGCCTGAGAACCCCCTCGCGGCGGAAGCTCTTTATCAACTCGCGCGCGATCAATACGCTCTGGGCCGTTTCGACGAGGCCATCAACTACTACCGGAAACTCGTCGGGGGATTCCCGGACACCGTGTTCGCGCCGCTCGCCGCATATGAAATCGCCACCTGTTATGGGGCGGAAAACAAGCGCGGAGAAATGCTGACCCAGTTCCGTAACTTCGTGGCGCGCTATCCAACCCACCCGCGCGTTGGCAGCGCTCTCTACTCCATCGCCTCGCAATTGGAACGTGACGTGAAGACAAACGAGGCTCTCGCGGCGTACCGCGACGTCATAGCGCGCGCCATGTCGGCAGCTGACGTGACGATGGACGTCCGCAAAGCGGCTATCGCTTCCGAAATGCGCATCGCCGGCATTCTTGAAGCCCGTGGCGATGTGGCCAACGCCGTGGCGGACTGCGAAAAGCTCCTGGGCAAATTCCACGACGATCCCGCGGCGGTAAGTGCCATGATTACTCAGATCGCCGAAGCATACCGCGCCGCGAGACAATTCAATGATGCGTATGCCCGTCTCGACCACCTGGCCGCTGAGTATCCGCAAAACGACAGCGTCCGCATCGCCGCGATTACAAGCACCATCGAGTTGGCGCTGGCGGAGGGCGATTCGCCACGCGCGTACGCCGCAGCGCTGAAATTGCCTGGCGACCCCGAGAAAGACCATCTACCGTCGGCCACCTACATTGCCGTTGGCGACGCCCTCCTCCGTCGCGGACAGCTCATGCAAGCCAGGCAAGCGTACAACAACTCACTCACACTTTATCCAGACGACATTCTCACCGCGCCACGGGCCCGACTCGGTTTGGGGGAAATCGAGCTGGCGATGAATCAACTCGATGACGCCGGGGAGATCTTCGGCCCGATGGTTTTCAACACCCCATCCGGCGCCCTGCATGACCGCGCCGAGTTGGGCCTTGCCAAAGTCCATCTTGCCCGCGGCAACGGCGGAGATCCGCGGGATCCTCACAACGCGAAGGCGATTGAACTTCTCACCGCGGTCATGGTTGGCGCGACGGGTGAAAGCTCGGGTGAAGCCGCCTATCTCCTGGGCAATTGCTATTTTTCGTTTCGCGGCGACGAAAGGGAAAACAAGAAGATCGCGTTGGCCTACTATCTGCGCGCGTCGCTTGTGATGAGCGGCCCGCATGGTGAAGAGGCGGCGTTTCGCAGTGGGCAATGCCACAACGCCCTCGGCAATCCGCAGATGGCGCGCCGCGCGTTTGAAGCTTATCTCCGTCGATTTCCCAACGGCCTCTTTGCCGCCGATGCGAAGAAGGAGGTCGAGTCCCTGCCCGCCCAACCGCAGCAGTCCTGACGGATGAAGACCATCATAAAACTCCTGACATGGTTGGCGGCAAACACGCGCCTCTTGTACGCCTTCCTCGTTGCTCTGCTGATACACGTCACGTTGATCGCCGCGTTCGGCTGGATCAAGATCGGAGTCAATCGCCCGAGAATCGTTGCGTCGTTCGACGCCGGTGTGCTTCCGCCACCTGCCGCTGACAGGAACGCGCAAGGCCCGAACGCCGCCTCCCACGACTTCGACTACAATGGCCCGACGCTCGGCGCGGGCGGTGGCACGATGGGAAAAGGTCCCGGCGGCAATCCAACGGCTGGTGGAGGTACGGTTGAATCCTACCAGGCGCACCTCACGACTCCATCCGCACAAGTGGGTCAGGAGTCCATCGCCAACGTGATCGGGGTCGTGAGTGACAGCGCGACTGCGATTGCGCGACCCGACGGTGGTCCAACCGGCGTGGGTTTGACGACCTTGGGCGGCCTCGGTGACATCGCGATTGGCACTGCGGGAATCAAGGGACCTGGTGGCGGTATTTTGGGGGCGCGCATGGGTGCGCAACGCGCCAGTAATCTCAACCAGTACAACGGCAGCACCGAAACCGAAGGCGCGGTTGTGGCCGGATTGCGGTGGCTCAAGGCACACCAAGAGGCGAATGGCTCGTGGAGATGTGGCGGGAGCACCGCGGCCGGCACCGCATTGGCCACGCTGGCCTTTCTCGGGCACGGGGAGACACCCGATTCCACCGAATTCGGTGATACCGTCAGCAAAGCGCTGGACTACCTGTCCATTCACGTGGGCGGCGATGGGCTCGTTTCCGATGCATCGCAAGATTACATCGGTGGTGACTCCCAGGGCCTGGTGGCTCTCGCGCTTTCGGAAGGGTATGCGATGACGCAATCCCCCGTGTTGCGCGATCCGCTGGAACGGTCGTTGAACGGGATCATTCGCGGACAATCCGCCGCCAAGGCCAATGCCCAACACGTTGGTGGATGGCGCTACCGCCCGTCGTCGGATGATTCGGATGTGTCGGTCACGGGATGGATGATCATGGCGCTGACGTCAGCCAGGGCGGCCGGGCTGAATGTTCCGCCGGAAGTTTGCGACAAGGCCGCAAAGTTCCTCTGGAACATGTATGACGTGAAGGACCCCGGCTTCGGTTATCAATCACCGGAGCGATCGCCGTCCATGACCGCCATCGGTGTGTTCTGTCAGCAACTCCTTGGCAATGGCAAGGACCAACGCATTCAGGCTGCCCTTGACTATCTCCGGGAACAACGGGTCGAGTGGGACAAGACCCAGGGTGATTACGTCCTCTACGGTTGGTATTACATCACGCAGGCCATGTTCCAGGGCGGTGGTTCGTACTGGCAGTACTGGAACCGGGAGATTCGCGACACGCTGATCAAAAAGCAACGCGCTGACGGTCGCTGGATGCCGCCCCCCAACAGCACGATGGAAACCCGCGAACTCGCGGCAACGCCCGCCTACTCCACCTCACTCGGCGCGCTGATCCTCGAGGTGTATTACCGCTGCCCGCCGGTGGATCAACGGATCGGACAGCGTAACGGTGCAACGGGAAGAATCGCACCCAAGGACAGCGCGACTACCGCGCCCAACCAGGGTCGCCAGCAGTTTTGAGAGTTTGCGGATAATCTGTGGCGCTGGCTAGGGTTTGCGCGCGCCGGGCTGGCACTCGGGTTTGTCCTTCCCGAGCGGCTCTTTCTTGGCGGTGATGTCGGCCGCGCCCGCGACCTTGTCGCGGTTCTCGGCGATAAACGACTTCCATTTTTCGGGCACATCGCTTTCGGTAAAGATCGCCTCCACAGGGCAGACCGGCACACATGCCGTGCAGTCGATGCATTCGTCCGGATGAATGTACAGCCGATCATCGACTTCGTAGAAACAATTCACGGGACAAACTTCCACGCAATCGGTGTATTTGCAGCCGACACAAGGTTCACACACAATGTGTGCCATAATCTATCTCCTCTTCTTCGTTGAAATCGCGGTGGTGAAACTGAGCGCGTCTCTGACGATATGCTATACTGCGACTCGTGAGCGTTGCCAAGAGCAAATTGATGCCGCGCTGTCGCGCCATTTTACGGCGATTGCGGGCCGCCCACCCGGATGCGCGCTGCGCCCTGCATCATCAGAACCCGCTCCAGCTCCTCGTCGCCACCATCCTCAGCGCGCAATGCACCGACCAACGCGTCAATCTCGTCGCCCCGGCCCTGTTTCGGCGTTACCATACTGCCGCCGATTTCGCTACCGCGCGGCCGGCGGAACTTGAGGCCATCATTCGCAGCACCGGCTTTTTTCGAAACAAGGCGCGCTCGATTCGGAATTGCTGCCAGAGCCTCGTCGCGGAGTACGGCGGCCGGGTGCCGGACACGCTCGACGAACTGATCCAACTGGACGGCATCGGACGCAAGACCGCCAATGTGGTGCTGGGTGTCGCCTATGGCAAGGCCGAAGGCATCGTTGTGGATACGCACGTTTCGCGGCTCGCCCGGCGTATGGGACTGACCGGCCAGACGTCGCCCGAAAAGATTGAGCAGGCGCTTGTGAAGATCGTCCCCCGCCAGGATTGGATCGCTTTTTCACATCTGCTGATCTGGCACGGGCGAAAACGTTGCACCGCTCGCAAGCCCGACTGCATCCACTGTGAAGTCGCGGACGTTTGTCCAAGAATCGGAGTCAAACTGTGAAAGAACTCAGTGAGGGCGACAGAGCGCCGGCATTCAAGGAACTCGGCGAGAACAAGGGTAAGACAATTGTGCTCTACTTTTACCCCAAGGATAATACCCCCGGATGCACCACCGAGGCGTGTGAACTGCGGGATGCGCACAAGCAAATCACCAACAAGGACGCCGTCGTGCTCGGCGTGAGTCCCGACTCGACCGAGTCACACGAGAAATTCTCCACGAAGTTTGATCTGCCGTTCACGCTCGTTCCCGACGAGGACCACAAGCTCTGCGCGGCGTACGGCGTGTGGAAGGAGAAGTCCATGTACGGCCGCAAATACATGGGCGTCGAACGCACCACCTTCATTATCGGCGCCGACGGAACCATCAGAAAGATATTCCACAAGGTCAAGCCTGCCGGCCACGCGGAAGAAGTTCTCGCCGCGATCTGAGCACGCGCTGTCCGGGGCGTCCGATGAAGGCTACGGCAGACGGTGCGTTTCTTTCACAAGCTTCGCGAACATCCGGGTCTTGTGGAGAAGATGCGGGTCGTTGTCGAGTTCGGCGACGGTCTTATCCAGGCGATAGGACCAGTTGCCTTCGCTGACGGCGCCGGGAACGTTGAACCGGCCGTCCGTGCCAAACACGTCCGTGATCATGAACACGGCGAGCCACGAATTGGAGTTGAGCACGCCGCGCAGGATGAGACGGTGGATCTCGTCGTTGAATGTACGTGGCGGCTCCTGGTGATCCGCGCCGCAATACTCCATCCAGCGCATCAACTCCTTGTACGCCTCTTCCGATTGGTGGCGCGCGTTCGCATCCTGGCTGTGCCTGCCAGCTTCGACCTTCTCCCACAACTCGCGCCACATCTTGGCTATCGGATCGTGGTCATGCGTCGCCGGTGTCGCGAGCGAGAGCCGCGGGTAGGTCTTGCCGTCAACGAACGAGAGATTCTTCTCACGCAGGAAGTGCGGAATCTTGTAGCCGGGGATTTTCAAGCGGTCGAGTGCGATCGGGACATACGGGGGAACGACTCCGAGGTCTTCGGCGACAACGGTCGTGTCGCCCGCGGCCGCCAGCACCATCGCCAGCAATTCCTCACCCTGCTTCTGGTTGAACTTCGCGCCTTCGGGCGTGTCGTCGGCGTACGGTTGGAAATGCGGCAACCGTCCGCCCGTGAGTTTCGCCGCTTCTGCCTCGGTCAAGGGCAGGAACTTGTCGTTGTACTTCGGTTGCCATGGGAACGAGTAAATGCGGAAGAAACCGAGCACGTGGTCGATGCGGAAGAGATGGGACATCTTGTGGATGTTGCCGCAGCGAATCCGCCACCAGTCGTGGTTACGTTCGCGCGACACGTCCCATTTGTAGAGCGGGATGCCCCAGTTCTGGCCCCATTTTTCGGTGAAGAGATCGACCTTAAAAGTTTTCTCGGGCGGGCAGCCGCCGCTCCAGTCGAGGTCGAAGATGGCGCGGTTGCCCCACACGTCGGAGCTGTAGCGGTTGACGCCGAACGGGATGTCCCCCATCAGGTAGACCTTCTGGCTCGTGCCATGTTCCTTGATTTTCGTCCACTGGTCGTACGCGATCCATTGCATGTACGCGCAAAACAGCATCCGCTCGGCGTACTCGTCGCGCTGTTTGGCTGGAAGCGAGTGGAACCACGACCACGCTTTCTTCGGATCCTGGCGGTCCAACGGCCATTCATCCCAAGTCGGCCAGTTGTGATAATCCTCCATCAACACGCGGAACATGGCGTAGTCGGAAATCCAGTCGCCATTCTCGGCGAGGAACGCGCGGAAGGCCTCACTGCGGTCAGTCTTCTTGTTCCAGTGTTTGGTGAGAAAAGCATCGAACGCCGCGCGCAATAGCGACCGCTTCAGTTCTTTCACCTTGGTGTACTTCACCGGGCCAGCGCGCAGTTCTTTGAGCAACCCGGGCTTGGCGATCTCCTTGAACTTCGCGGCGGACAGATCGGGAATGCGCTCAGGCGAGATGGCGATGGTCGTCGGATCGAGCGCCATCGTGCTGATCGCGTTGTACGGAGAATTGTCGTCGCTCGTCTCGTTGATCGGCAACACCTGCAGGATGCCGATCCCATGCTTGTGACACCAATCGATCATCTGGTGCACGCCCTCGGTGTCGCCAATGCCGAGATCGTTTTCCGTTCGAATGGAGAATACAGGACAGAGAATGCCGGCCAGTTTCTTTTCAGGAGAAAGCTTCATCAAGGCTCATCGGTATACTTCACGACGATGCCCTACTGCAAGAACTTCAATCGTCTTCGCCTCATCATCGATCAAATACAAAACGCGGTATTCACGTCCACTTGAAAGGAGGCATTCTGGCGCAGCATTTCCACACCCCGCTGGGAAATGGGGTCGGCTACAAGCACTTTCATGGTCATAATGATGCGAAACCCGGCGGTTGCTTTTGGCATCCAATTTGCGATGTTAGGGCGCGATGCACAAGGAAAAATCATGAGAGACGTGAAGCTTTACACGCGCAAATGGTGCGGCTGGTGCCTCAATGCCAAGGAGTATCTGAAGGAGCACGGTATCTCGTTTCAGGAGATCGACGTAGGCCGTGACCCCGCTGCCGATGAGGAAATGCAGCGGTTATCGGGCCAGCGTTATGTGCCGACCATCGTGGTCGACGGCCGTGTGCTGGCCAATTTCGACACCGCCCAACTCGAAGAGTTCCTCGCGAAGCTCAGTCCGCCTTAGGCGGATAAATGCTTCATCCAACTGACCAGCCACACGATGCCGTGCGTGGTCACACACGCGGCCGCCGCGGCCAACAGGTCGTCCAACACGATACCGATCCCCCCGGAAAAATCCTGCGCGTCGCGAATGGGTGAAGGCTTCCATACATCAAAGAGACGGAACATCACGAATCCCACGGCGACCTGCCACCACCTCGTCCCCAGTCCGATCAGCGCGAGCGGGATGGCCACGATCTCGTCGATGACCACACTGGATGGATCGGGATGGTGCATGATTTCCGACGCTTCGCCCGCACACCAGACCGCGAATCCAATGGCCAGCACCAGAAGCACGCCGCGCAGCCACAAGTGGTGTTCCTGGTTTAGAGCCCACCAGAAGCCGACGCCGACGACCGAGCCGGCGGTGCCCGGTGCCACCGGCAGATAGCCGACGCCGAACCCGGTGGCCAGAAACTTGACCAGTCGCTCACGCATCGCGCAGGAAACACTCCCGGTTCTTCCAGAAGTAGATGATCCCCGACACGAGCGTCAGGCCCACGGTGATGAGCATCAATGTGAACGCTACGCGGGAGAACAGGACATCGAAGAGGTCGGAGCCGATCCCGAAGCAACGCCAGTCCTCGCGCGCGGCCAATCCCAGCAGAATACAGATAATTGCAACCATCTGCGAGACGGTCTTATGTTTCCCGAACCACTCCGCCCGGAGCACGACGCCTTGCTGGTTGGCGACAAGGCGCAGGCCGGTCACCAGGAAATCCCGGGCGACGATGACCAGGACCATCCAGGCCTGCACCAGCGGCACACCGGGTCGGTAACTTGGTTGCGCGATGAAACAGATGAACGCGGCGGTCGTCAGGACCTTGTCGGCGAGCGGGTCGAGCAACGCGCCGAAGGTTGTCTCGATCTTATGTCGGCGGGCGTACCAGCCGTCCCACCAGTCGGTCAGGCTTGCGATGATGAAAATGACCAGCGCCGTCGTTTTTCCAAACAGGAAATGCGATCGCACCCACCCTTCGGGCGGCAAGAGCAGCGCCATGACGAAGAACACAGTCAAGACAATGCGCGCACTGGTGAGCCGGTTGGGCAGGTTCATTCGCGGCGCATTGTAACCCCCTCCCGCCGCAAAACAAGCCCGTTGCGGTGGTTTCTATATGGGCTTGACCGATATTGGAGATTGCGTATAATTCCACAGGTTGATTAATTGGCGACACGGAACAAGTGGGTCGAAGAACCCACTTTTTTGTTCCCCCGAAGGGATGTGCCGCCAGAGGATATAGAATACGCTTATGAACGGCGAATTGATAGTGGCTGTGGAATATTTCCACCGGGAGAAGGGCATCGACAAGGAAGTCCTGTTCCAAGCCGTCGAGTCGGCGCTGCTACAGGCTTCCAAGAGGAGCGTCGGTCCCGCCAACGACCTTCGCATCGAGATCGACCGCAAGACCGGCAACATCCGCGCGCTCGCCAAGCAATTGGTGGTTGAAAACGTCGTCAACAAACAAGATGAGATCTCGTTGGCCGACGCCCGACGCCGCGCGCCGAACATCCAGCTTGGGGAAAGCATCGAAATCGAGGTCACCCCGCAGAATTTCGGGCGGATTGCCGCCCAGACGGCCAAACAGGCGATGCTCCAGCGCATTCGGCAGGTCGAGAAGAACATGGTGTTCGAGGAGTTCAAGGGACGCAGCGGCGACATCCTGTCGGGCACCGTGCGCCGCTTCGAGCGCAGCGACGTTATCGTCGACCTGGGCAAGATTGAAGGCATCATGCCCAGCCGCGAGCGCGTCCCGACGGAGGAATACCAGCCCGGTGATCGCATTCGCGCGTATACACTGAGCGTCGACAACGCGATCCATGGGCCCGAGATTATTCTCTCTCGCAGCCATCCCGATTTTGTCCGCAAACTCTTTGAACTCGAAGTTTCCGAAATCGCCGACAAGACCGTGGAGATCAAGGGCATCGCCCGCGAGGCGGGGTTTCGCACCAAGCTTGCCGTCCTGTCCCATGACGAGAAGGTTGATCCTGTCGGCGCTTGCGTGGGCATGCGCGGGATGCGGGTGAAGAACATCGTGCGCGAACTCAGCGGAGAAAAGATCGACATCATTCGCTGGGACCCGAACGTTCGCCAGTATGTCACCAATGCCCTCGCGCCCGCGAAGTTGAAGAACCTCGTCATTGACGAAACCCGCCATTCCGTGAAGATTATTGTGGATCCCGACCAATTGTCACTGGCGATTGGCAAGAAGGGGCAGAACGCGCGCCTGACGGCCAAGCTGACCGGTTGGAACATCGAGATCGAGAAGGAAGAATCTGCCGAGTTGGGTTTCGAGGAGAAGGTCGCGCGGGCCGTCGAAGAGATGGCGGCGATCCCCGGGATTCCGCGCGAGGCTGCCGAAAGCCTGGTCAAGGGCGGGTTTCATTCGCTCGGGGGTTTGTTATCGGCGGATTTGAACGATTTGACAGACATTCTGGGCGCTGAAAAGGCCGCGGCGGTACAACAAGCGGCCAACGTGGAGCAGGAGCGTCGCGAGGCAGCCCAACCATCGGAAGGCGACAAACAGGCATAATGAGTATCCGCGTACACGAACTGGCGAAGCATTGCCGCCTGTCGAACAAGGAAATGATCGACAAGCTGCACGCCATGAATTATCCCGTCAAGAGCCACTCCAGCACGGTCGATAAGATTACCGCCGAGTCGATCGAAAAGGAGTACGGGTATGTTCCGCCGCCACCTGCTGCGCCCGAACCGCGCGTAGCGCCGGCTTCCCCTGCGGTGAAGATCGCCGAGAAGACGGAGGTTGCGGCGGCGGTTGTCACTTTGCCACCTCCACCCGTGGTTATCGAACCGCCAAAGGCCATTGTCGAACCTCCAAGACCGCCGGTGGCGAAGGTTGCCACGAGTGCTGTGGCGCCACCGCCACCCCCTGTCATTCCGCCCAAGTCTCCACCCGCCGCAGCGCCACCGAAGCCGGTTTCCGTGGCGGCGCCGCAGCCAACGGTGAAGATTACGACAGCCCCGCGCCCAACGCCGCCGCTCGCGCCGGCCCCCAAGCCCGTAGCGTTACCGGCGGCGCCGTCACAGCCCGCCTTCATTGTTGACGACAAGGGGAACAAAGTCATCCAGATGAAGCCGCCGGTGGTGGTGCGCGATCTGGCACAACGCATCGGTGTGAAATCGCACGTGCTGTTGGCCGAGATGATGGCGATGAACGTCTTCGCCAATCTCACCGAGAGCATCGGGGAAGACATCGCTCGCAAAATCTGCGAGCGGCACGGTTTCATTTTCGAGTTGGAAAAGCGCGAGCGCGGGGCCGGCATCGTTCACGCCCCGCCCCGGAAGGTCGAACCCCTGGAAGTCGGCGAACGAGCGACCGATTTGATGCCGCGCCCGCCCGTGGTCACAGTGATGGGCCACGTCGACCATGGCAAGACCTCGCTGCTCGACGCAATTCGCAAGACGGATGTCGCAGCCCACGAAAGCGGCGGGATCACGCAGCACATCGGCGCCAGCGTGGTATCGCTTCCGGGTGGCAAGAAGATCACGTTCCTGGACACCCCCGGCCACGAGGCGTTCACAAAGATGCGGGCACGGGGCGCCAACGTCACGGACATCGCCGTGCTGGTCGTAGCCGCGGACGACGGCATCATGCCCCAGACGATCGAAGCCATCAGCCACGCCCGAGCGGCGCAGGTCCCGATTCTCGTCGCCATTAACAAGTGCGACCTGCCGACGGCGAACCCGGACCGCGTCAAGAAGCAGTTGCAGGAACACGGTCTGAACGCGGAATCGTGGGGCGGCGACACCATCACCGTCGACGTTTCGGCGACCACAAAAAAGGGCGTTGATACGTTGCTGGAGATGATTTTGTTGCAAGCCGAGATCATGGAACTGAAGGCGAGCCCGAAGGTGCCGGCGAAAGGCAACGTGATCGAGGCGCAAATCGAGCCCGGCTTGGGACCAACGGCCACGGTGCTGGTGCGCAAGGGAACACTTCACGTGGGCGACGGCATCGTGTGCGGGCCGTTCTGGGCCAAGATTCGCGCGCTGGTCAACGACAAGGGCCAGCGCATCAAAGAAGCGCCCCCCTCGACCCCCGTCAAGATCGTGGGGCTCTCCGGCCTGCCCGAGGCCGGCCTCGAGTTCAACGTCATGAAGACGGACAAGGAGGCGCGGGCCCTCAGCGAACAACGCCAGCAGGAAGTGCGCGGATCGACCACGACGCAACCGCGTGGTTCACGACTCGAAGACCTCATGAGCCAGATCGAGGATGGCGAAATGAAGAAGTTGCACATCGTGCTCAAGACCGATGTGCAAGGTTCCCTGGAAGCCATCGCGGATTCCCTCCGCAAGCTGAAGAGCGAGAAGATCGAACTCGACATTCTCCATGCCGCGGTCGGCAGCATCACGGAAAACGACGTACTGCTGGCCAGCGCCTCGGAAGCCGTCATCATCGGGTTTCGGGTCAAAACCGAGAGTGGAGTCACCGACACGGCCAAAAACGCGAACGTGCAGATCAAGTTGTACACCATCATTTACGAATTGATCGAACAGGTGGAAGAATCGATGGAAGGCCTGCTGGAGCCGGAATCGAAGGAATCGGTCATCGGTCATGCCGAAGTCCGCAAGGTGTTCGAGCTTTCCAAGGGGCCGCCGGTGGCGGGATGTGTGGTCACGGACGGCCGCATCGCGCGCAGTGCCCGCGTGAGGCTGTTGCGACGCAAGGCCGTCCAGTATGAGGGCCGCATTTCGAGCCTCAAGCATTTCCAGGATGACGTGCGCGAGGCCAAGGCGGGTTCCGAATGCGGCTTGCGTCTGGAGAATTTTCCGGGAATCCAGGAAGGCGACGTTCTGGAGTGCTATACGGTCGAGAAGGTCGCAGCGAGTTTGTAACCCAATAACTCAACCGCCCAACGCGGAGGACGAAACACGGAATGATTTCGGACGTGCCGCCCTTTCCACTCTTCCCCTGGGCCGTCATCACCATGAGCAGCCATCGAATTGAACGAGTATCTGAATTGGTCAAGCGCGAGGTCAGCGAGGTCGTGCAGGAGTTGAACCTGGCCGATTGCGGCTTCGTGACGATCACGGCCGCAGAAATCAGCCCGGATTTGAAGGAAGGCCGCATCTATATGAGCGTGATCGGTTCGGCGGCGCAAAAGCAGCGCGCTGTTGAGACGCTGGAGCGTCGACACGGCCACATCCAACACGAGTTGGCGCACCGCATCGTCCTAAAATACACACCGCGGTTGCAATTCATCCTGGACGAAACGGAGGCTCGCGCGAGTCACATCGAGCATTTGCTCGATGAACTCGGCGACGAAGGGCCCGATGAGTGATGCCATCCAACAGATCAGCGAACTGCTGCGCAGCCAGAACACGTTCCTGGTGCTCACCCACTATCGGCCCGACGGCGACGCCGTGGGCTCGCAACTGGCGCTGCTGCTGATGTTGAAAGGTTTGGGCAAGACGGTCGAAGCCTGGAATGACGATGAGGTGCCGACCAAGTTCCGCTTTCTGCCCTGCAGCGAACTCATCACCCGCCCGCCCGCCGAGCCGAAGGATTTCGATGTCGTCATCGCCATCGACACATCCACCTGGCAGCGGGTTGGTTCGGCCGCCCAGCGAATTCGCAACCGAAAGCACTTCATCAATATCGACCACCACGTCAGCAATGAGAAATTCGCCGAGATCAACTGGATCGTTCCGGAAGCCCCCGCGGCGGGGCAGATCGCCTTCGATTTGATGAAGCAGGGCGGGTTCAAACTGACGCGCGACATTGCCACCTGCCTGTTCGCCGCGATCTCGACCGACACGGGTTCGTTCAGTTACAGCAGCACGACGGCGGAATCACTACGGGCCGCCGCCGACTTGGTCGACACCGGAATCAACGTCGGTGAAATCTGCCGCCATGTGTACGAGAGCTACCCATACGCGCGGCTGATGCTGCTGCAGAAAGCCCTGGCGCAACTCCAGTTGGCCGACCAGAAGCGCATCGCGTACACGTGGGTCACCACGGAAATGTTCGAGGAGTCCGGGGCCAAACGCGAGGATACGGAAGGCTTGATCGATTACGCTCGTGCCATCGAGGGCGTCGTGGTGGCTCTGCTTTTTGAGGAGTTGACTGAACCGGGCAAATTTCGCGTCAGCCTTCGCTCCAAACATCCGAAGGTCGATGTCAATTCGATCGCCCGCCATTTCGGTGGCGGTGGCCACCGCGAGGCGGCGGGTGCGCGCCTTTCCGGCGAGCCGCGTGAGATCGAGCGCAAGGTGCTGGCGGCCGTGAGCGAAGCGCTGGCGGCAGCCAGGTTGTAGGTTCTACTTCTTCATGCAATCGCAACTGACACCGTTCGATGGCGTCCTGTTGGTGGACAAACCGCCGGGGATGACCTCGCACGACGTGGTGGACCGCGTGCGACGCCATTTCGGGTTCCGGAAGGTCGGCCATTGCGGCACATTGGATCCCGCCGCGACAGGCCTCCTCATCCTGGTGCTCGAACGCGCCACCAAGCTGCAGGACCGGCTGATGTCCGACGACAAAGCGTATGAAGGGACGATGCTACTCGGTGTTTCCACGGATTCGCAGGACGCCGACGGGAAAGTCATTGCCCAGAAGCCGGTGCCGCCTCTTACGGAGAACGCTATCGACGAGGTATTCGCCAAATTCCGCGGCGACATTCAACAGGTGCCGCCGATGGTCAGCGCCGTCAAACATCAGGGCACGCCGCTGTACAAACTGGCGCGCAAGGGCATGACCGTCGAGCGCGAACCGCGATTGGTGCACATCTATGACTTGCGCGTGGTCGCGCTCGAACTACCCCGCATCCAGTTCCGCGTCGCCTGCACGAAGGGGACGTATGTCCGGACGTTGTGCTCGGACATTGGGGACATCCTCGGCTGCGGCGCCCACCTCCACGATTTGCGGCGAACGCGGTCCGGCAACTTTGACGTGAACGAGGCGCATTCCCTCGACGACATTTTGAAACAAACGCGTGAACAGTTGAAGACGTACATCATCCCCATCTTGAAGTTCATCGGCTCCAACGCGGCGTGATGCAGGTGTTTCGCACATTTGAAGAATTGGCCGGGCGCCCTCACAAGGTTTGCCTGGCAATCGGCGTATTCGACGGTGTCCATCTCGGACATCAACAGGTGATCGGCCAGGCGCGGGACGACGCCCGGGCCGGCGGCGGAATGTCGGTGGCGCTGACGTTCGATCCGCACCCGATGCGCGTGCTCCAGCCGCAAAAGGCTCCATTGCTGCTGACTTCCACCGAGCATAAACTCGCGCTCATTGGAAAACTCGGGGTCGATGCCTGCCTGCTACTCACGTTTGATAAACCATTCTCCCTGACGCCGCCGGAACAGTTCATCGAGGCGGTCGCGCGCCACACCCACCCTCTCCAGGAGATTTGCGTCGGCACCCGCTTCCGGTTCGGGCGCGACCGCACGGGTGATGTGCGTCTCATGGAAGCGCTGGCCCCCAAGTACGGATTTGTGGCCAAGGAAATCAAATCGGTGAAGCTTGGCGACGAGATGATCAGCTCGACCGCAATTCGGCAACACGTATTGCGCGGCGAGATCGACCGCGCCGCCGCGATGCTGGGACGGCCGTTCTCGATTCTCGGCACGGTCGAGCCGGGCGACCATCGCGGACGCCAACTCGGTTTTCCGACAGCCAATCTGGATCCGCGCGACGAGGTGTTGCCGCCGGACAGCGTATATGTCGTGCGGGTGATCATCGGCGCCGAGCAGCTCGGCGGCGTGGCGAACATCGGGGTCCGCCCGACATTTGTGGGAGCGCAACCACGTCGCGTGCTGGAGGTTCACATCCTGGATTTTGCCCGCGATCTTTACGCGCAGGATGTCGAGGTCTGCTTCCTGTCGAAATTGCGCGACGAACAGAAGTTCGATTCGGTGGACGCGCTCCGGAAGCAAATTACGGTGGATATTGAAACCGCGCGCAAGGTTCTTGGGTCGCAGCCCTGACAGAGGATAACTGACTACGGCAAGAGCGAACGGAGGAGAATGATGGCTGGAACAATGGCGGAGCGCCCGCCCGGAAACAGCCATCCATATCTGCCCACCCCCGCTGTCCCGGCTCCTTGAACTCCGACCTCCGCGATGTCGAGACTCTCACGCCTTGATTTTTCCGAAGCGGATTCGCTGCGGTAATTGGATTTTGCGAGGGCCAGCACCATGTTCTGCAACTCGTCCGCGTCCAGTTGTTGGTCTTCGAGCGGTTTCGTGCACCATCGGCGGTTCGCGCTCATGCCTTTCGCCCGAATTTCTTCTCCAACTCGGCGTAGGACATTTGGATCATGGTCGGGCGGCCGTGCGGGCAGGTATAGGGCAACTCGCACTGGTGAAGCTGCTGGAGCAACGCGCGCAACTCCTCGCCGCGCAATGGATCGTGCGCTTTCACGGCGTGACGACACACGGTGGTGGCGATCTTGTCCTCGCTCAGACGTCGGGCGTGGACTTCCTCGCCCGTTTGCCGCAACTCGTCGATGATGTCGCGGAACGTTTGCGCGAGGTTGGCGGTCGGAAAATACGGCGGCAGCGCGTCGACCAGAAACGTTTTCTCGCCGAACTCGCTGACACCGATGCCCAGTTTGTGCAGCGTCTTCTGGTTGGCGTGAAGGAAGTCCGCATCGCGAGCATCGAGTTCAAGTGTGAGCGGCAGCAAGAGCTTTTGCGCGGGGGCGGAATCGGTTTCGAGTTCCCGGAGCATTTTCTCGAACAAGACGCGTTCGTGCGCCGCGTGTTGGTCCATCAAGACAAGGCCTTCGGGCGATTCGATGAGCACGTAGAGCTGACCGATGACGCCGAGAATCCGCCAGGAACCTTCCTCGGTGCGGACTTCGGCCTGCGGCTCGGCGGGCGAGGCCAGGTCCTCCACGCGATCTCGGGGCACGTCCAGCAAATTGGATTGGTGTCCGGGCGATGCTGGCGGCGTCTCTCCCCGCAACGCCAATGGCGGCGCGGGCGACCAATGCGGTCGTGGACCGACAATGCGTTGCCGGGTCTGCGGCCAGCCTTCGCGTTGGACGGGATGGAGTCCCGCACTCACCGGTTCCAGGGCGGCGCGGGCGGCATCGATCACGCACTGGCGCACGGCCGATTCATCGCGAAAGCGAACTTCGCGTTTGGCGGGATGAATGTTCACGTCGACCAACTCGGGGTCGATGTCGATGAACAGGAAGGTCACGGGGAATTTACCCTTCATCAAGGCGGTGTGATAGCCTTCGAGCAGCGCGTAGTTGATCCCCTTGCTTTCCACGGGGCGCTGATTGACAAAGAGATGCTGTTGACGGCGATCCGCGCGGCTGACGCCCGGTTTGCCGATGAAGCCCGTGACGCGGACATCGCCGTGGGACAGCTCGATGGCGAGGAGTTCCTCGACGAGTTGCGCGCCGTACAGTTCCCGGAGGCGACCGGCCAGATCGTTGGTCGGCGCGAGATTGAAGACTTCGCGGCCATCGATGAGGAGCTTGAACGCGACGTTGGGATGCGCGAGCGCGCAGAGCGTGACGATGTGCTCGATGTGCGCGGTCTCAGTCGGAATCGAGCGCAGGAATTTGCGGCGGGCGGGCAGATTGAAGAACAGGTTGCGCACTTCCACGACGGTTCCCTCCGCCGCGCCCATGTCGGCGACGGAGAGGATTTTGCCACCGGCCATTTCGATTTGCGTGCCGCTCAATGTGCCCCGTTCGCGGCTGGTCAGGGTGAATCGCGAGACCGCGGCGATGCTCGGGATGGCTTCGCCGCGAAACCCGAGCGAGGTGATGCTATGCAGGTCTTCGGCTTTGGAAATTTTGCTGGTGGCGTGACGTTCGAGGGCGAGGAGCGCGTCGTCGCAGCTCATGCCGAAGCCGTCGTCGGCGACATTGATGAGGGAGCGACCGCCGTTCTTGATGGTGACCGTGACGCGTCGGGCTTCGGCGTCGAGCGAGTTCTCGACCAACTCCTTCACGACCGAGGCAGGCCGCTCGACCACCTCGCCCGCGGCGATCTGGTTGGCGACCTGCTCGGAGAGAAGACGAATCCGGTTCACGGCGGGATTATAGCGGACGGTGGAGCCGGTGAAAGCGGGAAAACAGGGAGCGGCGGCGGCGGCGCTGAAATGTTGCCATGTTGAGACCTGAGGCCTTGGATCAGAGCAAATCCGTCACGGGTGAAGAGTTGCCCCGGATGATCAGAACAGCAGCAAGGACGGCGATTATTATGCTGAGACCACTGATGACGAGCGCCAACTTCAGGATTGGCGGCGAGAAAGTTACGGTGATCTCTCCCCGTCCCGCCTCGGGGATGACGATACCTTGGAATGCCCCAAACACCTCGATGATGTTGAACCTGCCGCCGTCGGCGATCCAGCCGGGATAGAACGCCTGCGAGACAAAAACGATGCCCGGCTGGCTCACGTTATAGACGATGGAGTACGCTTCCGGTGTTTTACTGATGAATCGGACTTCGTCGTTGGTTCCCGACAAAGCACCGTGTTTTGCTCCCTGGTCCGTGGCGGCGACATCCGGCCCCCAAACCGCCGTCTCGTTGCGCCAGTCAATCTCGTTGCTGTTCAACGCGGCCAGCAACGCCGTGCGCGACTCGTAGCGGCGAATACGCGCAAAGAACTTCGCCCGTGGCAGGCAATCCACGAAAGAAGCTGAGCCTGTTTTGCCCCGCGGGGTCCAGTTGATGGCCACCTCGATGTTTTGGATGTCGGTCTTTGCCTGCTCGTTGGTGATGCTCTGGAATTGCGAGGTCGAGTCCAAGAAGTAGCTGGTGTACCCCTCCGGCACTTCCAGGATATCGTAGAAATACGGCAGACCTCGGTGCCACCCCCGCTCCTCGACGAGTCGCCCCTCGCTGAATTGTCCGCAACGGAACGGGCCGTGCTGCGCACGGCCCGCCTCCAATTGTGCGGAGGCGGCGTCTCCAAGAGAATCATAATAACGGTCGGGGTTATCAAACCGGATCGTGAAACCTCCACAGGAGTGGTCCGCATCGGCGATGAAAACGGCCGTCAATGCCAAGAGGCCGAGCGCACGTATTGATGGCTTCATGCGGCATGCCGCGCCAATGGCAACGAAGGTGCAGACGGTGATCGCCATGGCGTACCAGATTTCATTTTGCGCCACACTCAGCCTGTCCCGGTCCCGCAATTCGGCCATGAGATGCTCCCCGCCGAAATTCAGCACCGCAAGAAATCCGCCGTAACCCGCTACAAGCAGCCAGGCAGGCCAAAGCCGCAATTTCGCGCCTTCGCTCCGCACAAGCTCGACGAGGTGCGCGACAACAACGGCCGCTGCGAACGTCGCGACACACGACATTTTTGCCGGCCCTCGAAAGGAGGAGACGCCGGGCGAGAGATGGTACAGGATGTTGAACAAACCGCCATACCGTCCGAGCATGAACCACACCGCCATCAGCCAGACGATCAAGAAGAACCCAACCGTCCGTTTGTTTGCGACGCGCTTCCAGTTGGACAAAATCAGAACCAACGCCATCCAGAAGACCTGACCCGAGTAGGCGTTGCACTCCCAATACTGCCAAAAGCCAGGGCTGCTGCGTACGGATTGCGTGGCCACGCGGGCACTGGTTGGGGTTTGGAGGACAGTGGGGCTTTGCGGGTCGGCGCCCCAGAAACTGTTACCGCCAGGCTGTATTCCCCACTCGCCAAAAAAGTTGGGTACGAACAGTCGTATCAAACCGCGATACGGCAACGACGTGTCGGCGACCTTTTGAAAGGACTGCTTGGGTCGTGCCGTGAGCAACCAATTCTCCCCTCCGGGCAGCAGCATCATGGCTCCGATACCGAAAACGAGCGCGAACGTTCCGACGAGCTTTGGCGCGTCCACCGTGGCACAGCGCGTCAGGGCTGATTTCCAGCTCTGAGCCTTGTCTTTCTGGCACAAATAGCTGCGATACAACCAGTAGGCAACGACCAGATACCAGCAGTAGACAGTCGTTTGCGGATGACCGCCGAGCAGGGACATTACCATGGCCCCGACCAGCCCCAACCATCGCCAGTGGCCTGCCTTGCAGAGGAATTGGTGGACAAACAAGAGTTGGAGCGGGAGCCATATGTACACCTGGATCATCACAAAATTCACGTTCATCCGCAGCGCGAAGAAGCCCGAGAAACAGAAGGCAAAGCCTCCCGCCAATGCCGAAATGGGATTCAATTTGAGCGCCCGTAGAAAGGCGTAGGCGAACACGGCCCCGAGCAGGCAATGCAGGAAAATATACTGCTGGTAAACGACAAACGGTAGCCGTCCCGCATTCACGAACAAGGGCAGGAACCACTCCAAAGGATAAAACACCGCGATCTGCGTGTCAGAATAAAATGGCGATCCGTCGTGCACACCCGCAAACCAGAGGGGAAATCGCCCGGCCGCGATCGATTTGGCAAAGTAATTCACACCGGGGTAATACTCATTGAGGGTGTCATCGAAGATATAGCTGCGACCGGTGACAAAGTCCCAGTAAACGAAGAGCAGAACGAAGGCGAGCAGCGCGAGAGCCCAGAGATCACCAGTAGATCGTCTCAATTGTGCCGGCGGTTCTTTCGTCATAATCTGAGGGGTCGCGGCTTGACTCGCGACAGATCACGGAGTTGCTCCAGTTGTTTGGGGGGTGATTGTGTCACTCATTAAAGGTTCTGTGCAAGAGGGAAAGTATCCGCGCACCGGCCCCGTGTTCCGGGGTAAACTTTCACAGCTAATCCGGTTCTTTTCGGCGAACCTGCTCACGCTGACAACTTGAGTGAGTCAGCAGATGGTCGCGGTCACACTCGCGTTTTTGAACTTCTGTGCGGTGCCGGTTGGGCGGGCGGAGGACAGAGGACTCCGACCGCGATATCGCGCACGGAGCAGGCAGAAGGCGGGGAACGGAGAGCGGAAAGCGAGGAGAGCGTCCGTCTACGCCATCCGCCTTCGCCGAGGCTTCGGCGCGGAGACGGTTCTTGTAAATTGTAAAGAGGCCGTTGAAATACATGCGGTAGCGGCGCTCTATGAGCGCCGAGCCGTTTCTTTCCCTTGTACTCGTTAACCGATTTGCGAGCATTACGGTTTGAACCTTCCGAGGGCAGCCGTTGCGCCGTCGGCAAATCTTCGGCGTGTCTCGCTCCGCTGGTGCTGCGCTCGGCTTACGGTCGAGCTTGCAGTCGCGCAAGTGCGTTTCGCGCCTCGGCGAAATCCGGTTTGAGCCGTAGCGCCTGGTCGTAGTGTGCGATGGCCTCCGAAATCCTGCCCGCTTGCGCCAAGACGACCCCCAAATTGTAATACGCCTTGGCGTCATCGGGATTGATCCGCAGCGCCTGCTCGAAATGCTCCATTGCTTCCTGCATCCGGCCCAGTCGTACCAAGGCAACTCCCAAATTGTTGTGCGCCCCACCGCTATCCGGCTTGATTCGCAGCGCCTGCTCGTAGTGCGCAATCGCTTCCGGCAGCTTGTCCTGATGCTCAAACATGACTCCCAGATTGTTGTGCGCCTCGGCGTAATTGGGCTTGATTCGCAGCGCCTGCTCGTAGTGGGCGATGGCTTCCTCGGTTTTACCTGTTTGCTCCAAGGCGATCCCCAGATTGTAGTGTGCCAGCCAATTGTCCCGGGTCACATCCAGAGCATGCCGAAACAGTGTCTCAGAGTCCTTCCAGTACTCGACTTGTCCTCTCGACAGCACCGCGCAGACCGCAAGCACTACCGC
>PLTX01000032.1 GCA_003164675.1 Verrucomicrobiota bacterium | reverse complement strand
ATCATCACGCCGATCGGCAGAAGCCCGTCGTTGGGTGGGCTGTAGAAAGGATTGCGCGAGTGTGAAAATCTGGGTGGGCGATGATCGTAGCGGTACAATCGGCTCGGTCTACCTGATTGAGTTCCTGTAGTCACAACAACGGCGCGACCCACTCGGGCACCGGCTCATTCAAGCTCACCCGCTGACCATTTTCAAAAACAACTACTTGACGGAATGAAGTTCGCAGATTGTCGTTGTCGAAAATCCACACATGCGGAAGCTCGCGAATGGCAGTCTTGAGGTTCGCCAGCCTATCGTTTTGCTTTCGGCTGAAAATCAGGTATGGCGCTGTATGGCCAGGTTTTGAATCCGCCCACTGCGAATCGACATCATGACCCGCCCGCAAGCAGTTCGGGATGGTTGGCCCGGAACCAATCTCCCACCTGTTTTCGCAACTGCCGGGCCAGCGCGACCATCTCCTGCGCTTCCTTCTCGGAAACCAACCCAGCCCGCTCGTAGTCGCCGACGTTCCTCTTCTTGCGAAAGGCATCCAACTGCGCCACAAGCTTCGCTTCCGCGCCGGTGGTGTGGGCCAAACTCTGAAGTACACGGTAATGGTGGGCTTCCCGCGATGCTCGGTAGCCGCACGCGGCCAGCGCCGCCGTAGCGCACTGCAGCGCCGCGTTGTAGGCAATCGCCAACTGCCAGTCCTCGCTCAAATCTTTCACCGCGCAGTCGTGCAAATCCCGGTCGGCCACGCCCAACAGGTCGGCGATCTCCTGCCGGCTGGTGCGATGCTCGACGAGCCAGCCATTACGCGCCCATTCGCTTAAGCTCACGCTCACCTCCGATCAGGAACAGCTTCGGCGTCGCCAGCACCGTGGTTAGGAAATGATGTCCGGCTAGAAGCTTTTTCCGAAACTCCGCTGCGGGATACACGGTTGGATTCACTTCACGGCCGAGTGCCGCTTGTGCGTCGTGCAACGCCGCCACCACATCGGCGAAACTGACGTCCCCGACCACTACCACATCCACATCGCTTCCGGCCTGCTCCGTGCCGCGCGCTACCGATCCGTGGACAAACGCCACTGTGATCCGCTCCGCCAGCCCCGTCAGCGCATCCCGCAACACATCCGTCATACCGGCGGTCTTCACCGTCAACGCCTTCAACTCGGCGTAGACTGGTGACGCCATGTTGACTTGATAACAGACCTGATTGCCCCGCCGTGTGCGCGTCAGCAACCCCGCCGCGACCCACCGGGCCAACTCGCGCTGGACCGTGCCTTGCCCGATGCCGGCTGTGCGTACGATCTGGCGGAGATAGAACAATTGCTCGGGCCGTCCGAAAAACAGTGCCAGCAACGCTCGTTGCGTCTTGCCGAACAGCGTTGTGCCGATTCGATCCATCGAACTGGTTGTACCCATCTTGGGTGCGTTTGTACCCAATTTGGGTTCAGTTTTCAAGCCTGTTGTCATCACTGTCACACTCGCCGCCACGAGGGCCGGGTCACGATCACGCCGTCGTCATCCACGAATCAGGCGAGTCGCCACAATAGCGTTTCTTGTGCATACGTCTCGCGCCAGAGGCACGATCAGGCTGCCGACGCGTCACAACATCCACCCGCAAAGCGCAGCGGAGTTTTGAGCCGGGCGAGTTGCAATCTTTTGTTGCAATCTATCGGCTGAATTTCAGTGGCTTCAGGCAAACGCGAGCAAACGCCCAACGAGCAGAAAATCCGCGTGTCTATTGGTTTTGTTTACTCCAGAGACCGTGAGCAAAAATAAGCTAAAGCTGTCGGATTGAATCCGAAGACCGATGCTCTATCCAGTTGAGCTACGGGCGCACATTGATGCGGCGCGATACGGGGTACTATGCCAGTTTCGCGGCTCGTAGCAAGCAAATGGGTGAGAGGAAGCCGCGTGAGTCGAGGGCCTCTGCAAGCCTTACGGGATCATCACGGCCCGATAGAAGCGCTGGGTCGGCTGCACTTCCATTGAGACGTTCTTTACCACCGGCAGGGGCACGTTCTCGACCAGCTCGTTCGCCTTCAACAAGGGCGATGCGGTCTTTGGGGGCCACGGCGGGAGCACAGGTCTGCCGCGTTTCGTTTCGTTCGCAATCAATATCCCGCGCCGTCTCCCGAAACGATTTCTCCCGCAGCTTCCTTCATAATCTTCACGCTGTTCGATGTGCCGACACGTGTCGCGCCGGCCGCGACCATCTTCAGCAGGTCGGCGAGCGAGCGCACGTTGCCCGCCGCTTTCACGCCGAGTCCCTTGTCGCGAACGATCCGGCTCATGAGCGACACGTCTTCCACGGTCGCGCCGCCCGAACTAAAGCCCGTGGACGTCTTGACGAAGTCGGCATGGGCTTTCACGGACAATTCGCAGGCGCGCGCCTTCTCTTCGTTGGTCAGGAACGACGTCTCCAAAATCACTTTGCTCTTCGCGCTGCCGTCCTGGCAGGCTTCGACCACGGCGCGAATGTCCCGCAACACCAGTTCGTCATTGCCGCCCTTGAGCTCGCCAATGTTGATGACCATGTCGATTTCCTTCGCACCCTGGCGGATCGCGGCGCGCGTTTCCATCGCTTTGGTCTCGGACGGTTGGGCGCCGAATGGGAAACCGACGACGCAGCAGATTTTCACGTTCGAGCCGGCGAGAAGCTCGCGCGCCAACGACACCCATGTCGGATTGATGCACACGGAGTAAAACTTGTGCTGGCGCGCCTCGCGACAGAGTTGCTCAAGGTCAGCGCGGGTGAGATTGGGACGCAGCCCGCTGTGATCGATGAGTTGCGCGATCTGCGCGGGAGAAAACTTCGGCTTGGGGACGGTGGCGGCGATGGGCGGGTTGCCCGAGGCGGCAAGCAGTTCCTGCACGCGTTTGGCAACGCGTTCCAAGTCGGTGGCGGATGAGTTCACGTGTGAGTCCTCAATGGTTGGTCAGTCCTTCCGAGGTTGTCTGGTCCCCTGATATATCGGTGACAGAAGCCATCTTCAGGGAAATGGGTTCTCGTTGCAATCAAGAAAGAGGACGATTCTCGTGCCCGGCGCGGGCGAATCCACCACCAACCACCTCGACATCAGCGGCGCGACCAACAAACCGCGTGCTCTGTCGCGGTCCTGCACCGCTGCCGAGCTCACCACGACCTCCAAGATCAGTCCCAGCACCGTGGTCGACCAGCAGATGACGTCTACGTCCGACGACGTGCTTGCCGGCATCGCAGCCTTGGACACCCCCCTTGTGACAAATGTGACGCTGGACAGCGGGACGGGCCAGATGTAGTAAGGCGATATGCCCAAGCGGGTGCATGGAGTTTTCGGGGGCGGTTCATGATGAACCCTGACCGTATTCTCTGGTTGGTGCTGATCAGTACCCTGACGCTGTCCTGCGCCAAGGTGACGACCAACGAGCATCGGGTGGCGGAACAGAAGGAGGTCACGATCACTTGCAAACTCACGCAGGCGCCGAAGTGGTCGGACGTCCCGATATTTGAATCGGCGAATGACTGCCAGGCGGCAACCGGTACGTATCACTACGTGCTCTGGTTGCCAAAGGGTTATCTTGCCGACACGCAACGCCGGTGGCCATGCATGTTCATTGCCGACGCGAAGGGACACGCGAAGATGGGGAACATGGCCGCCTGGCTCAAGGCCAGGGGCTACATCGTCGTGATGCTCGTCCAATCCAAAAACGGTCCGTGGCCAGCGATCGTTGGCAATTTCCTGGCCGCGCATGACGACGTCGTGCAACGGGTGCGAATTCAAGAGGGCCTCAAGTTCGCCACGGGCGTGTCGGGCGGAGCGCGAGCCAGTTCGGTGTTCGTGCAAATCCGTCCCGGTTTTTCGGGACTCATTCTGCAGGGGGCGGGTCTGGCGTACAAGGCCAACAGTGTGTATGTGGTTGCCGGGCTTCGGCGCACGCCGCCGATCTATGTGGCAATGACGATGGGCGATCTCGATAAGAATCGGGTCGAGGTCGAAGAAATGCGCCGCTGGATCGGGTCGTCGCATTTCCAAGCGTTCGAGTTCCAAGGCGGCCATGGTTGGGCGCCGGCGGAAGTTTTCGAGCGCGCGATCGCCTGGGTCGAGGGAAAGATCAGAGATGCAGCTGCCGAGCCCCAATCACCTCAGAAAGTCAATTGACCGCCGAAAGCAATTGAATCGATGACCGTGCCTTCGGATCGTATCGCTTGGGCACCACCTGCCTTTCATTCCGGGTCGCTCTCTTGCGCCCCAGACCGACACCATAGACGGCTCAAAAAGGCGGGGTCAGGTCAGCGGAACCGCAGCACGCACTGTCCGCAGCCGTCACAGAGTTGCTGCTGAAGCTCGAAACGGATGTCGCCGAACTCTGCGGCCCAGACCGAGTACTCCGTTGCGCAGATTCGTCGGCCCACGGTTCCCGAGAGATGTTCCCGGCCTGACTTCACCATTTGATCATGCCAGGGGCAGCGTTTGACGAAAATACTGAAGCCATCGCTATTCATCTGAGTCTCGAATTCAAACTCCTCGAGAGTCAGCCTCGTCGTTAGGCATTCTTGGAGCGCATCCATTCCTTGACCGACATTCAGCATGGCTTTGAGCATCCGAGCCTGAATTTTCGGCAGGACTTTCCAAACTTGATCGTCAACTTCCAAAGCGGCTTCCAACCCGTACTTCTCCTCGACCTTCATAAACCACAACCCGTCGACTGCCGTGTAGCAGCGACGAAAGTACTGAGCCGCTTGTTTATCCGTCAGCATTGTTGATGATCCCCAGAATGTTCTCGGCATTATCCCATGGCCGTCAACCCCGACGGAATACATTCGCGGCTGGGACACAAGCCTGGCGAGCGGTTGTGAAACCCGGAGAACCGGGCATTGTTTCGTTCTATGGCGTGCACCCGTCCGCGAGGAGAACGGTCGTCAGCCCCGGCGCGTTCTCCTCACTCGTCAGTGACGAGGCCGGCGGGAAGCTGGGGGCGGGAGTGACCGGACAACTGTTTTCGAGGCAGGCGCCTACGACAGCCCAAACCCTCAGCAGAGTTTCCCCAATTGCGTCAGGTCGGCTGTTCCCGCCGATAGGCTCTCGACGGGCGCGGATGCGCTGGAGACAGCCCTCGCTCTTAGGCGAGGGTCGTTCAGGGCGAACTGAAAAGCACACTCCAAAACAAAACAGGCACGGAAGATTGTGAATCCCGCCGTGCCCGTCTCAGAGGCGAACAAAAACGATTCTGACTATCGGCGACGCCTGGCAAGCATGCCCCAGCCAAGGAGAAGTCCGCTCATGGCCAAGAGGCCGAGTGTGCTCGGTTCAGGAACCGGGATCACCTCTTGCGTAAAGTTGAAGTGTGAGGCACCGGAGAATTTCAACTGGTAGTCAAAGTCTATTTCGCCACCGACCGGGATGGGCGTTCCTGGGGAAAGGTTCAAGGTCGCCTCGTAGTCACCCGCGAAAGGCCCGCTGACCAGTGGAGAAGACGGCTCGACAGTGCTTGTGATAGACCAATCGGCTGGGAGGGTCACGTGCGCATTGGTAAGCGTGAATGTTGAACTCATATACACATTCACGATATAGGCCGTCCACGTGAAGTTGGTGTCATTCTCGATGGCACTGCCGAGGGTAAGGGTCGGGTCCTCTGCGCCAGTCGTGTCAATGGTTCCCACCATGTGCCCTGGTCCCCAGTTCTGATCTCCGTACATGCTCAAGGTTCCGCTTTGTGAATCGCCGCTTAAAGTCAGATTCGTCCAAGCACAAACGAGCGCACCGTCCCCATCGTCCCACCACGTCGCACTGGTAATACTGGCCCGACTGGTCGAGCAACAGAACACCGCGGTGAACACAATCAAAAGAATACCTCGCATCTTCATGGCGCGTCTCCCCCAAATATAAAAAGCCCTGTTCACTCGCCTTCGCTACCACAACTTGCACACACTATTGTACTGATTACACGTTAACAACTACGGTTTTCGAGAGGTTTTGTCAAGCGAATCCGGGCGAGCAATTGGGAACCGGTGGGTACATCGTGACCCCCTGTCGTGAAGTTGAAGGTAGTCAGCGCGCGGAGGTTGCGCGAGCTGCGGGGACACCTCCGGAGGTGTCCCCGTAGCGGCGGCGCGGAGAACGGGGCGGTAGATCAAAGACCTAGGTGCACCGTCAAAGCTGATTTGCGGTGTTGAAATTTCCTGACGTACCGTGGAAATATGTGTAAACTCAGCGCGGCGCTTTGACGGGAAGGAACTGGGGAGCAATGGGTTGGTGATTTTGCGAAACGAACTCAAACTATTTTGGGGTGGGGAGTGTAGATTCGGTTGGGAGACTGGCAGTTAGAACTTGTGAGTTGGGGTTCTGATTTTGGGTTCGTTCGGTTTTTGGGGTCGTTTGACGGGACTGTTGCGGGTGTTATGGAGTAATTACGGCCCGATAAAAGCGCTGGGAGGGCTGTGTTTCCATGATGTCGGTGAGGATCAATGGTCCGCCGATACTGAGGGCCGGCTCGCCGGTGTTGATCCAGTTGGTGGGGGACATCGAGGCCGTGTATTGCAGTTGATAGGTTTCGCCGGCGACGGAGGGGATCAAGACCGCAATATTCGTGGTGTTGAAGACGGTGAAAAACTGGATGGCGGAAATCTGATTGGCCGGAGGGTTGAGGGGAACCGTCAGCTTGAAGACCGTGCCGACACCGTTTGTCCCGCCGAAGACGGTGGTGCCGTAGAAACTGCCGTCACTGCCCTGCACCAGCGCGGCTTGCGGGAAAGCGCCGTCGGTACCCGCCATGAACGTGTGTAGGCTGGTCAGGCTGCCCGTCGGACTAATCTGGAAAATGGTGCCGTTCTTACTCGTCCCACCCCGGTAACTCGTCCCGTAGAAATTGCCATCGCTCCCCAGTACGAGCGCGGCCCATGGATTGCCCCCGTCGTTGCCATTGAACGAGTGCAGATTGGTCAGGCTCCCGCTGGCGGTGATTCGAAAGACCGTACCGGATCCACTGGTGCCGCCGGCGTAGGTTGTCCCGTAGAAATTGCCATCGGTTCCTTCGACAAGGGCGGCTTGTGGACGGGCCCCATCCGTACCACTGAACGAGTATAGATTGGTCAGGTTGCCCGTGGGACTGATTCGGAAAACCGTGCCCGAGCCGCTGGTGCCGCCGGCGTAGGTTGCCCCGTAGAAATTGCCGTCACCGGCCAGCAAGAGGCCCGCATAGGGAAACGCCCCATCCGGACCACTGAACGAGTACAGATTGGTCAGGCTGCCCGTGAGACTGATTCGGAAAACGTTGCCCGAGCCGCTCGCCCCGCCCAAGTAGGTTGTCCCGTAGAAATTGCCGTCACTGCCTTCCACGAGCCCGGCCTGCGGATTGGACCCATCGGGACCGGTGAACGAATGCAGGTTCGTCAGGGTACCGGTCGGAGTGATCTGGAACACCGTGCCGTTGTTGCTGGTTCCGCCGGCATAGGTCGTGCCATAAAAATTGCCGTCGCCGCCCTGCACCAACTCGGCCGAGGGATTGGCCCCCTCGGGACCGGCGAACAAGTACAGATTGCTCAGGGTGCCGGCGGGACTGATTCGGAACACGGCTCCATTGTTGGATATCCCGCCGGAGCCGGTCGTCCCGTAGAAATTGCCGTCCGTGGCCTGAATGAGCGATGCGAAGGGAAAAAACGACTGGCCAGCGCCGCTGCCAAACGTCCAAAGATTCGTCAGGGTCTGACCGAACGCGCCGCCGGGACGCGCGGCCAGAGCGAAAAGGGCGATGGAGGTGAGAATGCGAAGAGTCTTCATGGTCTGATCCCTTGGTTTTTATCGACGCCCGTACCCATGAAGCGTGTTCCCTTATCAAAACGACTACACGACGGGAGGAAGCAACTGAAGTTCAGAAGGTGTTGTACGCCCAACAACCGGCACCAACTCGCCTGACGGCCTGCAACCCTGCCAAGTCAAGGCATTTTACTAACAGACTCGCAGCCACAAGTCCAGCCTTATTGCAGTTGGCCTCTTCCGCCTGATTTAGTATTTCCCTGGCTTGCGGGTTATGTGGCGCAGTTGGTCGGCATGGGCGAAATGCGGCGGGCGTAGCGGTGGGGGCAGGGGGTGGTCAACACGCTTTTCGTCGCTGGGAGTGGGCGCGAAGCTCTGGCGGCGAAAAGCTTGCGATGTTTGTCGGCTCCCCGATGAGGTGCTCGATGATGGCGGATTCGGCACCGCGCACGTCATCAGCAAAAGGCAACCACCACTGAGAACTGACGATTGGAAATCGGCTTGAGACTGCATTGCTTGTCAAACAACCAGCTTCCCTGTTTGACAACGGTTGCGGGTGCGCCCCGAACCGAAAAAACACTTGTCACACACTGTTGTTTCAGACAGAGTGCTGCGGCCCGAGTTTTTTGGAGAAGGGAATGATCCAACTCAGAAATCGAATTCTCTTTGTCGGTTATGGCGCGGTGGCACAGTGCACGCTGCCAATCTTGGTGAAACATCTGGACGTGCCGTGCAAGAACATCACGGTCATGGATTTCGAAGATCGGCGTGAACTGTTGCAACCCTGGTTGAAGCGGGGCGTGCGGTTCGTGCGCCGACGCGTCACGCGCGACAACCTCAGCAGCCTGCTGGGCCGGCATCTCAGCGCCGGTGACATCCTCATCGATCTGGCGTGGAATATTGACGCCTGCGAAATCCTGCAGTGGTGTCACGACAAGGGCGTGCTCTACGTCAACACCTCGGTCGAAGTCTGGGATCCGTACGCAGGGGCGGACAACAAGCACCCGACCGAGCGCACGTTGTACTGGCGGCATTTGAACGTCCGCCGCCTGATTGCGAACTGGAGCGAGCCGGGCCCGACCGCAGTGGTGGAGCACGGCGCGAACCCGGGCCTCATCTCGCATTTCACCAAGCAGGGGTTGATTGACATCGGACGGCGGCTCATCGCGGACAAGAAGGTCAACGGCCTGGACGCGGAGGAAATCGGGCAGTTCACCAAGGATCGCACGTTCAATCGGTTGGCGATGAAGCTCGGGGTCAAGGTGATCCATTGCAGCGAGCGCGACACGCAGATCACCGACCAACCGAAGCAGGTGAACGAGTTCGTGAACACCTGGAGCGTCGAAGGCTTCCGCGAAGAAGGCACGACGACAGCGGAGATGGGCTGGGGCACACACGAAAAGGAACTGCCGGCGCTCGCCTACGAGCACCAGGAAGGTCCGCGCAATCAAATCTGCCTCGCCCGCATGGGCATCAACACCTGGGTCTCGTCCTGGGTGCCCAACTATTGCGTCCACGGCATGGTGGTGCGACATGGCGAGGCGTTCACGATTTCTGACCGGCTGACCGTGTGGCAGGACGGCAAACCGATTTATCGCCCGACGGTGCACTATGCGTATTGCCCCTGCGATTGCGCGATTGCCTCACTGAATGAGTTGCGCGGCTACGATTACAAGCTCCAGGAGAAGCAGCGGATCATGAATGACGAGATCACCAGCGGAGCGGACATTCTCGGCGCGCTCCTGATGGGTCACGCCTACAGCGCGTGGTGGATCGGCAGCGACCTTGGCATTGAGGAATCGCGGCGGCTGGTGCCGCACCAGAACGCCACGACCATGCAAGTGGCAATCTCCGTCGTAGCTGCAGTGATGTGGATGATCGAGAATCCGGCCAGGGGCGTGTGTGTGCCCGACGATCTTCCGCACGACTACATCCTGAAGATCTCCAAGCCCTACCTCGGCCGGTGGATCTCCAAGCCGTCCGATTGGACGCCGTTGAAGCATTACACCAACGCATTCCAAGGGCACAACAATCCGGCGGTTGATTGGGACGATCCGTGGCAATTCAAAAACTTCCTCATCACGGACGGAGATTAGGATGGTTTCGCAAAGCACGTTGAAAAAACTGGCAACGAAACATGGCACGCCCCTGTTCGTCGTGGACCACGACGCCTTGCGGCGCAACTACGCCACGTTCAAGAAACACTTGCCGCGCATCCAGGCCTACTACGCCGTCAAAGCCAACCCGGACCCTGCCATCGTCAAGACGCTCTACAAAGCGGGTGCGAGTTTTGACGTGGCTTCGATGCCGGAGTTCATGATCGTCCATGAGTACATCAAGGACATACCGGCCCGGCAGCGGCAGGATTGGATCTGGGACAAGATCATCTACGCCAATCCCATCAAGGCCAACGAAACCCTCCAGGAACTTGACCAGTATCGGCCGCTGGTGACGTACGACAACTACGAGGAGATCAAGAAGATTAAGAAGTACGCCCCACAGGCTGGGTTGGCGCTGCGCCTCAAAGTGCCGAATACGGGCGCTATGGTCGAACTTTCTTCAAAATTCGGCGCGGCTCCGGGAGAGGCGGTTGAGCTCATTCTGGGTGCCGACAAGATGGGGTTGGTGGTGGAGGGCCTGAGTTTTCACGTCGGCAGCCAGACGACCANNATGACGCGACGGTCAAGCCGTTCCGTGAGCTGGCGAAGATTCTCAACCGCGAAATTGACCGGCTCTTCCCGAAAGACATCCAAATCCTCGCCGAGCCGGGGCGCTTCATGGTGGCCACGGCCGGTATCGCGGTCTCGAAGATCATCGGCAAGGCCG
>PLTX01000073.1:28148-30389 GCA_003164675.1 Verrucomicrobiota bacterium | reverse complement strand
CCGGGGCAATGCTGCCACGCCGACGAAGTGTCCGTGCCAGAGTCGGTGTCAACGCCACTCGAATAGTCCACGTAATAGCTGGCGGCTCTGCACTGGATTGCGAAAACGAGCACACCGATTGTGAGAATCGATACCCTTGGAAAACGCCGCAGAAACGACATCAATCCTGACTTCACTTCATCGAAAACACGGTACAACCTCATCATTTGTCCCTGCGTTTGTGGGCGTAATCTCGCTCATTAGCAGGTGGCGATTGGCTACCATTTCTTGACGGTGGTAACCACCTCGACCTGCTGCCGAAATGGCCGAAATAAGGCAAAAGCACAAATTGCGCCAAAGCCTTATATTTGTTGGGGGCCGCGTTTCAATGGGGGCGATGGCGGACAGCCAGGGCTAAGCCGAGGCGCGCCGCACGTCGTCCCGAATTGTGGGGCAAGCGCCCCTGCCCGCCTAAGCCTTGGCGAAGGCGGGCCGCTTGNNGGCGACTTGTCGCCGCTTTGCCGTTAGCCGCATCCCCGGCCGAGTCCGGCGAAAGTATCTAGTCCCGATAATTGATTTACCCGACTGCTTTTGCGGCACTTGCGTATCTAATGGCCCTGCCTCGACCTTGGGTCGGGACCGCCGCGTCGTCCTTCCGCTGTAGGCCGCGCGCCCTCACGCGGCCCCGTCCCTTGTGGCCGCGCCGCTTTGTTGGCGCCCCCCCAATCCCCATCTACAAGCAGAGTCTCACACACTGCCGCCTTTGACCAAGGCCACAGCGGAAATATGGGCGGATAGTGACTGTTGCCATTCAACTGCTGATAGCATGGACATCAGGATTATCTCTGGTCGACGCGTCCATCACCACGGATGCCGGCCTGCGCAAAATCTGCGCGCATCCGGTGTGTTTGAGCAGAGTTTGCGCAGCACCTCGGTTGCTTTTCCTTGGTTTCGTTGGCTTTTTCGCAATGGCACGTTCCGTGCAATGGCATAAGCCGCAGCTTGCGGGCAGCATCATGGAGGCCGCCCAGCAATCGATTCGACGTGAACTAAAAACAACATACTAATGGCTGCAGAAGGAGATGCGTGGAATGAAACACGGAAAAATCTTGGGAATCTGCGGGATCGCCGTTGCTCTTTGTTTGAGCGCCGGCACGCTCCTGGCGCAAGACAACAGCAATTCAAATTCAAACGCTAGCGGAGGCCAGGGCCGTCGTGGTGGCGGCGGCAACTTCGACCCCGCGCAACGCCAACAGCGCATGATGGACGACTTCCGGGATCAGCTCGCGTTCACCAACGCCACCGACTGGGCGGCAGTCCAGCCTCTCGTGCAGAAGGTGTTCGACGCGCGTCGCGATGTGGGCTTCCCCGGCATGGGTATGATGCGACGTGGTGGCGGTGGTGGAGACAATGCCCAGGGTGGTCGCCGCGGGTTCTTCGGTGCGCCCAGTCCGGAAGCCGACGCGCTGCAAAAGGCCATCGATTCCAACGCGCCAGCCGCGCAAGTGAAGGCTCTGCTCGAGAAATACCGCGCGGCGCGCAAAGACAAGGAAGCCAAGCTCGCGCAGGCGCAGGAAGACCTTCGCAAGGTGCTTACCGCCCGACAGGAGGCGCAAGCCGCTCTGTTTGGATTACTGAACTGAACGATCGATCCGGAGAGAAGCTGGCGGTTTCTGCCATGAGCGAAACTTTCACCCAGGACTCGCCCTCGAAGCCATTGCTGGAGCGGATGGTATCCGAAAAGCAACTCTCCGCGGCGGACGCGGAGGCTCTGGCTCGCGCGAAGCACGCCGTGCAGAGCGAGGAGGAGGTTTTGCAGTGGTTGGCCAGGGAATATGGCCTCTCGTATACCACCCTGGAAAACATCGAACCGGACCGCCAGCTTCTCTCCCTGTTTCCCGCGCGCATCCTTCTCAAGGAGCAACTGCTCCCCTTGCGGCGCTTGAACGGCTCCGCCGAGGTTGCCACCAGCCGGCTGTTCGCCACCCAGGGACTCGACTCGCTCAAGACCCTCACCGGCCTGAGTCTCAAGCCCGTTCTCGCGTCGATGGAGGCGATCCAGCGCGAAATCAAGAAGCACCTCGGCGTCGGCGCCGACACCATCGACACGTTGCATGAAGAAAAATCGTTTCAGGTCGTCGATGACAACATTGACGATACCAACCTCGATGCTGCCGCCGAAGATGAAGCCTCCATCATTCACTTTGTCAATCAGGTGTTGCGCGACGCCATCGATTTGCGGGCTTCGGACATCCATCTCGA
>PLTX01000073.1:910-28115 GCA_003164675.1 Verrucomicrobiota bacterium | reverse complement strand
TGGACATCCGCGTTTCCGTCATTCCGATGTTGCATGGCGAAGCGGTCGTCATGCGGTTGCTCCGCCAAAATGCGACCCTGCGCGGGATGGGCGAACTGGATATGGAAGAACGCGAACTGGTGAGCTTCCGACGAATCCTCCAGTTACCGCATGGAATCATTCTCGTCACGGGTCCGACCGGAAGCGGNNTGACCTTTGCCCGCGGCCTGCGTTCGATACTCCGTCACGATCCCGATGTCATCCTCATCGGCGAAATTCGCGATCAGGAGACGGCCCAGATCGCCGTGCAGGCGTCCCTGACCGGCCACCTCGTATTCTCGACACTGCACACGAATGACGCCCCCGGGGCATTGACCCGCCTCGTGGACATGGGGGTCGAGCCGTATCTTGTCGCCTCGTCGCTGGAAGCGGTGCTCGCGCAACGTCTCGTGCGTGTCTTGTGCACGCATTGCAAACAGGAAGACCGTTCGCCCACGGCGCAGGCGTTCAAGGCCAGCCTGGGTATTCCAGCGAATGTGCCGATTTGTCGCTCGGTTGGCTGCCGCGAATGCCGCAACACCGGCTTCTACGGTCGTCACGGGATTTTTGAGTGGATGGACACCGACGAAAACATCCGGCAAATGATCCTCAAAAGCGCGTCCACCGACCAGATACGCGATACCGCCCGCCGCGCCGGAATGCGCACGCTGGCCGAAGACGGCTGGCGTCTGGTGGCGCGGGGGATCACGACTGTCGAGGAAGTGTTGAGCGTGACCACCGCAAAGGAAGTGGCCCGCACAACCAAACAGGAATCACCAAACCCGGCTCCGGCGGTGAGCCAGGCCGCAGGATAACTCCCGACCATGCCCACGTTTCGCTACAAGGCACTGCAAACCGATGGCGCTGTCGCCGAAGGCCAGTTGGAGGCCATGGGACGACCGGATGCGTTTCGCCAGATGGAAGGACTCGGGTTACGCCCGGTCAGTCTTTCGGAGGGCGCGACGGTCGAGAAAAAAGACGGACCGAGCCTTGGCAACCTCGGGGATATTTCGTTCAAATTCCAATCGCAGCGCGTTTCCGCAAGAGCGCTGGAAAATTTCACGCGACTGCTCTCCAGTTTGCTGGCGGCCGGCGTATCGCTGAGCCGGGCGCTCGTCATCTTGTACTCGGAAGCCTCCACGCCGGCCGCGGCGGCGAAATGGAAGGAGATTCACGATCTGGTGATTGACGGCATGCCGCTGGCGGAAGCAATGGCCAAATCGCCGGACGTTTTCCCGCGCGTGTATGTGGCCATGGTGCAAGCCGGCGAGACGGGCGGTTTTCTGGACGTGGTGCTGGCGCAAATCGCCGATTTTCAATCACGCGAAAAGGAACTGCGCTCGAAGGTGACGAGCGCCATGTTGTATCCGACCATTCTGCTCGTTCTCGCGCTCGGGGTGTTGACGTTTCTGCTCGTGTACTTCATCCCCAACTTCCAGAAACTGTTCCAGGGATTCGGTGGTTCGCTCCCGTTGCTGACGCAAATGATCATCGCCGCCAGTCACATCGTGCGCTCGTATGGATTGTTCGTACTGGCGGGCGTCGCCACGGGCGCGTTCATGGTCCGCAACTGGTTTGCCTCGGAAAAAGGCCGGCGCGCTTGGGAGGGAACGATCCTGCGCCTGCCGGTGGTGGGGCCGTTGGTGGCGGAATTTGCCATGGCGCGCTTTTGCCGGATGCTGGGCACGTTGCTCGGCGCCGGCGTGCCGCTCGTGCAGGCACTGAACGTCGCGCGGAAATCCATCGGCAACCAGATCCTCGTCGACGCGGTTTCTACGTCCATCGAGCGCGTGCAGGAAGGCGAGCGCCTCGGCCAAAGCCTGGCGGAGTGCCGCGGGCTGTTTCCCAGTTCCGTGCTGGAAATGATATCCGTCGCCGAGGAAAGCGGACGGTTGGACACGGAATTGGTCCGGGTCGCGAACGTGACCGAGGGCGACCTGGACCGGCAGTTGAAAACCGCGGTCGCCTTCGCGGAACCGCTGATGCTGTTTCTCATCGCGGGATTCATCGGCACCATCTTCATCGGGATGCTACTGCCGATCTTTACCTTGCAACAATACATCAAATAACCCCCACAACTATTATGAAGAACAATTCTCGTACATTCGCTTGCGTTCGCCGGGAGCAACACGCGTTTACCTTGGTCGAATTGCTGCTCGTGCTGGTCATTCTCGGCACGCTGGCGGCCATCGTTCTCCCGAAATTCTCCGGCGTGTCCCAGCGCGGACGGGTGACGGCGGCGGCCACACAGATTTCCACGTTCAAGACGGCCCTCGACGCGTTTGAAGTGGACATGGGGTATTACCCGAAAGGTCGAAACGGGCTGGTGGACCTGATCCAGCAGCCGCGCGAGGGCGCCAACTGGCACGGGCCGTACCTCCAAAGTGACGCGATTCCAAAAGACCCCTGGGGCAACGATTATCTGTATGAGTGTCCCGGTAAACATAATCCCAGTTTCTACGATGTGTCGTCCGCGGGACCGGACGGTCGTTTCGGGACCGACGACGACATCTGCAATTGGACGCTCCGCAAATGAGTCGGCGGATCAAACAACGTGACACACAAAACCTTCAACCGGCATTTACCCGCCGCGGCGGGTTTACCTTGATCGAACTGGTTCTTGTCATGGCGCTGCTGGTCGTCGCGATTTCCGTGACGGCGCCAATGTTGTCCCGTTTTTTCCGGGGGCGCACGTTGGATTCGGAGGCGCGCCGACTCTTGTCGCTGACGCGCGCGGGACAAAGCCGGGCGGTCTCCGAGGGAGCACCCGCGCTGTTGTGGATCGATTCGTCACAACACGAGTACGGATTGGAATTGGAGAACGTGTCCCGCGCGGGCGATCCTCGGGCCGAAGATTTTAGCGTTGCAGACGGCCTGCAAGTGGACGCGGTCAACGCCGCGCCAATTTCGGTGGGGGGACGGAAATTGCCCGCGGTCCGGTTTCTGCCCGACGGGACGATTGACGATTCCAGTCCATCGACGCTGCGTCTCGCGGGGGCGGACGGAACAATTCTTTGGTTGGTGGAAGAAACCAATCACATGACCTATGCCATTCAGAATATCAATCGCTAGGAAGCCATCCCAACGGTGCGCGGAGGCCGGCTTCACGCTCGCCGAGGTTCTGGCGGCGCTGGCGTTCATGGCCATCGTCATTCCGGTGGCTGTCGATGGACTGCGCATCGCCAGCGCGGCCGGCGAACTCGCCGTGCGCAAGGCCGAAGCCGCGCAAGTGGCGGAACGCGAACTGAATGAGATCGCCGTGACAGCGACCGGAGGTCTCACCGCCCAAAGCGGCACGATTCAGGAGAACAGACATGACTACCACTGGACGTTGCACAGCGAGCTTTGGCCACAGGATTCGATGCAACTCCTGACCATGGAAGTGACCTTTACCTCGCGCGACCGAACGTATGCGACGCGCCTGAGCACATTGGTGAATTTGCCGCAGCAATAAGAATGAACTGTCCAGCACAACCAAATTGCCGCCGACTTGTCCACAAGGGGGGATTTACCTTGATGGAGTTGATGTTGGCCATGGGAGTTTGCGCCATCGTATTGGCCGCGATCAACGGCGTGTTCTTTGGCGCGTTGCGGTTGCGCGAAGCCACGATTCGGGCGGTGGATGAATCCGAGCCCGCGCAACTGGCGCTGACCACAATGCGCAATGATTTGCAGTCGGCCATGTCGCCGACAACCAACGGCGTGATGACGGGAGATTTTCGAGTGGGAGACATCACCAGCGCCGGTTTGAATCAGAATGTGTCCATCGAATTGTACACCACCACCGGCGCGCTCCATGAAAACGAGCCGTGGGGCGATGTACAGCGCGTTACGTATGAACTGCGGCCGTCTGTCGGCGGCGCCGGAACCCGGGGCCAGGATTTGGTCCGCAGCGTCACGCGGAATCTCCTCGCAACGATCACTCCGGTGCCCGAAGACCAATGGATGCTGGGCCGCGTGCAAAGCCTGACGTTCGACTGTTACGACGGCGCGCAATGGCGCAATTCCTGGGACACGACCGTGTCCGACACGAATTTGCCCGCAGCTGTCCGCGTCAGCATCCAATTGGCGGGAGAAGGCTCCGTCGACCCACGCGACCGGGAACCGATCGTTCTGATGGTTCCGATTGATTCCCAATCGCGCAGCAATCAGGTGCCAACGGCCGGAAGCTGAATGAAATGAAACGTCACTGCCCACAACACGTTGGTCAAACGCATGCCGCCGACTCCCGCGGAGGCTCGGTATTGGTCATCGTCCTCTGGGTCACGCTCGGATTGGTCAGCATCGCGCTGTATTTTGCGCATTCGATGGCTCTGGAGTTACGGGCGTCGGACAATCGCGTGAGCGCTGTCGCGGCCGACCAGGCCATCGAAGGCGCGGCGCGGTATGTCGAATATGTCCTCACCACGTATGCCACGAACGGGGTCATGCCCGACCTCACGGAGTATCAGGCGAAAGCCGTGCCGGTGGGGGACGCGCATTTCTGGATCATCGGACGGGACGACAGCTATCCCGTGGCACACCCCGACCGCGTGGTCTTTGGTTTGGTGGATGAATCGTCGAAGCTGAACCTAAACACGGCCTCGACCAATACACTCGGGATGCTGCCGCGCATGACATCGGACGTGGTCAACGGAATCCTCGACTGGCGCAACCCGAACGGCAACGGTGGGACAGAACTTTACTACGCGATGGCGCAGCCGCCCTATCAGCGAAAAGGCGCCCCGTTTGAGACCGTTGATGAAGTGCGGCTGGTATATGGCACAACGATGGACATCTTGGTCGGCGACGACCTGAATCGCAACGGGGTTTTGGACTCGAGCGAACCGGACAAAGACGAAAACGGTCAGGTTGACCCCGGGATTATTGAATATCTTACAGTTTACAGCCGAGAGCCGAACACGCATAGCGACGGCACCGCGCTCACCAACATCAACAGTCCGACGCAACTTCGAACGCTGTTGCAAAGCAACTTTGGCGGCGGACGCGCCAGTTCAATTATGACCCAACTATACCGGACTACCGGGCAGGGGACAAACGTCACCACGACGTTTGTTCCCTCCAACGGCTTGCTGCAGTTTTATCAGCGCAGCGGGCTGAGCGAGACCGAGTTTGCGGAAATCTATCCCGATATTACCGTCGGCGCGGCTCCCTTCACGCAGGGACTTGTGAACATCAACACCGCTAGCGTGACCGTGTTGTCCTGCCTTCCTGGCATGGATTCAGGTAGCGCGCAGCAAGTGGTCAGTTATCGGCAGTCCAATCCCAACAACCTGGGGACGATCGCCTGGATCGTGGATGCGCTGGGAAGGGGCAGCGCGGCGATTCAGGGTCTCGAAGGGGGCGATTACATTACCACGCGAAGTTTTCAATTTGCGGCAGACATAGCGGCGGTTGGTCCGTATGGGCGTGGATATCGTCGGGTAAAATTCATTTTCGACATCAGTGACGGCACGGCAAGGATCCTCTATCGACAGGACCTCACCCGTCTCGGTTGGGCCCTCGGCCAGGATGTCCGCCAACGCCTGCTGGGCAAGGAGGCGTCATAATGGATTGGCTTGATTTGAAGTCATGGAAGCGGCAGGGCCATTCCTCTGTGTTGGCATTGTCGCTGGACGGTGGTCGTTTGGAGGGGATTGTGTTGCGGCGCATCAACGGCTCGCTCAAAGCGCTGCAGTCGTTCTCCGAAACTTTGTCGCTCGATCCGTTGACGGCGGATCCCGAACTCGTGGGTCGAGAGATTCGGAATCATCTGGATGCCGCCGGTGTGCGCGAGCGGCATTGCGTTGTCTGTGTGCCGCTGAAGTGGGCGCTGGTCGTGCATGTGGAATTGCCCAAATTGCCCGAGGCAGACGTGGCCAGCTTCCTGCACATCGAGGCGGAGCGCGGATTCCCCTGCGATATCGCCACGTTGCGACTGGCCGCCTCGCGATGGCAGGCGCCATCCGGAAAGCGGTACGCAACGCTGATTGGGATTCCCGAGAACCATCTCGCCTTGCTGGAGCGGGCTCTTCAGGGAGCCAGATTAAAGGCGGTCAGTTTCTCCCTTGGCATCTCCGCCCTCCAACCACCCGACGCCGGGTCTGCCGACGGCGTATTGGCGCTGGCCATTGGAGAGGACAACATTGATTTGCAGATCACCTGCGGCGGAGGCGTGAGCGCACTGCGGGCGTTGGAAGGCGCACTGGAAATCGAAGGCACCCGCAAACTTCTCCATTCCGACATTGTGGCGCGCGAAGCGCGCATCACCCTCGGGCAATTGCCGTCGGAATTGCGCGAGACCGTACGTAGCGTGCGCATCTTTGGCTCAGCCGACCTCGCCGGCGAACTGGCAGACGAAATCGGGGCGCCCCTTGCCGCGATGGGACTGGCCGTGGAATTGGTCGCAGCGTATTCGCCAGGAGAATTTGGCGTCGAGCTTCCCGCGGGGGCAACGGGTTCCCGTGCGTTCAGTCTGGGAGCGCGTTATCTGACGCGCCAGGGAGCGCCATTTGAATTTCTGCCGCCCAAGATCGCGCCATGGCAGAAACTGGCCACGCGCTATTCTTCCAGCCGGCTTCGCATGGCGGGAGCCACCGCGGGCGCGGTGACGCTTTTGGTGGCGGGGCTGTTTTTGATTCAACAATGGCAACTCACCCGGTTGCGTTCGCGCTGGAGGGCGATGTCGCAGAAAGTGGAGGAACTCGACGGCTTGCAACAACAGATCCGGCAGTATCGCCCATGGTTTGACCGGTCATTCCCCAGCTTGAGCGTCTTGCGGGAGCTGACGATGGAGTTTCCCGAGGACGGGGTCGTCTCGGCCAAGACCGTGGAAATCCGCGACGCCAATACGGTGACCTGTTCGGGTACGGCGCGGGACAACGCCGTGCTACTAAGGACGTTGACCCAGTTGCGCGCCGCGAGCGGGGTGACCGGCTTGAAAGTGGACCAGATCCGCGGCAAATCCCCGATGCAGTTCACGTTCGATTTTCAGTGGGGCAAAGGAGGAGGCAATGCGAATTAACCAGCGCCAACGATTCCTGGCGATCCTCGCCATTTCCGGTCTTGGGCTCCTGATTTCCGACTGGTTTGTGTTCACGCCGTTGACGCATCTCTGGCAGGCGCGCTCCAGGAAAATCGCCGAACTCCGTCAGGAGATCACCCAGGGGGCGTCGCTGCTGCAGCGGGAACAGTTTATTCGCCGTCGCTGGGAGGAAATGCGAACGAACACACTACCGAACAACACCTCATTGGCCGAGCAGCAGATGCTCAAGGCGGTTGATACGTGGTCGCAGGAGAGCCGGGTGAGCATTACGTCGATCACGCCCCAATGGAAACACGACGCGGACGACTATATGACGCTGGAGTGTCGGGTGGATGCCACGGGCGACATGGCGACGTTGGCGCAATTTTTGTACGCGGTCGAAAAGGGACCGATGGCTTTGAAGGTGGTATCGGCAGAGTTGAGTTCGCACGACACCATCGGCCAGCAGTTGAGCCTGGCACTGGAAGTCAGCGGCCTCATCTTGACACCGCAAACCCAATGAACCGGAAACCGACAACCATGGGAAGGAAGTTCCCCTCGTGGAAGATCCTGGCGATCACGGCGCTGGTGATGGCCGGAGACTTCACCGCCCGCGCCCAGCAGACGAACCGCACAAGCCAGGCGGACTTCTCCAGTTTTCAGGTCATTAGCGAGAGGAATATTTTCAACCCGAACCGGACCGCGCGGCGTTGGCGTGGGAATCGGACGCAACCGGCGGCGGATGCGTTTGCCCTGGTCGGCACGATGAGCTACGCCAAGGGTACATTCGCGTTTTTTGACGGCACGAGTTCCGAATACCGGAAGGTCGTGCAAAACGCCGGCACGATTGCCGGTTACAAGGTGACCGACATCACGCCAACCGCCGTGAAACTGGCGAATGGCGACAAGCAGTTGGTGATGAAGGTCGGGACACAAATGCGGCGTGAAGAAAAAGGATCGTGGCAGGTGGCGGCCACGAGTGAATTGCCGGTTGTAACGACGGAGAACGCGGGTTCGGCGCCAGCCGAGCCGGTCGCCAGCGATTCCGGCAGCGAGGGCGGCGATGTGCTCAAACGGCTGATGAAACAGAGAGAACAGGAGTTACAATGAGAACCGTTATTCTTCGAATTCTGGCAACCGGTTTTGTTTGGGGGTTTGTGCTGACAGCGCGCGCGCAAACCGGGCCGTCACCGGCTCCCGAACCACAGCCGGTCGACAGCGTGAGCAACAACGTGCCCGCGCAGGCGGAACCCTCGGCTGCCGCGCCGCAACCAGAAGAGGAAACACAAGCCTCTGAGGCGGACCAGGGCATGGCGACATCCCCGGCACCCGTCCAACCCGAGTCCGCGACAGGGAATTCATCCACCACGACGGAACCCCGCGCCGCCGGGGAGCAGCTCGTGTCTCCGTCCGCATCCACGCCTGAGAACATGGACGTCGGGAAGGGGTTGTACCTGAATTTTCACAACGCGCCAATCGATCTGGTGTTGAGCTATCTAAGCGACGCAGCGGGCTTCATTATCGAAGTGGATACCCCCATAAGGGGCAAGGTGGATGTGTGGAGCACGCATCCTGTGACGAAAGACGAGGCGGTTGACTTGTTGAACTCCATGCTGAACAAGAATGGGTATGCGGCTATTCGCAACGGACGGACGCTGACCATCGTGAGCAAGGAGGACGCGATCCACGGCGATATCCCGGTCAAAACCGGCAATGACCCGGCCGCGATTCCGAAAAACGACGAAATCGTCACGCAAATCATTCCCATCCGGTTCGTGGAAGCGGAGCAATTGGTGAAGGACCTGTCGCCGATGGTATCCTTGCATGCGACCATCGTTGCCAATGAAGCCGGCAACTCCATCGCGATCACTGATACCCAGGCGAACATTCGTCACCTGGTCGAGATCATCAAAGCCATCGATTCGAGCGCCGAAGATGTGACGGAATTGCGCGTATTTCATTTGAAACACCATGACCCGACCGAGATCGCAACCCTGCTGACCGGGCTTTTTTCGGACCAAAGCAGTTCGAGCAGCAGCCAGAGCCCGATACGATTCGGCGGCCCCGGCGGTTTAGGCGGCCCCGGTGGTTTCGGCGGTCCGAGCGGTTTCTTCGCCCGGCAGGCGGCGGCGGCCAATTCGACGGCCTCCACGACCGCGAATAATCAGGCGGCACGGATCAAGAAACGGCAGCAGGTCGTTGCGGTGGCCGATCCGCGCACGTCTTCCGTGGCCGTCACCGCGTCAAAGGACTTGATGGATCAAATCGCGCGTATGATTGAGCAACTCGATCAGGACTCACCGAGGGTGCCCCATGTGAGTGTTGTTCATCTGGAAAATGCCGATCCGCAGCAGGTGGAGCAGGTATTGCAAGACATGTTCCAGAGCAGCCAGACCTCGCGCAGCAGCAGTTCGTCCAGTCCGTTGCAGACACGCATTCAACAGAACACGGGAACTTCGACCACCAGCAGCGGATCGTCGAGTCTGGGAAGTTCGCGCAGCAGTCTTGGAGGAACATCATTTTGACGAGCGCCCGATTTTGAGCGCTTAACCGGAGAAGATCTATGAATACCAGATTCTCAAAATCGAACCGCTGCCTCGCCCTGCTTCTCGGCTTGTGTTTGTCCGGGACGGGTGAAATCCGCGCCCAGCAGCAACGCTCTTCTGGGTCGAGCGGCGGCTTTGGTGGTTTCGGTGGCGGTACAACCGCCAATCGCAGTTCCACCACGAGCAGTGGCAGCCTGCAATACAACGCCAACGGCACCGTGGGTAACGCCACGATTTCCTACGACCCGGACACACACAATATCATCATCATCGCCGATGAGGATACGACCCGGGATATCACCACCGTCATCACCAATCTGGATCGACCGCAACCCCAGGTCCTTATTAAAGTGGTGTTCTTGCAGGTCACACACAGCGACGCAACGGACATCGGCGTGGAAGGCGGCTGGATGAGGGGGGTCGGCGCGTCGATGACCGGAGCCGTGGCCAATTCGTTCGGCCTGTCCGGGCTCAGTTCCGGCACCGGGTCCAACGCATCCGTCGCGAATATCTTTGGGATGCCAATCTCGAGTTTTTCGGCCATCGCTCCGTACACAGCGGGAGCCGGCGCCGGGATGTATCAGGTTTTGGGGAACGATTTTCAGGCGACGTTGCGCGCGATTGCGCAGGCGGGAAAAGCCGAGGTGCTTTCTCGTCCTTCCATTCTGGCCCGGAACAACCAGCCGGCGAGCGTCGTTGTCGGGCAGTATGTCCCCTTGATCACCAGTGTCAGCTACAACACGATTTCCGGGACGCCCATCAACTCCATAACGTACACCGACGTGGGGATTATCCTGACCGTAACGCCCTATATCACCAGCGATGGCATGGTCGAGATGATCGTCGCACCACAGACTTCGGCCATCGACTCGACCACCACGGTTCCCATCGCCTCGGGTGTGAATGCGCCGGTCATCGACACAATCGCCGCCAACACCGTGGCCATCACGCCCAACGGGCAAACGGTTGTCATCGGCGGCCTGATGCAGCGTGACAAGTCTTCCACCGAGCAGAAAATTCCAATCCTGGGGGATATTCCCTTTCTCGGGAATTTCTTCAAGCGGAGGGTCGCCAGCAACTCCCGTGAGGAACTCTTGATCTTTCTGACGCCGTACGTGATCCAGGCGCCGACGCAATTGGCTGCGTTCTCCAACACGGAAAAGGCGCGCACGTTGATTCCCAAGTCGTATTCCGAGCAGGAATTGGATAGATTCCTCGACAAGATGCCGACAAAGCAATCGAAGGGCGGAAGCCCAAAGTCTTCCGCTACGGTTCAGTAACCAGGTAACGTGGAGGAACGCCACGCATGGACATAAGCCGCCGTAGCACGTGGATCTATGGATTACTGCTGGCCGCGTGGGTCTTGGTGTTGGCATGGCAGACGGCTGAGCATTTCCGCGTGCGCCGCGCCGCGCGGGCGCAATTGATCTACCGGGCCCAGGACATTTCCACCACGCTCGGCGTCGTGCTTCGGTCGCAGCGTCGTTTCGGGGTCCTTTCCAAGGAACGGTTGGAATCCGCACTGCACGATCTGGTCAGGCCCGGTGAACTAAACGGAATCGCCCTCCTTAGTGCCGCCGGAAACGTCGTGGCCTCGGCTGGCATACTCGCCGATTTCCAAACAAAAGGTGTCGAGGGACCCGCCGAGCGCTGGGACGAACAAACGGTCACGTTGATGAACCTCGTGGACCTGGGCACCAACGTGACCCGGGACATTGAGAGTAGCCGGCCGCCGATTGTTTTGACACGGGAAGAATTTTTCCGGCCGTCCGATACCAACCGGTTCGCCAGCAATCCGCCGCCGGAGCCGCCGCCGGGGCCTCCGCCGCCGGAAGAGGAGTCAAATCGTGCCGCCATCGCGACGAACGCAGCTGCGGAACCGCCACCATCGATTTCTTCCACGAATCGGCCGTGGTTCCGCGGCGATTCGGGCCGACCACGGTCTGGTCGCCCTCCCTGGATGAGCGAGGAAGTCTACAATGCGATGCTTCAAAAGCAAGGTGTGCGCAGCTTTGTCATTGTCATGTCCACCCAACCCGTGCTGGCCGCGAGCCGTCAGGATTTCTGGCTGCGATGCATCATTGGGTTGCTGGCCACCGTCTCGGTTGTCGGCTCGGGACTGGCCTGGCGCAATCTCACCAGGTCTTCCGATCTCCAGCTCCGGCTGGTGCGCGCCAGTGAATTGACCACCCATCTCAAGGAAATGAATCTCGCGGCGGCCGGCCTCGCTCATGAAACGCGCAATCCGCTCAACATCATCCGCGGACTGGCGCAGATGATTTCCAAACAGGCCGACGCGCCGCCGGAAATCCGCGAGAAATCGCGCGCCATCGTGGACGAAACCGACAAGGTCACGGTGCAACTCAATGAATTCATCAATTACTCCCGGCCCCGCGAGGTGCGGCGCTCCGTACTGGCGCTTTCGTCGGCGGTGAGTGAAGTGGTCCGCGCGTTGGGATACGATATCGAGGAGAAACGGGTTCAGGTCGAAATCAAGGGCGAGCCGTTTTCGATTGAGGCGGACGAACAATTGCTGCGCCAGGCGCTGTTCAATCTGCTCTTCAACGCCATCCAGGCGGTCGATGACGGCGGCGTCATCCAAATCGTCATGGGTCGTCAGAGCGCCTCGGAAGCCGTGTTGGAAATTCGCGACAACGGCCCGGGCGTGCCGGCCGAGCGCCGCAAGGAAGTTTTCAAACCCTACTTTACCACCCAGCCAAAGGGAACCGGGCTGGGACTGACGGTCGTTCAACAGATCGTGCACGCCCATGGGTGGGAAATTGAATGCCTTCCCAATGAGCCCAAAGGTGCTATCTTCCGTGTGGCACACTTGAAACTCGCGGGAAAGAATTGAAAACACCGGCATCGGGCACCAAACCAACCGTGCGGATCCTGATTGTGGACGACGACGCGGGCCAGCGCAGCCTGCTCGATACATTCTTGCGGAGCCAGGGATTTGAAACCACGGTTGTGGAATCCGGCGAGCGCGCCCTGGAAACGTTGCGCGACGGCAACATCGCCATGATGGTGTCCGACGTGCGCATGCCGGGCCTCACCGGTCTGGAAACACTGCGTCGGGCGCGCCAGATCAACGCCACCTTGCCGGTCCTGCTCGTCACCGCCTATGCCGACATTCGCGAAGCCGTCGGCGCCATGCGCGACGGCGCGGTGAACTATCTCGCCAAACCCATCGATCTGGATGAATTGCTCGCGTCGGTGCAGCAGGCCACCGGAATATCGAAGTCCACTCCGCTCCGCTACGATGAAGACCGGCAATTGCCCGCGTACGTCGTTGCCAAAAGCCCGCTGATGCAGGCCGTCTTTCGCGACGTTTCGCTGGTCGCGCCTTCCGACACGCGCGTGCTGATTACCGGCGAAAGCGGTGTCGGCAAGGAAGTGCTGGCCGATGTCATTCATGCGTGGAGCACCCGATCGGCCGGGCCGCTCGTAAAGGTCAATTGCGCCGCGATCCCCGAATCCCTCCTCGAAAGCGAGCTGTTCGGCCACGAACGCGGATCATTCACCGGCGCGCACGCCCAGCGGATTGGCCGTTTCGAGGAAGCGAACGACGGCACGATCTTTCTCGACGAAATCGCCGAGATGACCCAGCAGCTTCAAGCGAAACTCCTTCGCGTGACCCAGGACGGACGGTTTCAGCGCGTTGGTTCCAACCGCGAGATTCGGACCAACGCGCGAATCCTCGCCGCCAGCAATCACAATCTCGATGAGGAGGTCAAAAACAACCGGTTCCGCGAAGACCTGTTCTATCGGCTCAACGTGGTCGAGCTCAACGTTCCGCCCCTGCGCGAACGCCGCGAGGATATCCTGCCACTCGCCGCGATGTTTATTGCGGAATTCGCCAAAGGTCGCGCGCGATTTTCGGAGACGGTCACCGCTTGTCTCGAGGGCTATTCCTGGCCGGGCAACGTCCGCGAACTCCGCAACGCCATGGAGCGGGCCGTCCTGCTTTCCCACAGCGAACTCATCCTGCCCGAACATCTTCCCGCGCGCGTCCGCGAAGCCGCCGGCCGACCGGGCGCCGCCGCATCCGCCAACGTCGGGCAACTCGAAGAAGTCGAGCGCGAAGCCATTCTCCAAGCGCTTCGGAAACACAACTTCAACCGCACCGAAACCGCCAAAGCCCTCGGCATCAGCCGCCGCGCCCTCCTCTACAAACTCCAGCACTTCCAGAAGCTCGGCTACGAGACTCGTCCGCCCGCGGCGGGCAACCCATCCTGACGCGGATTTTTGGCTCAAATCGGCCAGCAATCCCTGCCAGACCCCCCAAAACAAAGCCATTTCCGACAAAACAAAGCCAAGCGACAAAATGGCACACCTTGACATCTAACCACTTGTCCCTCAAGCCTATCCACAACTGCCAGCACCCGGAAAAATTGGCTTTGTTTTACCCGATTTAACATTTGGCGGGCACCTTCCCCTGTCGCGGCCTCGGCTGCCGTCGTTTCCGCTCGGAGGGTCGGGCTTCTGCACGACCGTTGGCCTGTAGCGTCGCCTGCCTGCGGTGAGCGAAGCCGAACCGAGCAGCGTCGAAGGGTTTACCCTGAGCAACGTCGAAGGGCCTGCGCGCAGCGTCGTCTTGGAGGGCGAACCTCCCGGCGAGCCGCATCCCACAGCCTCTCCCATTTCAAAGAACAACTACCATATCGCACAACCGATATCACACCCAGATACCATGGTCAAACGAAAAATCGTTCAACGATTCCAGCCATCCAACCGCCCCAAGCCACGAGGGGCTTGTCCTGAGCGGCGAGGGGCTTGTCCCGAATTCGATGAGGGGCTTGTCCTGAGCAGCGAAGGGCTCCCAATCCGGCGCGAGGATCCTCACTCGTCGTCTCGGCGCTTCGCTGCCTCGAAATCTTCGCTGGTAATCCTTGTGTATGGCAACAGCAGAAAGTGTCTCTCAGCCCTCTTGCGAATCACAATGTCATCCCCCGTGTCCCGGCACTCGAACTCGAACAACACAACCAGCTCTTGTCGTTGACCGCTTTCGACCCGCTCCACCATTTGTGCGCCGATAGGTCTGGTCCGATAGTATCGCTTGAACACATCGACAATTGTGTTTCTATACATTACGCCTTTTTTCGGGGATCTTTTCGCAGGCATGGCCTCAGTTCTTCTCCAAAATAAGAATTTCCTCGCGGACTCTCACGGTCCTTTGGTTGGTTTCCGAGTTCCTGATTTTTGTGCCGATACGTTCCCGCCAAAGCTCGCGTCCCACGACCTTGAAGCCCTCTGCCTCGGCAACTTCACCAAGCAACGCAGCCGTTGCGATCGGCACCATAAGAAACGACAGTTGATCGCCAAGTACATATGCCAGCGAGGCTTTCGGTTTGAGTTTCGGGTGAAGCGCCCGGAGGTGTCGCCGCATGCCACCGAAGTAATGTGCAACGACCTTGTGGTAAAGCTTTTCAAAGCCGCTGGTCTTTTCCAGTTCTGTGCGCCGACGTTCGATCTTCTGGCAGACAGCTTGAATTGCCTTAAACTCCGCAACCTCCTCGCCGTCGCTGTCGGCGACAAATACATTCCGGGTGTTGGAGCGCAGCAGTGATTCTTTAACGGAGCGCAGTTCCTCCCGGTTCTTCAGAAGCCATTCCAGAAAGCTGATCGCCTCGGTCGGCGCAAGCCCGCGATTGACCACTGGGACGCACGCGAACGTCACGCCAATCCGGACGGAACCTGGAACTCCGTCTTTTCGCCCTTCCCTGTCGCGCCGCATTCGTGGCGAAGGCTCATTCGTGTGAATCCGCCTCTTGCCCTGTTTACCCTGAGCTTGTCGAAGGGAGCGAAGTTTACCCCGATTTCGAGATCGGGGTCGAAGGGCTTGTCCTGAGCAGCGAAGGGCTTCCAATCCGGCGCGACAATCCACGCTGAATTGTAGGGAACCTCAAGTCGATTTCACTGCGTCACCTGCGTAAAACATCCAATACAACCTGCGTTTTCGGTTTAGCAGACCGTTTTTTCAGATATGCGATTCTGGCATGGAGTACGCTCTTCTCAGCCTTCCAAAGGCGGGATGTGTCTTGAATCAGACCGAAGAAGTTCTCAATAGGGACGTGTTTATCGAGGATGCCGAACCGAAGGTCTTGGCCGCGCCAAGACCAGAAGATTCGTTGCTGCCAGCGGCCACAAACAACGGAACGACAGGCCCGAGCACTCCCGTCACCGAAACGCAAACGGTGACCCCACGCCAAAAGCGAAGAACACGAACGTGTTGGCAGCGGCTATTACTTACCGCATTGGTTTTCGTCGGATCGTTGTACGGACTGATCACCATAGGCCGCACTGCATTCGACAATTTCATTCACGAACAAGAAGCCCATGCTGCAGTTGGTCGAACGCAGCAGGTGCTCGTTACGCTGCAATCGTTGGCGAGTAGTTTGCACGCGGCGGAAAGCGGCGCGCGGGGATTTGCCATTTCGGGCCAGCAATCGCATCTGGATCAATATTATGGCGCCACAAAGATGATCCAGCCTCAACTCGACGAACTCCACGGGGTCTTGCAAGACGATTCGGCGGCATTGAAACAGTTCGGGAGTCTCGAAGCCCTTATCACCGCCAATCTGGCCGTGCTCAAAGAAATGGTCGATTTGGGGAACAAGAATGTCTTTCGCGCCGTGGGACAACGAGCGTTGGCCGATCGGGGTTATGGGACGATGCAAAATACCTCCGCTGCCCTTCAGGCGATGGAGCAGTCTGCGCGAGCGCGCCTTGCCGGGCAATCAAACGTCGCGCTTCAACATGCTCACACTGCCAGGGTGGCGTTGCTGGAAGGCGGAGCGCTGGCATGCGCCGTCCTGTTGCTGTGCAGCATCAGCGTGTATTGGCTGCTGATCGAGAACGGCCAGATGGAAGAAAAACTGAATGGCTTCCTCGAGTCGTCTCCTGATGCCATCGTCATCGTCAACAAGGAAGGTAAAATCGTCGTCAGCAATTCGTATACAGAACGACTGCTCGGTTATACACCGCAGGAACTGGCGGGTCAGACAGTGGCCATTCTTGTGCCCGAGCGTTATCGTAAAGTCTGCTTGCAACAGTATGCCGTTTACTTTGCGAACCGCGGCGATCCAATGACGACGACGAGTCTGGAACTGAGTGCCATTCACAAAGACGGACGCGAGTTTCCGATCGATATTTGCATGAAACCGCTGGAAACAGAGCAGGGAATTCTGGTAACCAGCGCCCTTCGTGACATCAGCCAGCGCAAACAGACCGAACAAAAAGTTACTCGTTTGAATGAGCAACTCGAACAACGCGCCGCCGAACTGGAAGCCGCCAACAAAGAACTGGAAGCATTCAGCTATTCTGTCTCCCACGATTTGCGTTCGCCGCTGCACAGCATCGATGGCTTTAGCCAGGTCTTGCTCGAGGACTACGCGGACCGCTTGGACGCGGAGGGCCAGGAACATCTCAAACATGTGCGCAGCAGTTGCCAGCAAATGGAGGAGATCATCAATGCGTTGCTGGCGCTCTCCAAAATGATGCGCACCGAAATGTTCCGCCAAAAAGTCGATCTAAGCGTGTTAGCCCGTCAGATTGCCGACGAACTCAAGGCCAAGGCGCCCGACCGCGCGGTAGATTTTGTCATCGCCAATGATCTCACGGCAAACGCCGATGCGCAACTCCTGCGGGTCGTGCTGGAGAATCTCCTGAACAACGCATGGAAGTTTACTTCGAAAAAACCTCGGGCGCGCATCGAGGTGGGTTCGTTGCTGCAGTCGAACGGGGACCAGGTCTTCTACGTTCGTGACGACGGCGCAGGCTTCGATATGGAGCACGCCCAAAAACTATTCTCGCCGTTCAAGCGTCTGCATAAAACCAGTGACTTTCAGGGAACAGGCATCGGTCTGGCGACGGTCCAACGCGTCATCGCGCGGCACGGTGGCAAAATTTGGGCCTCGGCCGCCATTGATCATGGCGCAACGTTCTGTTTCACACTCGCGGCCGCGAACAAGGATGGTACGACGTGAACAAACCCACGTTCTTGCTCGTAGAAGATGATCCACAGGCGGCGATATTGCTCAAACGTATTTTTAAGAAGAAGGCGCGAGATATAACAATTACAGTCGCTTCCGATGGCGCCGAAGCACTGCAGTATTTGACCGGAACTCCGACTGCGGGGCAGCAATTACAGGAGTTGCCCGCGCTGGTGTTGCTCGATTTGGATTTGCCGAAGGTTCACGGCTTGGAAGTACTGAGAAGGTTGCGAGCTCATCCGCGCACCGCAACTTTGCCCGTCATTATCTTAACCTCGGATCGCGAGATTGATGCGGCCACAGGCTACACGCTGGGTGCCAACAGTTTCATGCGCAAGCCCCTCGACTTCGATGAATTCTTGCGAACCATCGTTAAAATTGGACTGGTTACCTTCGCCAAACCGGCCGCAAGGAGCGATAATTGAATGAGCGAACCGCTGCGAGTCTTATTTGTTGATGATTCGGAGGAAGACGTATTCTTTTTGTTGCGCGAACTTAAAAAAGGCGGCTTTGAACCGCACCATAAGCGCGTGGACGACGCCGCCAGTCTGCGAACCTTGCTTCAGAGTGAGGAATGGCAAATCGTCATCAGCGACTTCCATATGCCGGATTTCGACGGGCTGATGGCGCTTCAGATCTTCAAGGAGACGGGGCGCGATATTCCATTTATTTTGGTATCGGCAATCGTTGGCGAGGAGACTGCGGTCTTGGCCATGAAACAAGGGGCGCATGATTACATCATGAAACGCAACCTGGCCCGCCTCGTTCCGGTTGTCCAACGAGAACTGCGCGAAGCGGAAATGCGCGGGCAGCAACGTCGCGCCCAACTGGCATTGCAACAAAGGGAGGAACAGCTGCGGCAGTCGCAAAAAATGGAAGCCATTGGCCGCCTGGCTGCGGGCACCGCTCACGATTTCAAAAATGTTCTCGCTGTCATCCTGGGTCATTCCGAATTGCTCATGAGGGAGAAAGATTTCAACGCGGCGCAACGTGCGAAAATCGAGAAGATTCAACATGCCGCCGACCAGGCGCGAACTCTCCTCGTTCAGCTTCTGGCCTTCAGTCGCAAGCAGGAGTTGAATCCGCAACCGCTAAATCTCAGTACGACTGTCAGCGCGATGAAGCCGATGCTGGAACCGATGCTGGGCAGCAGTATTCAATTTGTTGTGCTTCCGGAGCCCGATGTTGGATTGTGCGAAGTAGATGCTAACAGTATCGAACAGGTCATCATAAACCTTGTTATCAATGCCCGCGACGCCATGCCCAACGGTGGCACCGTGACCGTCGGGACGGCCAATCTGGCCATCACTCCAGAGAATGCCACCCACCATGACGGGCTCCCGCATGGCGATTACATACTACTTACGGTCACCGACTCCGGAACGGGTATGACGGAAGAAACGCGGCAACACCTGTTCGAACCGTTCTTTACCACCAAGGAACCGGGCAAGGGTACGGGTCTGGGTCTATCCACGTGTTACGGAACCATCCATCAGAGCGGTGGCCACATCGTCGTTCACAGCGAACTCGGCAAGGGCTCGTCGTTCCGGATTTACCTGCCGCGACTACCCGGGCGCGAACTACAGCGTGAGACGAGCGAGGCGGCGCGACATATCAACGATCTTGAACTCGTGACGTGACCAACCCATGGTCACGGTGCAAGAGTTCTCACGCGGTTCTTGTCACTCAACGGCCCACCCCGGCGAACTGCTCGCCGGGACTCATGCTCCAGTCCGCCGGCGATGGCGCACGCGCTGCCACGCCAATTCGGCTAGAACTCCGTCTTTTCGCCCTTCCCTGTCGCGCCCTATTCGTGCCATTCGTGTGAATCTGCCTCTTGCCCTGTTTACCCTGAGCTTGTCGAAGGGAGCAAAGTCGAAGGGTGGCGAGCAAATTCCCGGCTCCTGTCTCCTGAATTCTGGCTCCTGACTTCTGCCCCTGAGAATCGGAATGGTGTTGACACATCATCCGCCGTGCGACAAAAGGGGGGGGTGAAAAGGAGCCTCCCCTGTCGTTCTGGAAGCCGGCATCATTTGAATCACCCATGCTTGCCATTCCGTTCCAAGGTCTTGCGAATAGTTCTCGTTGCGCTGTGCTGCGCGACGGGTGGGGCTGGCGCAATGACCCAAGACCAGTCGTCAGTCGCGTCGTCATTGCCATCCAGTCCAACGCTCACCCCGGACGATCGCATCCTTATTCTCGCGCCGCACCCGGACGACGAGACGGTCGGCTGCGGCGGCGTCATCCAGCAGGCGGTCGCCATGAAACTGCCCGTGCGGATCGTCTGGCTCACCTATGGCGATAACAACGAATGGTCGTTCCTCCTGTATCGCAAGCATTTCGTGGTCATGCCGGAAGCCGTCCGGCTGATGGGCGAAGTGCGTCACCACGAAGCCGTAGCCGCCGCCAAAATCCTCGGCGTGGACTCGAATCAACTGGCCTTTCTCGGCTATCCCGATTTCGGCACGCTGACCATCTGGTACCGGCACTGGGCCAACCGGCCTCCCCTCGAGAGCATGCTGACCAAGGTCACCCATGTGCCCTATGCCGACGCGTGTCGTCCCGGCGCGCTCTACAAGGGGGAGGAAATCCTGCGCGACCTCGAGACGAACCTGCGCGAATTCAAACCAACCAAGGTATTCGTCTCGCATCCCTCCGACCACAACGTCGACCACCAGGCACTGTATCTGTTCACCCGAGTCGCCCTGTGGGATCTCGGCAGCGAGATGCACCCGGAAGTTTATCCGTACCTCGTACATTTCGCGCACTGGCCCATGCCGCGAGGTTTGCAGACGACCCGGCCCATGCTGCCTCCCGCGTCGCTGTGCAACCTGATCCATTGGGGCATCGTGCCGTTGTCCGAACGGCAGATTCAGGTCAAGGAATCAGCCTTGCGGGTCCACCGCAGCGAGGTGGCGTCGAGCGGTCACTACTTGCTGTCCTTTGTGCGGGCCAACGAGTTGTTTGGCGATTTCCCGCCCGTCGTCGTGCCCACCGTTCCCGCGGAAAACCAGCTTCCCGCGGGCCGCCTCCAACGCTCCCTGCAACTCCAGCAGCAGCAGTTGACCGAGGAAGAGCGAGCCAGCTTCGTGGGCATCGAACAGGTCCGCACCTGGCGGGAGGCGGACGACCTGGTTGTCAGCGTGCGGTTGTCAAGGCCCCTGGCGGGCGCCGTCTCGGCTTCCATCTTTGCCTTCGGCTATCGCGACAACTGGCCCTTCGAGCAAATGCCCAAACTGCGCATCAACATCGGCGAGCTGAGACACGAAGTCCTCGATCAGACGCGCAAACTGCGGCAGGACGCCGTGCGATTCCATCGTCACGAGCGGGAATTGAACCTGCGCATTCCGTTGAAGACGATGGGCGATCCACAACGCGTGCTCACCTGCGTCCATACCTACCTCAGCGAAGACCCGCTCGACTGGGCCGAGTGGCGCATCCTCGAGATCGGTCCCGCCACAGTCAATGCGGCGTCACTCGGATCAACGCGCAACCCCTGACCTGAAGATGGTGTCCGACCGTTTCGCCGCGCCGATGCCCGGCGACGAATGCGCTCGCCGAGACGCTGCCAGTGGGCGTAACATGCGGCAACCGGTAAATGTGAGCCTGGGGGGCGAACCCTTATGTGCCCGAGAACTGATGTTTGTATTATCGAATCGTTCAAGACAGGAGGGTCAGTAATGAACAAATCACCGAAAGTTTTGCTATTCGCGCTTGTTGTCAGATGCATATTCTGCGCGGCATTCGTTTGTGGGGACGACCTCAAGCCGATTCAGTTGCCGCCGCCGCAGACCGAAATCGGCAAGCCGCTGATGCAGGCGCTAAAACTGCGCCAGACGTCCAGGAGCTTTGATTCCAGGCCCCTGCCGCGGCAGGAACTCTCCAACCTTCTCTGGGCGGCGGATGGCATTAATCGACCGGACTCCGGCAAACGAACGGCGCCCTCCGCGATGAACTGCCAGGAGGTCGATATCTACGTCGCCCTGCCGGAGGCGCTCTATCTGTACGAGCCCAAGACGCACACCTTGGTGCCGGTGGTCGGCAAAGACCTGCGGGAAGCGACCGGCAAACAGGACTTCGTCAAGGACGCGCCGCTGAATCTTGTCTATGTGGCCGATTGGGCCAGGATGAAGAGCGCCACCGAGGCCGACAAACAGCTATACAGCGGCGCCGACGTGGGATTCATTGCCCAAAACGTCTATCTGTATTGTGCTTCCCAGGGGCTGGCCGTAGTGGTTCGAGGCTCGGTTGACAGGACGTTGCTGCCACAGTCAATGAAGTTGCGTCCCGAGCAAAGGATTATCCTGGCGCAAACCGTCGGCTACCCCAGGTGAATCCAATTGTTCACCACGGCTGCTGACGATTTTGTCCAGCAAGATGCGGTTCCGGTCATGGCACAGCTTCAGAGGTTCTCACCCATGGAGAACGCCCTGCCGATGAATCGGCCGACTCCGTAATACTCGTGGGTGTCAGGTGTGAAGATCAACGGCTTAACCTTGAGCACGTCCACCAGGCCGTCCTCCTTCATCACCTCCTTGTCGGCTTTGACATCCAGCACTTCGCCGACAAACTGCGTGTGCAATCCCAGCTCAAAGGCCTGGACCAGTTTGCACTCCACCACCAGGGAACATTCTTTGACATACGGCGCATCGACCAAATCGCTTCGCACAGGCGTCAGCCCTGTTTCGGCGAACTTGTCGGTCGCGCGCCCAGAAACCAATCCGCAGTGGTCGGCTTGCCGGGCCTGGTTCTCGGATGGAATACTGATGGTGAAGGCCTTGCGCTCGACGATACTGGCAAACGAGTGCGTCGCCTTCCGCAGGGACACGGCAACACAAGGAGGCTTCGAACAACAGATACCACCCCAGGAAGCCGTCATGATGTTGGGTTTTCCGGCCTTATCGTAAGTGCCGACGAGGAATACGGGTGTGGGGTATACTAAGGTCACCGCGCCGAGAGACTGTTTCATGTCAGAAAATGATAGACCTTTCTGGTTACAGCGCAACACGCAACCGCGGACCACGCAGGATTGACACTCGCGATCCGCGGACAAAGTCAAAGAGGTCAGCCACATGTTCGGATTCAAAACCAGACGCCGCAATCGCCTCCGCTCCTGGCCTTTCCCCCGGTCATGGCTGGAGATCCTCCAGCGCAATGTCCCCTATTACGCAAGACTCTCTCCCGCGGAGCAACAGGAGTTACAGGGCGGCGTCCAGGTCTTCATTGCCGAGAAGAACTTCGAGGGCTGCGGCGGACTGGAGATGACCGATGAAATCAAGGTCACGATTGCCGCCTACGCTTGCATTCTCTTGCTGCATCTCCGGCACGATTACTATCCCCGCCTGCAATCGATTTTGGTCTATCCCGATGCGTATCCGGTACCAGCGGTGCGGCGAGTGGTGGGGAACATTGTTGTGGAAGGTCATGAAATGCGAGCGGGCGAATCCTGGCAAACGGGTGCGGTTGTCATCTCGTGGAATCACGTTCTCCATCGCCCCACAGACCCCGGCGGCGGTAGAAACGTCGCCCTTCATGAGTTCGCTCATCAACTCGATCAGGAAAAAGGCGTTGCGGATGGCGCGCCGTTGCTGCCGAAGTCATCCATGTATGGAGCCTGGGCCCGGATTCTCAGTCGGGAATACCAGGCATTGTCAGCGGCCGCTGACGCCGATCGCCCGACTCTGCTCGACAAGTACGGGGCGACGAATCCCGCTGAATTCTTTGCCGTGGTGACCGAGTACTTCTTTGAGCAGCCACAGCAAATCAAGGAACGACATCCGGAGCTTTACGAAGAGCTGAAACTGTATTACGGACAGGATCCGGCAAGTACCGGCTCTGCCACATGAACGGCGCAGCAAATGGGACAAAGAACAGGAGCGATTATGCCATACTTGAAGATCACAACCAGCAAGTCCATCGATGCCGAACGGAAGCACAACCTGTTGAAGGCCGCCTCCAGGATGGTTGCCACGGAACTTGGCAAGCCCGAGCAGTATGTGATGGTGTCGGCGGAAACCCCGGTCTCGATGTTGTTCGCGGGAACGGACGAACCCAGTGCCTTCCTTGAATTGCGCGGCATCGGAATGCCGGAAGCGAAGACCGGCAAGTTGTCAGAACTCCTCTGCGGGCTGGTGGAATCGCAAACTGGAATCCGTAGAGACAGAGTCTACATCAACTTCGCCGACATCCAGCCGGGCATGTGGGGCTGGAACGGGGAAACCTTTTAGTGACTCGACTGCCGTTCGTGGGCGCCGCATTCAACCGGCGCCCCCCGCGCCGTCCGCAGCAGGTAGCGGATCCTTGATGTAGAAGCGCTGGCAGGGGCGGCACAGGTCGAACTGGAAATCGACATATACATCCTGCATCAACTCCTCCTCGCTGAGGTCCTCGCACCGCTTCAGGATTTCCTTGATCTCATTCCTGTGGTCGCGGGTCATATCCTCGAAGTCGACGTTCAACGGGTCGTAGGCGGCATAGACCTGGATTTTGGCAATGTACCGCAACGCGCCTTCCTCGATCAACTGGCCGCAGCGGTCGCACAGGCGGGTTGGCATGGCGTCATCTCCTCCAGCAATACATACTAACCGGCCACCGCAACTGTTCCAAGCCCTGGCGTCGGGATTTGAACCGTACTGGCCAGCTTACAACTTCTTCTGCGCTGCCTTGATTTTTTTCCACCGCGCCCGCTGTGCGGCTGCGATTCTGGCGCGGGCGGCTGCCGAAAAGTGGGGTTTGCGCCTGATTCCTGCCGTTGCGGCTACGGATTCTCCTTCAAGGGACGTCAGTGCGTTGATGGCAAAATCGAGCTTTTCGAGTTTCATTTCGACGCGTTTACGACGGGTCTGCAACTGGTGAACAACTCGGCTGAGGTCTGACATGGTTCTCCGGGATTGTTGAATGTTTGAGTACAACTCGCCCTGCCCGGACACCGTAACAACCTCGTGGTGCGAATGCAATCCTTCCAACTGCCGCATCCGTTCGAACGGCGGCGGAGATTGTCCACTTTTATCATTGCCATTACGGTTGCCCGGGATATTGTCAATCTGCTGGCAGATAGAAGCCAGTCACAGTGAGATTGGTAGATTGTCAGTCGGCCTCGTTCGCTCGGTGACAATCCGAAACTCGAACCATCGGGAACTTCCACTGGGACCTTCTACCGCAGCAGAAAGAGATCATGGGAACGAAACTATACGTGGGCAACCTGTCACCCACCACAACGCAAGCTCAGATTCAAGACCTGTTCAAGGGGTCGGGCAATGTCGTCAGTTGTACCCTCATCATGGACAAGGCCACCAGCAAGTCCAAAGGATTTGCCTTTGTCGAGATGGGCTCGGAAGCCGAGGCCGCCAAAGCGATGGCGGATTGCAATGGCAAGGAACTGGATGGCCGGGCGCTGAAAGTCAACGAAGCCAAGCCCCGTGAAGAACGACCCCGTGGCGGTCCCGCGCCCGGCGGCGGACGATAATCGTCCTCGTGGCGGGGATCGGGCGGCGAGAACCGGCGCGGGCTGCGCGGCGAAGAGCGGGGGGCCGGTTCTTGCAAGCGATTCGCCTTTTCGGAATCGAGGCTTGGGGTAACCATTCGATGCGGTTCGTGTAAGCGCGACGCCCTGCGCCAGCAGGGAAAGAATTGAGAACCAATGCCTGAGTAACGGCGAGGCGAGAGACTTTGCTGTCGCGCCAATGAGACGGGCAATTGCAGGGTGCGCAATCCTTCTGGCGGCTGCGGCCGGCGTTTACTTCGCGGCGTTTTACCGGCCGGGCCCTGTCGAGATCCAGGACAATTTTGAGAAGGGGTTCAGTCCGGTTTGGAGTTGGGAAATGCCGCGCAAGGACGCGGCCAGGATTCTGCCGGATCCCTGGCGCCCCGGCAACCACGTGGCCGTCTTCTTCCTCAACCGGAACGATCCTCTCGTCCACGGCGCGAAACGCGTCGAGATGGGATTGGGATGTGTTGGACTGGGAGAAGCCTATCGCTATGCTTTCGAAACCCGTTTGCTGAATGACTACCCACCCGACGCATCGGGAGACAACATTGTCCAGTGGCATGACATGCCGGACTTCCTCTTGGGCGAATCCTGGAGAAATCCGTCCCTCAAGCTCATGATCCGTGACGGACGGTGGCTCCTTTCGCATCGCTGGTCCTCCGCCAAGGTCAACCGATTCTTCTGGGAAAAGGAGGCGCGAGACACTGGTGAGGAAGTTGATCTCGGACAGGCCGAGACCGGCCAATGGGTTCGCTGGGAGTTTCGCGTGCTTTGGGCGTGGGATGCCCGGGGACGCCTCCAGATCCTGCGTGATGGACGCAGCCTGTACACGAAGCAGGTGCCAACGGCGTATCGCGACTGGAGAGGCCCGTATTTCAAAATGGGCATGTACAAACCCGATTGGAGCGTCAACCCCGGCGCGTCTTCCGTCAACGAGAGGCACATCTACTTCGACAGCGTGGAGGTCAAACGAATCCCGGCGGCGGAAGTCCTTGCCGACAAATAGGGCCGCGGGAGGGCTGCTCGACACCCGCCCCGGCTCGCGTGTTTCTCCAGCAGTGGGGGCGATCAGAAGGCGGCGGTAAAAAACTTTGAACAAATATTCCAACTGCGCTGTCTCACATGTAGTTTCTCAGTCTGTTGGATTCGGCGGGCGGGTTAGAGGAACAGGGGTTCCAGTGGTCGAGCCCACAAACCATTAACCCCGTTGGTCTGAAGACTGAAGAGTCGAAAACTGAGGGCGGCGCATTCAATCGAGTGCGCCGCTTTCATTTGTCGCGACGGAACTGAAAATCGCACCCGCCGCGGCGTTGCCTATGAACTGATGATTGCGCGCTCGGTGTGCCGCGTCGGTTTGACCCGCTGCCGTCTGGACAACAATTTCGTGTGCGGCTGACGGAGCGCGTCTGGTTTTCCGTGGCGAGGCATTAACGACTGTCCGAGTTACGCCGGTTTGCCCACTTTGGCCAAGCCCCACTTCCAGTTGCGGATTTCGGGCATGTCCTCACCAAACTTGTCGATGTATTGCTTGTGCTCGACAAGCTTGTCCTGAAGCTGCTGCTTCAGGTAGATACCCTTTTCGCCGGTCTGCGGCAGGCGATCGATGGTGTCCATGACAAGGTGGAAGCGATCCAAATCATTCAACACCGTCATGTCGAAAGGCGTGGTGNNGGAAGGCGAAGATGACCGGCTTGTCTTTGGTGAAGAGCTCGTCGAACGCCACGTCGCTCAACCCGTGCGGGTGCTCGGTTTGCGGCTCCAGCTTCATGAGGTCGACGACGTTGACCACCCGGATTCTCAGGTCGGGCAGATGCTCGCGGATAATGGAGACGGCGGCAAGCGTCTCCAGTGTGGGCACGTCGCCACAGCAGGCCATCACCACGTCCGGCTCAACGCCCTGGTCGTTGCTGGCCCATTGCCAGATGCCGATGCCTTCGGCGCAATGCTTGACGGCGGCATCCATTGTCAGCCATTGCGGAGCCGGGTGTTTGCCCGCGACGACGACGTTGACATAATGCCGGCTGCGCAGGCAGTGATCCATCACCGAGAGCAGGCAGTTCGCGTCGGGAGGCAGGTACACGCGCACGATCTCGGCTTTTTTGTTGATGACGTGGTCGATAAAACCGGGGTCCTGGTGCGTGAAGCCGTTGTGATCCTG
>PLTX01000073.1:0-888 GCA_003164675.1 Verrucomicrobiota bacterium | reverse complement strand
TGAACATCGAATCGACGATATGGATGAACGCCTCGTAGCAATTGAATAGTCCGTGTCGCCCGGTAAGCAGGTAGCCCTCTAGCCAACCTTCGCATTGATGTTCGCTGAGCACTTCCATCACCTGTCCGCTGGGTGCGAGAAATTCGTCATTCAGAACGGTCGCGGCATCCCATTGGCGGTTCGTCACTTCAAAGACGGCTTCCAAGCCGTTGGAGAGCGTCTCGTCAGGGCCAAAGATACGGAAATTCCGCTGCTCCACATTCAGCTTTGCCACGTCGCGCAGGAAGCGCCCAAGCACATGTGTATCTCCGATGCCGGGAGCGCCCGGCGCAGGCACGTTGACCGCGTAATCACGGAAATCCGGCATCCGCAGATCGCGGAGCAGAATGCCGCCGTTGGCATGCGGGTTCGCGCCCATGCGTCGCTGGCCCGCGGGCGCGAGTTCCGCCAATTCCGGTTTTAGGCGACCCTGCTCGTCAAAGAGTTCTTCTGGTCGATAGCTTCTCAACCAGCTTTCAAGCTGCTGGAGATGTTCGGGAGGCGTGGTGGGAGACACCGCGAGCGGCACCTGATGCGAACGGAAGGTGCCCTCGTTCGGCAGGCCATCCACCACTTTCGGTCCCGTCCAACCCTTGGGTGAATTCAGGACGATCATGGGCCAGCGTGGACGCGTCAGATTGCCGCGGACACGCGCGTCTTGCTGGAGTTGTTTGATCAGCTCCACCACCGTGTCGAGCGTTGCGGCCATCGCTTCATGCATCAGCGCCGGCTCGTGGCCCTCCACGAAGAAGGGCGTCCAGCCGTAGCCCCGGAGTAATTGTTCCAATTCCTCGCGGGTGATACGAGCGAGGATGGTCGGGTTGGAGATCTTGTAGCCGTTGAGATGCA
>PLTX01000106.1 GCA_003164675.1 Verrucomicrobiota bacterium | reverse complement strand
CAACAAACAAATCGCGGCGGAACTTGGCATTGGCATGAAGACTGTTGAGAAGCATCGCGAGCGTCTCATGGCCAAGCTTAACATCCACAACGCCTCTGGCCTTACCCGCTACGCCATCAGCGCGGGCATCATTGAGAGCAGCGTCTAGGTGACCATCGTTTAGGGTTGCGGCTAGAACCGACGAGCAGGTTTTGTCCTCATATAGGGGTGAACACCCCATAGTGAACGCGTCATTCCACAGCCTATTCTCCCAGTATGAAAAGTTCTCGCAAGACTAAAACCAATATTAACTGTCAACTCAGGGGGATAATGATGAATGCTAGGAAATGGATTGTTGTGAGTATCGTGGTTGGAGCCTTGGCTTCGCAGGCACAAGCGTTCGCGGAGGAGTTGTTCCCATCCAACCAACTCCAACTGGATGCATTTGGAACATATGCGACTCGTGACAGGTTCGGCGCCAGCGAGAATCATGGGGGCGGAGGCCTCGGTTTGGATTATTTCTTTTGGCGCTATGTTGGTATTGGGGTGGATTCGTACATTGAGGAATGGAAGTGCCCGTACCGCGTCAACGGCAGTGGAATCCTGCGGTTCCCGCTTCCCGAGCCGCTTCATCACCTGGCTATCTACGGATTCGGCGGTGGTGGGCGGGAATTCAAGTACGCCGCGCAGTACACCTACCACGGTGGAGGTGGTTTGGAGCTCAAATTGAACCGACACTTCGGCATCTTCGCGGATGGCCGGGAGGTCTTTCCCGATCGAACACCCAACTATACCTTGGTGCGTGCCGGCGTTAGCTTCGGCTTTTGAGCAGTCGATGCGGCATTCGTTTTAAGGACCGAGACAAAGAAAGCAGGGCGTGATGCGGATTCCATCTGTGTCACGCCCTGATTACGTCTTGACTCTCCCTGATGCGGCCCGTGATCAACGTTTTCATGTATTGCCTATCTTCACTCGCTTGGTAGGGCTAAGCGAGGAAAACAAAGTGGTGGAACCACCATGAAGGGGAAGCAACCCGCGGACGGAACGCGTATCTGACCTCGCCTATGCCGAATGGCGGTCAGACCATGAACAGCTACCTTGCCGGCTTTGAAGCGGTCTGGGAAATCGACCTCTGGGGCCGCGTCCGCCGGATGAACGAAGCCGCGCGCACCAACTTCATGGCCTCGCAAGAAGGCCGGCGAGAGGTCATGATCTCCCTGGTCAGCGGCGTCGCGGAGGCCTACTTTGATCTGCTGGAACTGGACGAGCAACTGGCGATCGCGTAGCGCACCCGGGATTCCTACCAGCGGACTCTCCAGCTTTTTGACGACCAGCATGCCGCTGGCCTGGCCTCCAAGCTTGAGGTTTCCCGCGCCGAACTCGCACTGCGTTCGGTCACGGCGACCATCCCGGAAATCGAGCGGCAAATCGCGCTCAAGGAAAACGAAATCAACACGCTGCTGGGACGCAACCCCGGCCCCATCGTTCGGATCTCGACGCTGCTGGCGCAGGAGATGCCGGTGGAAATCCCGGTCGGACTGCCTTCAAGCTTGCTGGAGCGGCGGCCCGACGTTCGGGAGGCCGAGCAGCAAGTCCGCGCGGCCAATGCGGAAATTGGCGCGGCCATCGGAGACTTCTTCCCGCGCATCGGCCTGACGGCCTTTTACGGCGGCACGAGCACTGGGCTTAAAAAATTGTGTACGAGCGGCGCCAACATCTGGTCGGCGGCCGCGACGGCCGCCGGGCCGGTGTTGTACCGGCGGCCGATTAACCGGCCATTACCGGCAAACCAAAGCCGCTTGGGAAGAAACCAAGATCCTGTACCAGCAAACCGCCCTCAGCGCCTTCCGCGAGGTGTCCGACGCGCTCATCTCCCACCGCCGATACGAAGACGAGCGAGTCGAGCAAACCCAGGCCGTCGATGCTGGGCGCGACGCTGTGGAGTTGGCGACGGCGCGTTACAAAGAAGGCAAGGCCAGCTACTACGAGGTTCTCGAGGCCCAGCAGCAACTCTACCCCGCCGAAAACTCCCTGTCACAGATCGAAGCGGCGCGCCGGCTCACCGTCGTTCAACTTTACGAAGCCCTCGGCGGCGGCTGGTCGCTCAAGGATTCCGAGTGGTCCAAAACAAGCGTCGCAGTAGAACCGACGAGCAGGTTTTGTCCTTATATAGGGGTGAACACCCCATAGCGAACGCGTCATTGCACAGCCTATTTTCCCAGCATGAAAAATAAAAGGTTCTCGCAAGACCAAAACCAAGAAACGGTTGGCGTCTCAGGACCGGCTGCGGTTGCGGACTTAAACCAAAATGAACCGATTTTGCGCTGTCAGCGGACGAAGTGGCCAGAAGAGCCTACTTCAGTTATCTGAGCGACAAAATCGCACATTAAGACAAACGCATCTGTGCACATCATCGGGAAAACAAAAGGAGAACATTCGATCGAGTGCGCAACGAAAACCGCCAGAGGGGAATTATCCCCCGACGCAATGAAAATGACAGTAAACAAATAAACAACCAAAATGAAGGAGACGATATGAAAACAGTATCTATAAACAAGGGCCAATTCTTTAAGGTGTTGGCGTTGATCCTCTGCGTCGGTGCGCTGCCTATACTCATGGGCGTGACCGGCTGCGCCACCGCCGAGAGTGGCCACCAGCAAACCACTGGCGAACGAATTGACGATCATAACACTTCTATCCGCGTCAGCGCTGCGCTGGCTCAGGACATCGAATATAAGTTCGACCGGGTAAAGGTGGAAACGTTCAATGGCACGGTTCAATTGAGCGGATTTGTCTCTTCCGACGACCAGAAGAACAGGGCCGGAGACATCGCCGGAAAAGTTGAGGGCGTGAAAGAGGTCCGAAACAACATCACGGTTCAGGTATCGGGGAACTGACAACCGGCAGATCACTGTTGGCTGGCGCGGAAGCGCGCCAGCCCATCGCAGACCGTTAGTCAATGATCGGAACCCACAACCGTAGCAACAGCAAGAAGGAGGCACAATGAAAGCAACGTATTCATTGGCGCTTTGTAGTAGCCGCGGTCGCTCTCGTGGCCAGCAGCGGACCGCTGCGCGCATTGGAGACGGATGACCGCATCGAAACCTCATTCAAAAAGACCAACGTCTATAAGACGTATCTGAAGGACGAACACATCGCGATCAGCTCCAAGGATGGAGCCGTCACGTTGTCGGGCGGCGTGTATAACGAAACCCACAAACCGATGGCCCAAGCCACCGCCGAAGCGTTGCCCGGGGTCACGAGCGTGGACAATCGTATCGAGATCAAAGGGGATCGTCCCACTGCGTATTCGGATACGTGGATCAGCATGAAAGTGAAAACCGCGCTGGTGTTCCATCGCAACGTGAATGCCCAGAAAACAGAGGTCTACGTGAAAGATGGCATTGTGACGTTGAAAGGCGTGGCCGCCAACCAGGCCCAAAAGGACCTGACCGCAGAATTCGCCAAAGACGTCGGAGGCGTCAAAGGTGTGAACAACGAGATGACGGTGGCCGCCAACCCAGAAACGCCAAGCGAAACCATGGGCGAAAACATTGATGACGCATCGATCACCGCCCAAGTGAAGATGACGTTGCTGTTACATGGCTCGACCAGCGTCCTCCGGACCAAGGTGGAGACGAACGATGGCGTGGTCACGCTGGCTGGCCAAGCCCGGAACGCCGCCGAAAAGGACCTCGTCACCGACATCAACGGTGTGAAAAGCGTGGTCAACAACATGACCATCGAAGGGTCTGAGAAAGAGTAACACAACCACAGGGTCGCTGTCAGCTGGTGCAGGAGTGCACCAGCCGGCAACGAGCCATGCACTCCGAAAGGAGAGCACACATGAAGACCGAACGCGCAGGAAGAATGGCGTAATGAAGGGAATCCTAATTGATGTATTCGAAAAGTCGGCTCAAAAAACTTCAATGGGAAAATTATGAACGAAAAACACCCTGGCAGCCGTCCAATCTCCAGTCTTCTGCCCACGGACATCGCTGGCTTGGATAGTCTGGCTGAACTGGCCCTGGATCTGCGGTCGTCGTGGAATCACGCGACCGACAAAGTGTGGCATCAGCTTGATCCCAAGCTGTGGGAGATCACGCAAAACCCCTGGGTTCTGCTACAGACGGTCTCGCGCGATCGGATCTCGAGCGTGCTGGCTGATCCGGTTTTTCGCAAGGAGGTTGATGGTCTGGTCCAGACACGGCGGCAAGTGGTGGAGTCGGCCGCGTGGTTTCAGAAGAACCATTCGCAGAGTCCCTTGAAGTGCGTCGCGTATTTCAGCATGGAATATATGTTAAGCGAAGCTCTGCCTATTTACTCTGGTGGGTTGGGCAATGTGGCCGGGGATCAACTCAAAGCCGCCAGCGACCTGGGCGTGCCGGTGGTCGGCGTCGGACTGCTGTTCCAACAAGGCTATTTTCGCCAGGTGATAGACAAGGACGGAGCGCAGCAGGCTCTCTACCCGAGCAACGATCCCGGACAGTTGCCGATCACGCCATTGCGCCACCCGAACGGCGAGTGGTTGCGGTTGGAGATCGCCTTACCCGGTTACTCGGTCTGGCTGCGCGCGTGGCAGGTGCGGGTCGGCAGAGCGAAGCTATACCTTTTGGACAGCAACGACGCCGCCAACTTTCCGGTCCATCGGGGAATTACCAGCCAGTTGTATGGCGGCGGGCCGGAACTGCGTCTTAAACAAGAGTTACTGCTGGGAATCGGCGGATGGAGATTGCTGGTCGCGCTTGGCATCAAGCCGGAGGTCTGTCACCTGAATGAAGGGCATGCCGCGTTTGCGACATTGGAACGAGCGCGGACGTACATGAATGACACGGGGCAGCCATTCGACGTTGCACTAGCCGTGACGCGGGCGGGCAATATCTTCACCACCCACACCGCGGTGGCCGCCGGTTTTGACCTGTTCACACCGTCTCTCATCGAGCAATACCTGGGTGGCTATGC
>PLTX01000098.1 GCA_003164675.1 Verrucomicrobiota bacterium | reverse complement strand
GAGCTGGGTTCAGAACGTCGTGAGACAGTTCGGTCCTTATCCACTGTGGGCGCAGCAGACGTGAGGGATTTGTTCCTTAGTACGAGAGGACCGGGAACAGCGCACCTCCAGTATTCCGGTTGTCCTGTCAAGGGCAGCGCCGGGTAGCTGTGTGCGGAAGCGATAAGCGCTGAAAGCATCTAAGCGCCAAGCGCCTCCCAAGATTACGTCTGACGGTCGCAAGACCCTAAAGGCTCGGGGAAGACTACCCCGTTGATAGGCCGGGTGTGTAAACGTGGCAACACGTGAGCTGACCGGTACTAATCAGCCGTGAGGCTTGATCACTTAAACTTTTCCTCGCAAGAGGGAGGGTCAGTGATTTAAACAAACCTCAGCCGTTGTGGTCCCGCTTGCTGTATGCAATTATCAGAGAACAGTGTTCTTTCATACGATATGAGAAGTTGTCGGTTGTTGGCCCTCCGCCCCGTTTCGGCGGTAGGCGAGACGCCGATCGCCGACGGCTTCGAAGATTTCCCGGTGGCTTTGCCGCAGTGGTCCCACCCGTTCCCATTCCGAACACGGCCGTGAAACGCTGCAGGGCCGATGGTAGTGCCTGTATAGCTTGCGCGAGAGTAGGTCGCTGCCGGGGTAATTTCACAAGAGCCCGCATTCAGAAATGAGTGCGGGCTTTTTTTGCAGGTCGTTTACCCGGGAGTTCTTATCTCGAGCCTGAACCAGATTCCGCGCAGCACCGGAAGTTGGAAATTGCTATTTCAAGCACGTTTTGAGGCGGGTTGTTTGGTCGCGCGGTCGAATTCCATCTTTAGTTCCGGCCGGTTCGTCAGGCTGATTCTGCGCAAGGCGCCGGGCGGCGCGTGGCGGACGCTCGTTCCTCCGTGTTGGCAATAGCGGATCGCGAGATCGACGTCGGATATCAGGGTCGACCCGATCAGGTGAACCCCATAGTCAAAGAACAGCGGGTTGCAGGGCACGGTCGGTCCGAGCAAGACGCGGTACTTGGCCTGGGGCGTGCGGCTGACGACTTCCAGGAACGTGTCATTGATGAGCGTCAAGCCCGTGATGAAGACGATCTCCGCCTGACGGAGCGCAGGCTTGGAGTCATTCCAGTGGATGTCGCCGGGGCGCGGCTGGAGTTCGATGATGGTCACGGGATATCCCCGGGCGCGCCAGATTTCCGCCTGGGTGAAGTGTCCGATAAAGCAGCTCGGGCAGTGTTTGACCATTTCCGTGAATGGATCCATCGCGTTGGCCGTGAAGATGTCGGTGGGGAGCGGCAGCGACCCGTTGAGGCAGGCCTTGACCATTCCCAATCGGAGGGCGTCATCCGAATCGGCGAACATCTCGGCGATTTCCGTAACGGGCCGACCGAGCAGGTCCCCGAGATACGAACTCTGGTAACACGTGTCCCCTGCATTGGGCGGTCGGAAGAACGTCGCCATGGCATATCGGTCGGAACTGGCGATGACCCAGTGCAGAAAGATGTGCAAGTCCTTCAAACGTGGCACGGGTTGGGGCAGTTGCGCCAGCAGGCGTGACAGGATTTCGCGGTTGATCGGCATGTGGTCTCTCCATTACAGCAGCATTTGGATGGAAATGGCAAGCGCCAGCCCGAGGACAAGCCAGTCCGCGGCTCCCAGGTTTCGAGCCGAAGCGGCCCCGGTCCCCGGCGCCATGCGCCGCACGACGAGCATCACCGATGTGTCATGCGCCCGGCACATTTGCGATACGAACAACGGGACAATGATGGGCAACCAGCTTCGTGGCGTCCACGGACGCAAGCGCAGCCCGCGACAACGTTGAATGTCGTAGATCCGCCGGGCTTCCGTCAATGAAAGGGGCACGAAGCGCACGGCGGTGGACAACAGCGTCCCGGCCGCCGTGGGCATCCATCGGTGCGAGAACAGGGAGATGATCTCCCGCGTGCTGGTGGTGCTGATGAACACGAGGTTGGCGAGGAAGAGGCACTCCAGCCGCAAAGCGTATCTCGCGCCTTCAACCACACCCCAGGACAGGGCCTCTGACCACACATGCGTGTGTTCGTATCCGATGGCAATAAAGAGAAGCAGGGTCCCCGGCAATCCCAGCAAATGCGCCCAGATAAGCAGACGGTAGTGAGCCCCGGCGGCTCCGCAGGCGAGTAAGAGCAAGAGAAGTCCAAAGAACAATAACAATTGCGGCAGGAACTCCTGCCCCAGGGCGGCGTGCAAGCACACGGTCAGGAACAACGCCAGCCGTGTCAGCGGATGCAGCTTCGTCCACCACGTGGCAGTCACGCAGCGCCTCCCTGTCGGGCCGTATCATCCACGACGTGGCCGGCGCGAAGCGTTACCACGCGAGTGGCCACGGCCTTGACAAAATCGGAGTCATGCGTTGCCAGTAGCACGGCTCCGCCCTCCGCGCTGATTTGCCTGAGAACTTTGGCCACCTGACTGAGGCAATCGCCGTCGAGGCCCACTGTCGGCTCATCCAGGCAGAGCAGGGTCGATCGTCCCGACAGCGTCGAAGCCAGTGTGAGACGCCTCTTCTCGCCGTAGCTGAGCGAAAACGGAACGCGTTCGGCCTGTGACGGCAATCCCACCTGCGCCAATGCCCGCCGGGTTCGGCTGGACACTTCCTGTGTGGGGAGATTTTGGTTGCGCGGCAGGAACGAGCACTCCTCGAAGACGGAATGCGCGAACAATTGGCTGTCGGGGTTCTGGAAGACCAGGCCCACGGCATCCATGCGCGGGGCAGGGCTGGCACAGATGATCCGCCCGGCGTCAGGCTCCAGCAGTCCTTTGACCAGATTGAGCAGCGTGCTTTTGCCTGATCCATTCGGGCCGACCACGGCGACGATCTCGCCCGCCGCTACCGAGAGCGAGACGTTATCCAACGCGGTCCTGCGACCGTTGTAGCCAAAGCTGACCCGCTCGATCGAGAGGACGCGTTCTCCACCACAGCCGGAACGGCCTGTCCCGATGGCGTCGGCGGGTTCCATGAACAATCCGGGTGGAGGTGAATAGGATGCTGGTGAACCGTCGAACACGATCCGGCCCTGCCGCATGGCCACCAAACGCGAGGCCCAGGGCACGAGCCGGGGCAGGTCGTGTTCGATGAGCAGGACTGTCAGTCCGGTGTGCTCCGTCTGCGCCGCCAGCACGTCGAACAGGAGATCGGCCGTCGCTTCGTCGAGGTAACTGGTGGGTTCGTCGAGCAACAGGACTTTCGGGTCGAGTGCCAACATGCTCGCAACGGACAGACGTTGTTTCCACCCCAACGAGAGCGTGGTCACGGCCTGGTCGCGCACCGCCCCGAGATTGAAAAGTTTCAGGCAGCGATCCAGCTCGCGCTCGCGATCGAAGTCCCCCGTCCGCTGCTGCAGGCTCAGGGAAACTTCCTCCCCAACCGTTTCGCCAAAGAGTTGGATCTCGGGGTTCTGAAGGACAACGCCCGCAAATCCCTCGCAGCCGTTTTGGGTGCAATCGCGTCCGTTCAGCCAGAGGCGGCCGGAGGTTTGGCCCAACAAGGCCACTCGATGCAGCCCCGTCAGATGTAGACCCAGGGTTGTCTTGCCGGAGCCCGAGGGGCCGATGATTCCCACGCGTTCCCCCGGCTGGATGTGCAGGGATATGTCTTCCAGAAGCGGCCCGTCCGTGCCGGCCGCTCGGAAGCCCAACTTTTCGGTGCGGATCAGGCGTCGACCCTCATCATGCGCGTGATTTGCAGGTTCCGGATGCGCGCCCATATCAGCAATGCCAGACCCGCCGCCGCCGCATCCAGGGCGATTGACGTGAGGGCCTGCACCCCGAACAGCGCCTGCGTCACTTTCGTCCACGGGAGTCCCAGCACCTGGACGCGGAGCAGCATCACGGCAACCTTGCTCAGGAATCCGCCGACGATGGCGGACACGAAGACCCGTCCTCGGGGGAAGCGCCGGAACAGGGAAAAGCCCGCGTCGTGCAGCAATCCTTGGATCACAGCCGGAATGAGCTTCAGCGGTCCGGGCAACATTGCGCCGGGGAACGCGAAGATGGCCAGCGTACCCCATCCAAACTGATAGGCCGTGAGCACCCCGAAACGATCGACGATGAGCCGGGTCAGCATCCACAAGACGACGGGCAGGAACATGTCGAGGCGGACGAAGTTGGTGATTCCCGAGGCGTGCAGCAGGGATTTGGAGAGTTGACCAACGGCGAAGTCCAGAGCCACGACCGAGCCGATAAAAACCCAGTGTCTTGTTCCGAGCCGACCGGCGCGCTTTTCGGTTTGAATTGCATTCATATATCAGAAGCGATCATGCGTGGCGTTACGTTGTGGTGCAACCGTCTCTTTAGAACTGACTGTGAACGCGGTAAAACGCATTCGTCCATCCCGGCTGGATCGTTTCTGACCAATTGGTCGAGATGCCGGTGGCCACGATGTTCGTAACCGCCGTCCAACCATTGGTTGCCAGGTTAAACGATCGCTCGATCGTATTGGTCACCCCAACCGTCAGATTGGTGATACCAAGGGAAATGGCCCCGCCCGAGATCCTCACATTGAACACCGTGGGCCGGACCGTCAATTGCAAAGTCGGCCAATAGGCAGGCGTGTAACTGGGGTCGTAGGAACTGGTAAATGGCGCGCGGGGCATGCCGGTGGCGGGCACTGGAGTTTCATCGATTCTCAGCATCGCCCCGTAATTCTGCAGCTCCGCCCGGCTTGTTGAACTTTGGAGCAGTGCGGTGATGTCCCAATAAAAGAAGCGGTCGTTCTCGTCGGAGAGGATCGGCCCTTTGACGGCGATGACGGAGTAATTTGTGTCGAAGTCGCCGCCGGGGTTGGTCCACGAATTGGTGCCGTCGTAGGTGAACCAGGTCGCGCCATCGGGCGGGTATGTTCCGTACCCCGTTCCCTGCACGAAACTCCTCGTCAGGGGATAGAGCGTGATATTCAGGGTTCCCGTGTTGTCCTGCCACACATAGAAGGACACACTGGCCGACACGATGTCGCCTGGCGAATAGGTCCAGAGCTGCGGAGGGAGTTGGAACAAACCGCGACAAATGGAGCCATCTTTGGTGGGGTCTCCCTGGCCCATGCCGTCGATGACCACTTTGACGGTATGGGCGTGTCCGTAGTTGTTCGTTTGGTTTATCACCCAACTGTCAATGTACGTAGTCGTGGTGATATTGGTCACAAAGGTTTGGGCTTGTGCCGACGGGACAAGGAAGGCAATTCCCAGCACGATCAGCGACGTTTGTAAACAACGTCGCAACCCGGCCAGCCGACCACGTTGCGTTGCGGCGTTCATTAGTAATAATAAGGGAACCATGTCAAATCTCCTCGTGTGGGGATTCGGGGGTTAACGAGCGTTCTGTTCCACAGGTCGTTGCGCCAATCCACGTGGCCGTCGAGGTAGAGGACATTGCTCCCGAGTCCACCCATGTGTCGGTGGCGTTCGCCGAGCGCGCGGGCATCCTCGGCGGTGTAGCAACCGGCGATGTTGAACCCACCCGCCTGGCCATAGCCCTGGCTCGGATCGAGCGTTTGCTCGAACATGAGGATTGTCTTCGACGTGGATGCGCAAAACTCCAACTTCAGGAAACTGGGCTGCAGACTGCCGCCGTATGGCAGTCCAAAGAGAAAATCCTGCTCCAGGTAGGAGTTCATTACGTAGCTGTGGTATCCCTGGCTGGACGGCTTGAAGGAGGCGCTGTAGGCCGAATCCGGCAACGGTCTGGCCAACGGGCATTGCCAGACACCGCCAGTCGGTTTCTGTCCGTTGGCATAATTCCGCCAGGGACGCTGGCCCATGTAGGGAGGCAGCACGTCCACGTAACAACATTCGTGTTCCGGGTGCCGGGCGTCGTAGGTGAATGGAGGACTATTCCGTCCTTCATCATCCGCGTGCGGCAGGTAGCCGTTGTAGTCAGACGCGTACAGGTAGAACGCCTGGCCCCAAGAACGCAGGTTCGCCGCGCATTTTACCTCCATCGCGCGCGCCCTGGCTTTGGTCAGCGCCGGCAACAGAAGGCCCGCCAGAATGCCAATCACAGCGATGACGACCAGCAATTCCACCAGCGTGAATGCCACAGGCTCCGCCGGAAACCGTCGCGCACTGTCTTTGATGGGATTACCTCGTCGAACTCTTGCCACCGCCTCGTTTCGTCCTAGCGCCGCGCTTGGCGCTTTTTCTGGAAGCATGCGATGGCCGCCAAACCGACCACGACCAGTATCAGCGAGGATGGCTCCGGTACGACTGTCAACTCGACGGACGGAAGATAGGGGGCCGTGTAGCTCGAACTGTTGGCGCTTGTAAACGACGCAAAGCGCTGGCCGCTGGATGGGATCGCTTGGCCAACATCAATACTCAGCATGGCACCGAAGTCTTGCAGTTCGGCCTCGGTTGTCGAATTGGTCAACAGCGACGTGATGTCCCAGGTGAAGAAGCGGCCGTTGCTGTCGTTGGGGTTGACCCCGAGGGTTCCCTTTATGCCGACCACGGAGTTGGCGGAATCAAAATCGCCGCCAGCGGTGGTCCATGAGTTTGTCCCGTCGTAGGTATTCCAGGTGGCGCCGTTCGCCTGCGTCGGTGGCGTTCCTTTGCCGTTCCATGTCCCCTCGCCGAAGGCTCTCGTCAGGGGGAACAGGGACACATTGTAGGTTGCGGTACTATCGCTCCACACATAGAAGGAGACGACGGCCGATTCGATGGCGCTCGGCGTATACGACCAGAGATTCGTGGGAAGATCGAACAGCGTGCGGCAGGCGGAGGTGCTGTTGATAACCACCTTGTCCGAGCCGGACAACCCAAAATTCTCGGTGGGGACCGAGCTGTCGAGATACGTGTCCGTAGTGATTTGATACGTGATCGTGGTTTGCGCCCAGCCGGCGGAACCGGCGGCTTGGACCGCCACGATGGCGGCAATCATGCAATACTTTGCGTTACTCATGTCTGCTCCCTTTCCTTTCCAATCCCATTCAGTATGTTTGTTCAATTTCTCTTACTGGCACCGGTGGCACACCGCAGACCGCGCCCTGAATCCAGTTGCCAGGAAACTGCCCGTGACGCAAAAGCATCCCGTCCGCGGGCTTCCGTCACGCTCTACCGGTGCGGCCGGCGTTCCGGCGCACTCGATGGCAGGGGGCTAACAACTCGTTCGGTGAACCAGGCTGGAAGCCTGCCTCTGCCTCGCGTTATATTTCGAGAAATATAACGCAGGGCGCGAAACGTCAAGTAAAAAGTTTCACAAGGGGACGGCCCTAAAAGAGGACAGCCGCGCCCGCAACCGGTATGATCGCCCCACAATTTGGAGAGGCTCGGCGTTCGTAGAGCGGCGCCACAGCGGAACGACCGGGGAGGGGCGGCGGCGGGAAGTGAGCCCTCACCCTGACCCTCTCCCGTAAACGGGAGAGGGGAGCGGGCTCCGTCTGACTCGACTCCACCGGCGGCTTGACGGGTGGAATGGAGCGGGGACATACTTCCGGTGCTGTGGGGAGAGATTACTATGGCCTGTAGCGGTTCGAACGGTTTTGACGGTTGGATTTTCGGGGACGATTGGATTCCATGATTGGGTGGATGTTGCGTATTTTGGTGTCGTGCATCGGCAGCACGTTGCGCTGGCGGGTGGAGGATCCGTCGGGGTTGCTGAGGGACACGCCGCAGCGGTCGTGTATTTTTGCGTTCTGGCACAATCGGATTTTTCTGTTGCCGTACCTGTTTCGGAAGCACTGGCATTCGCGGCAGCGGGACCGGGTGGCGGTGTTGGTGAGCGCGAGCAAGGACGGGGAGTTTCTGACGGGGGTGCTGGACAAGTTTGATTTGATTTGCGTGCGGGGGTCGAGCAGTCGGCGGGGGAAGCAGGCATTGCGGGAGATGACGGAGCTGGTGAATCTTGGGTACGACGCGGGGATCACGCCGGATGGTCCGCGTGGGCCGAAGTATGTGTGCCAGAGCGGGGTGATCAGCCTGGCGCAGTTGACGCAGGCGCCGATCGTTCCGGTGTCGTGGGATGTGACGCGGAAGATCGTGATGAATAGCTGGGATAATTTTGTGGTGCCGATGCCGTTTGCGCGGGCGACGCTGCGGATCGGGGCGCCGGTGGTGGTGGCGGCGGGGTTGAGCGATGAGGAGTTTGAGGGGAAGCGGGTGGAACTGGAGAATGTGTTGAAGGGGTTGGACGAGGGGAACGCGAAAGCGCCCAAGTGTCTGGGTGGCTAACCACTTTGCTGGCATTGCGGGCTTGTCGGGGAATCTCGGGTTGCCTACACTGCTGGACATGAAACGACTTGGGCAATTTCTTGGCATTCTCTTTATTGGATTGACGGTTTGTGTTCGCGTTAACGGGCAAACGAATTCGGCGGCGAGATCCGCGCAGACCGTGGAAACGATTGTCACGATTCGGCATGGTGAAAAACCGTCCGGGGGGCTTGGGCAATTGACCTGCCGCGGCCTCAATCGGTCGCTGGCCCTGCCCACGGTGTTGCTGGCGAAATATGGTGCGCCGCAGTTTGTGTTTGCGCCCAATCCCACCCAAAAGGTGGATGGGAAGGACCACAACGAATACTTTTATGTGCGGCCCGTGACGACCATTGAGCCGACGGCGATTCGGTGCGGCCTGCCCGTCAACACACAATTCGGTTACGAGGAAATCAAAGGTCTCGAAACGGAACTACAGAAACGGGAATACCAAAACGCCACCATTTTTGTAGCGTGGGAACATTATCTGCTCGATGATTTTGTGAAGGATTTGCTGAAATCCCATGGCGGAGACCCGACACAAGTTCCTCCCTGGCCGCACGATGATTACGACAGCATCTTTGTAGTGAAGGTCACTCGGAGCGGGGGACGGGAATCGGTGGCTTTTGCGATTGATCACGAGAATCTGAACAAATTGAGCGATACGTGTCCGTGAATCGGGCCAGGGGAATTGTGCGCGCTCGGGAGACCGGCGCGCAACAAGAAGCGGACGCCTCGGCGAGACGTCCCTACCAACGACGCTGAGGACGGCGGGCTAGTGCTGCGACGCACTTGATTTGATGGGTGCGTCACGGCTGGAAAACGAACCCTCACCCTGACCCTCTCCCTTAAGAAGGGCGAGGGGACCGCGCTCCGTCTCCTCTCCCCTGCGGGGGAGAGGATTAAGGTGAGGGGGCTGGAAAACCGTAAAGCTACCTCTGGGACAGGACACTAGTTGGAGGAGGGATTGGGGGTGGGGGCGGATTCTTTGACGGCGGCGTAGAAGTGGTGGAAGGCTTCCATGGCTTTGGGATTGTCTTTGATCTCGTTGTAGAGAGCTTTGAGGGCGAGGTCGATGGTTTTTTCGGTGGTGAGATGGTGGCGTTGGGTGGCGAGAGTCGATTGGTTCATCCGGGCCCAGGCGTGGGCGAGGCGGGAGAGATCGGCAGGGTTGGGGTTGTCGATTTTGGAGGTTTTGCCCAGGGCATCGAGGAGGAGGGAGCTGATGAGGCGTTGGGCGCCGGTTGTGGCGGCGGGCGATGGCGCGGTGGTGCCGACGGTGGCGGCGAGGTCATCGGCGGACTTGACGATGCGGAGGTAGCCTTCGCGGACGCGTTTGTTCTGTTCCTCGCGCCATTGTTGGAAGTGGGTGTGGTACCAGCTCGAGAGGGCGACACCGAAGTTGCGGATAAGTTTTTCCTCGTCGGGATTGGTGCGGGTCCAAGCGAGGGAATAGGGGTCGCCGGTTTTCAATTCGAGCGCGGGGATATCGCGGTTGGCTTTCTCTGCGAAGAGCCAGTGGCGGATTTGTTCGTACTGCCAACCGTCGTCGAGTTTGCGGTTGAGTTCGTCGCGGACGGATTGGGGGAGGAGGGCGAAGCGGCTGCGGGATTTCCGAGAGGGTAGGGGCGCGGGGTTTGCGCCACCAGCACGTCCGTGGCGCGTCTCGGCGGCTAGTGCCGCCTTCGGCTCCGTCGGACTCGGCTTGCTCGTGGGGCACGACGAGGTCGCGTCTCGAGGACTCGGGTTCCGCGTGGATACGGCGGATGGCTGATGGTCAATGGTTGATGGTTGATGGTTGAGGCTTCATGGCGTGGGGTTCTCCGGGTGGGGCCCCGAAAAGAATTCGGGGTAAAGTTTAGGCTGCATCGTTTTGTATAGTATTTATGTTATCTGGGAATGATAGCACAAAGTGGGGCGGGAGGGAAGATCAAAAACATTTCTCACGCAGAGATCGCAGGGAACGGCCGGTTCGATCTTTGCCCGATTGCACTCGCTCGCGCCCGCTCGACTCGCCCCACGGGCCGCCCCGACCTCGAAGTCGGGGTAAACCTGCGGCGGACAAGCGTTCAACGTTAAAGGGGGGTGCTACGTGATGCGCGGAGCGCAAACGTGGCCTGCGTGACGCCTTTTACTGACTGATGGGGACGTACCTGATTTCGGCGATTTTGCCGTCCTTGAAAAAGAGGTAGCGGTAGGTGTCGGAGTGGGTTTTTGGGAAATAGGTCCATTGTTCGTCGTAGAGGGCGAACGGTTGGCGCGGCTTGAGTGTGTAGGTGGGTGGTCCGAGGACAGCCATGGCCTGGTCGCGGGAGTCGCCTTGTTTGAGGACGATCTGCATTTGGCCGCCGGCTTCGGCGGCGATGAATGGCTGCTGGGCTGCGAGGTTGGAGGGGTAGAGGTGGGTGTCTTGTTTGGGGGTGCTCGCGCAGGCGGTGAGGAGGAACGCGATGGCGAGACCGAGCAGGGATGGTGGCAATGTGTGTCGGTTCATGGTGGGGCAGTTTACCACGGAGTGGGGAAAATGCTCGTGATTTTTTTGGGGGTGAGGCCGGCGGTCAGGAATCGGTCCGACCCCGATGTAGGAATCGGGGTAAACTTTGCTCAGGGCGGGCCCTTCGACCCCGATGTAGGAATCGGGGTAAACTTTGCTCAGGGTAAACGAGGGGAAGTTTGAAATGTTGCGATGGTGAGACGTGAGCCCGGATCCCCGTTTGTAAATTGTAAAGCGTTGACCCCATCTGCCCCACAGGGTTGTGGAAAGTACTAATTGTAAAGCGCGGACCCCTTGTTCGGGGCCTCCTCCAATCGGCTTGATATCTGTGGTTGACGGCAATGGTACGCCGCTCTAATAGGTCGTCATCGTCATCATCATCGCCCCACGATTTGGGGTGAATCATCAGGTCATCGAAACGCGGTTCGACCACGAAGGCATCTGGCCGGTCGGGTAGGGGGCACGCCGACAGAGCGGCGTGGCTACACGGGCAGACGGGACGGCCGGTCCGCGGTCGGCGCCCGCGGCTACAACGGAAAGCCAAGCGGGCTACTTCCGACCGTACTTCGCGCGTTTTTCGCGGACGAGCGAGGCTACGGCGGTACGGGAAGAAGCGTGTTTGCGAGCGAGGGCACGCTTGGAGACGTCGAGAACCTCGACGCCAACGACGCGGCTCTTGTTGTCAAAGTCCACGATGACGCCCGGGGCGACCTGCTCGGACTCGATGATTTTGGAGTCGTCGAGACGCAGGTAGAGTGCATCCGCTTTGCGGTCCAATTTAACCTTCATAGCTTGTTCCTCATGGCGCGGTCGAAATATACAGTCACAACGAGTGGGGGGCTAGTGGTTTTATTACAAACCACACGGAGGACGCGGTTTCCATGTTCGGCGATGCGTCCCAAGCGATGCTCGAGCTGGGGGTCATCCGGGTCAGATTCGATGCGCTGTGGCGAGTCCAAGACGTGTTCGATCCATGCGGTTGCGATTTGGCGCTCTCCGAGTACGTCGCGCGCGTGCTGTGTCAGTTTGTATTTCATGTCGCGATGACGTTTCTGACCGTGTTGGTCGGAATTGTAGCCTCGGCAATCCGTCTCTGTCGAGACGACTCGCCGAACGGCGGCGGCGGGTGGGAATTGGTTGAGTTTTGAGGCGGATTTTTGGGGCGGGTGGTGGTAGTTTGCACGCGGTTATGGTGGGCGTCCATTTGAGGAGGAATTTCGGTTATGAGCGAGAGTACGAGCAAGGGTAGGAGTAAGAGCAAGAGAACGAGTGAGAGCAAGAGTAAGAGTGAAAACATTTTGGTGGGAATTGCGGCTGGGGATACGACGGAGCCGCTTGCCGGTGACAATTTAAAGCCGGTGGTCGGGATTTTGATGGGGAGTGATTCGGATTGGCCGGTGATGAGGTTGGCGGGGGAGGCGCTGGGGGAGTTTGGGGTGGGGTGGGAGGCGCGGGTGTTGTCGGCGCATCGGACGCCGGGGGATGTGGCGGAGTATGCGCGGGGGGCGGCGGGTCGGGGGTTGCGGGTGCTGATCGCGGGGGCGGGGGGGGCGGCGCATTTGGCGGGGGCGGTGGCGGCGTGGACGGTGCTGCCGGTGATCGGGGTGCCGATCGAGTCGGGG
>PLTX01000046.1 GCA_003164675.1 Verrucomicrobiota bacterium | reverse complement strand
TCCGTATTCATGCCGCCCTCGCGCTCCGCCTGTAGCACAAAGTCGATCATCATGATCGCGTTCTTCTGGACGATCCCGATCAGCAGGACGATCCCGATCAACGCGATCATCGAAAAATCCGTGCGGCAGAGCAGCAACGCCAGCAGCGCCCCCACTCCCGCCGACGGCAGGCTGGACAGAATGGTGATGGGATGAATGTAGCTCTCATAAAGCACACCGAGGATAATGTAGATGACGACGATGGCGGCCAGCACCAGATACGGTTCGCTCTTCAGCGAGGTACGAAACTCAGCGGCACTGCCGGTGAATGTCGTCAACACGGTCACCGGCAGGCCGATTTCCCGCTGGGCCCGTTGGATGGCGTCAATCGCCGCGCCCAAGGAATTGCCCGGGCTCAAGTTGAAGGACAATGTCACTGCGGGAAATTGCCCTTCGTGATTGATCGCCAAGGGAGCGGTCCCCGTTCGCAAGTGGGCGAACGCGCTCAACGGCACCATTCGGCCAGTGGTGGATTTGACATACATCTTGTCCAGCGATTCCGGGGTGAGTTGATAATGGGGCGTCGCTTCAAGGATGACGCGGTACTGATTGAGCTGCGTGAACATGATGGATACCTGTCGCTGCCCAAACGCATCATAGAGCGTGTCATCAATGTTCTGCGGCAGGACATTGAGGCGTGACGCCGTGTCGCGATCGACGTCGATGCTGAGCTGGAGGCCGTTGAATTGCTGGTCGGTGGCCAAATCGACCAACTCGGGTAGCGTGCGCAGCTTGTTGAGCAGTTTCGACGACCACTGCGAAAGCTCGGTTTCATCCGCGTCCTCCAGCGTGTATTGATACTGGGTACGGCTCACACGGCTGTCGATCTGAACGTCCTGCACCGCCTGCATGAACAGCGAAATGCCTTCGACGTCCTTGGTCGCCTCGCGCAACCGGTCAATCACTTCGTTGGCGCTGGCGCGGCGCTGGTCTCGCGGTTTGAGACCGATGTAAAGCCGGCCGGTGTTCACGGTAGGGTTGACCGTGCCCGGCCCGACGAACGATGCGACGCTGACCACGTCGGGATCTTTGCGCACGATGTCGGCAATCACGTGCTGGTGTTGGACCATGGCCTTGAAGGAAATGGATTGCGCGGCATCGGTGACGCCGGTGATCATCCCCGTATCCTGTTGGGGCAACAGGCCCTTGGGTATGACAATGTACAGCAGGATTGTGGCGATCAAGGTGACGATGGCCACCGTGAGGGTCAACGGCTGATGTCGGAGCACCCATTGGAGGCCGCGGTCGTACCAATCGAGCATGGCTTTGAACATGCGCTCGGTGATGTCGTAGAACCGTCCGTGCGGTTGATCCTTCTCGGACTTTAGCAGCCGGCCGCACATCATCGGCGTGAGCGTGAGCGAGACGACGGCGGAGACCGCGACCGCCACGCTCAGGGTGATGGCGAATTCCCGAAACAGCCGCCCGACGATGCCGGTCATGAACAGCAAAGGGATGAAAACGGCGATCAACGACACGCTCAGCGAGATCACGGTGAACCCGATTTGCTTCGCCCCCTTGAGCGCGGCTTCCAACGGCGGGTCCCCAGCTTCAATGAAGCGGACGATATTCTCGATCATCACAATAGCGTCGTCCACGACGAAACCGGTGGAAATGGTCAGCGCCATCAGGGACAGGTTGTCCAGGCTGAATCCGACCAGTTTCATGACGCCGAACGTGCCGATCACCGCCAGTGGCAGGGCGACGCTCGGGATGACCGTGGCCCAGAACTTTCGCAAGAAGACAAACATGACCATGACAACCAGGACCACGGTGAGCAACAGTGTGAACTGGACGTCGCGGACGGAGGCGCGGATGGTTGCGGTGCGGTCCGTGAGAATCGAAACCTTGACGGAGGGAGGTATGGACGCGCGCAGTCTCGGCAACAGCGCCTTCACGCGGTCGGCTGTTTCGATGATGTTGGCCCCCGGCTGGCGCTGGATGTCGAGAATGACCGACGGTTGGTCGCCCACCCAGGCCGCCAAGCGCACGTTCTCGACGTTGTCGACGACTTCGCCGATATCGCCGAGCCGCACCGGTGAACCGTTGCGGTACGCGACGATCACAGGGCGATACCCCGCTGCGGACAGAATCTGGTCGTTCGCGTTGATGGTGTAGGATTGCCGCGGGCCGTCGAAACTTCCCTTGGGCGCGTTGACGTTGTTGGCCATGAGGGCAGCGCGCACGTCTTCCAAACCCAACCCGAACGACGCGATGGCGGCCGGGTCGATGCGTACGCGAACGGCGGGCTTTTGGTTGCCCTCGATGGTGACCAGGCCGACGCCACTGACCTCGCTGAGTTTCTGGGCCAGCACGGTGTCGGCGAGGTCATTGACCTTTTCCAACGGCAGCGTGTCCGAAGTGATCTGCAAGGTGAGGATGGGGGTGTCCGCCGGGTTCACCTTGTTGTACACGGGCGGGTTCGGCATGTTCTTCGGCAGGACGCCACTGGCAGCGTTGATCGCGGCCTGCACGTCCTGGGCAGCGGCGTCGATGTCACGGTTGAGGTTAAATTGCAAGATAATGGTGGTCGTGCCGAACGAACTCTCGGAGGTCATTTGCGACAAACTGCTGATCTGGCCGAACTGCCGTTCCAGTGGGGTGGTGACTGACGAAGCCATGACGTCCGGGCTGGCCCCGGGGTATTGCGCGGTCACTTGGATCGTGGGAAAATCCACGGGTGGCAGGGCGGAGATCGGCAGGAGCATGTAGCCGAGCAACCCCATGAGAACCACGCCCGCCATGAGCAACGACGTGGCTACGGGTCGCTGGATGAAAGGTTCCGAGACGTTCACAGCAATGGGCCGTCAGGATCCGGCGTTGGCGGGTTTCCCGGCAGCAGACGGTTTGACGTGGGAACCGACCTGCAACTTGTACTGACCATCTACCACGACTCGTTCATTGGGCTTGAGCCCGTCGTCGATCAGCGCTTCGCCTTTCTCGATCTGCGCGACCTTCACCGGGCGAACTTCGACGGTATTGTCGTCCTTGATGACGAAGGCGTACGGGCCATCCGGCCCGCGCTGCACGACCGATGCGGGGACCACAAGCCCATTGTTGCGCGTCGAGAGCAGGAGTCGAGCGTTTACGAACTGGCCGGGCCACAGCCGAAGGTCAGCATTCGGGAAGTTTGCCTTGAGTCGGATCTGGCCGGTGGATGTGTCGATCTGGTTGTCGATCACGGCCAGCGTCCCCTGGCCCAAAACGGTGCTGTTGTCGCGATCCACTGCGACGACAGTGATGGCAGTTGTCGGGCCCTGTTTTTGAATCTGGCTGAGCGTTTGTTCGGGGAGCGTGAAGACCAGAGAGATAGGCTTAAGTTGCGTGATCACCACCAAGCCGTTCGTGTCGGCGGCGTGGGCAATGTTTCCTTGGTCGATCAACCGAATACCGGTGCGGCCATCGAGGGGGGAGACCACCGTGGTGTAGTTGAGTTGAACTTTGGCGCTGTCGATGGCGGCCTCGTCGGCTTGGACCGTCGCTACGAACTGGTCCACCAGGGCCTTTTGCGTGTCATACGTCTGCTGGGTGGCGATTTTTTGTTGGTAGAGATCGGCGTCCCGTTTCAAATCCAGTCGCGCATTGGCCAATTGGGCTTCGTCCTGAAGCTTCTTGGCTTCGGATTGTTCCAAGGCGGTGCGGTACGGGTCGGGATCGATCTGGGCGAGCAGATCACCGGCGTGCACGTCCTGGCCTTCGACGAACGCGACCTTCTTCAGTTCGCCGTCGACACGCACGTGGATGGTGACTGTATTGTAGGCTTGGACGGTGCCGAGTCCGTCGAGGTAGATGGGGACATCCTTCTGCTGGACTTTGCCTTCGATCACGGGCACTTCGGGAATCATCGAGCGTGCGCTGGCGGTGGCTTTTTCGGCGGAAGCCGCGCGATAGTAGTGTACGGCCCACAGCAGCCCGACAAACAGCAACCCGCACCCGACGGCTATCCCCATGTTCCGTCGCGAGACGGGCGCTGGCTTCTCCACTTGAGAACTCCTCGGCGGCGCTGCCGGTCCGCGATCGACCTGTACCACATCCTGCCGTTCTTGAAGTTGGTCGTGCTTCAGCATGAGAAACTGACTCCGTATTGTCGGTTCATCCAACGCCCGCAACCCCATGGGTTTCAACGTATACCACGCATTGGGAATGTCAAATAATGACCTGCTCCGCCAGCCAGTTCAATGACAATCCCACAGGCTAAGACGCCGCGGACTCTCCGTTGGTTACGGTTTTTGGTGCAACCATGCGAGTTCGGCGGGACCGGATTGCCGTCAGTCCGGGGGCGGCGCTCGCAAGAATTCGTTTCACATGCGAGTGGGTTTGGATAAGATGGGGCCTCTGGCATGTTTACCGTACGCACATTACTCGAGGGCAAAGGGCCCATCGTTGTGCTGGCCGCGCTGAGCGTCGCGACGATCTTCGGTTGTCCGGCGCGGTGGGCGCCGATCCTGCCGCTGGCGCTGTTGGCGTTTACGATTTCATTCTTCCGCGATCCCGAAGCGGAGGTGCCGGTCGACCCGAGGCTCATCGTCGCGCCGGCGACGGGCAAGATCGTCGAGATCAGGACGGTCAACGAAGCTCATTTCATTCAGGGCGAAGCGACAATGGTGGCGGTTTTCCTATCGGTGTTCGACGTGCACGTCCAACGCGCACCGATCGGCGGGACGATCCAGTTCGTGCAGTACAACAAAGGCAAGTTCCTCGATGCGCGCAACCCGAACGCCTCGCTCCAAAACGAGAACCGCGTCGTCGGCATCGAGTCGGCGGACGGTTTTCGGGTGACGGTACGGCAGATTTCCGGCCGGATCGCGCGGCGGATTGTCGGATGGGCCGGGCAAGGCGCGCCGTTGGCGAAAGGGGAGCGGTTTGGTATGATACGATTTGGTTCACGCGTGGAGTTGTTTTTGCCACCGGGCACGGAAATCGCCGCAAAGGTGGGGGACTACGCGAGAGGTGGTGAGACGATCATTGCCAGACGAACATGACATGATTCAGCCGCAACAGGAAGTTCGCCCGCAGAAGGCCTGTTCTTCATCGGGCGACGATGAGAAAGTACGTATCTATTTCATGCCGAACCTGCTGACCGCGGGCAACCTCGCCTGCGGTTTCTTCGCGCTCACGTGGATTTTCAAGTATCAACAGGGCGAGGACTTCGAGCCGATCAAGACGGCGATCCGGATGATTTTGTGGGCGTTTGCGTTTGATCTGTTCGACGGGCGTGTCGCGCGTTGGGCGCACAAGGAATCGCGGTTTGGACGTGAGTTCGATTCCCTGGCCGACATTGTGAGCTTCGGCGTCGCGCCGGCTTTTTTGATCTATCGGATCGTGCTTCAGGAATTTGATCTGGGGTGGGTGATCGCGGCCATCTACCTGGTGTGCGGCGGGATCCGCCTGGCGCGATTCAACGTCTTGAGCACGCGACCCGGGAATTCGGACGGGCGGGAGTTTGTCGGGTTTCCCATCCCGTCAGCGGCGGCGTTGGTGGTGAGCGTGACGCTCTTCATGATGTGGATGGTGGGACATGACCGGACGCTGGGGACATGGGGATTCGTGTTGCCGGCCCTGATGCTGTTGTTGTCCGGCCTGATGGTGAGCAACGTGCGCTATCCGACCTTCAAGTACATCGACTGGACACGAGCGCGGTCGGTCGCCACGTTTGCGACGGTGGTCATCGGGGGGCTGCTTCTGGTGCGGTACTTTCAGATCACGCTGGCGTTGTTGTTCATTGCGTACCTGCTTTATGGCCTGGTGCGCCCGTGGGTGAGCAAGCGGTGGCAGCGCGAGATCGAGTCGGACGAAGAGGACGAAGACGATTCGGCGGAGGGCTAGGCGACGACGCCGTGGAAAACCTGCATCTATTTAGATCCTTTCTGGCGGGAATCGTGTGCGGGCTTGTTGTTTCGGTGCCGGTCGGTCCCGTCAATCTCACCGTGATCAATCAGGCGCTACGGCGGGGATTCGGCGCGGCGCTTCTGATTGGCTTGGGGGCGGTGTGCGCGGACTCGATCTATGCGTCGCTGGCGCTGTGGGGGCATTCCTCCATTCTCCAAACACCGCGGATATACGGGGTCCCGCGCACGAACATCGTGCTGGGCGTGCGTATCGCGGCGGTGGTGGTGATCGCCGGGCTGGGCATTCGGCACCTGCTGTTCAAAGCCGAGCGGCTCGACGCCAGCGAGGCCGCTGCCAACAAACTGGATGACCGCTGGCACCATCCGCGGTCGTTTTTCCTCGGTTTTGCCCTGACGATCACGAATTTCATGCTTGTCGTAGTGTGGGCGACGTTGATCACCGTGGCCTTCGCGCATGAGTGGGTCACCCCGAGGCTGGCGAGTCGGATTTTGTGCATCACGGGCGTGTTGGTGGGTGGCTCGACCTGGTTCTGCCTCATGTCGTTCTTCGTTTCTCGGGCGCACCGCCGCGTGAAGAGCGAGACCCTGACCCGGCTCGTGCGCAGTTGCGGAGTGTTGTTTTTGTGCTTTGCCGGCCTGTTGGCGTACAAACTGTTCCGCGGATAGCGGCCTCTCCATCCCGGCCGGAATGACTGTGAATTGACTTGGCCATCGGCGAACCGTAAACTTTTTTGCGATGGCCAAACAGAAGCAAACCGCGCTTGCCGGCTGGCACGCGAAGGCGAGGCAATTTCTGGAAGGATCTCTTGCCGAAGGAGTGGATGCGCGTCCGGTCCTCCACAAACTGCGCATCGCCATTCACTTTGTCACGCTGGTGGTCCGCGGGTTCGTCGACAACCGCTGCCCGTTGCGGGCGGCGGCGCTGTGCTACACGACGCTGCTGGCGCTGGTGCCGCTGCTGGCGGTGGTATTCAGCATCTCGAAGAGTTTCCTCCAGAGCACGAGCGCGGACCTGGCCCCGAAAGTGATCGACGCGATTGTTGCCAGGGTGGCGCCGCAACTCGAATACGTGCCCGCCGACGGCCAGGCCCCCGGCGCCGGTCCGACGGCGAAGGGCCGCGTGGTGGTTTCGACACAGGCCCGGCGCGAGGTCGTCGACAGCATCCAGACGTTCATCGGGAACATCGACGCGGGAAAGTTGGGCGCGGCCGGTACGATCTTGCTGGCCTTGGTGGCCGTCCGGTTGTTGATGACGATCGAGCAGACATTCAATGACATTTGGGGTGTGTCGAAGGGGCGCTCGCTCTGGCGCAAGGTCGTGTACTATTGGACGTCGATCACGCTCGGGCCGATTGTCTTGTTTGGCGCGTTGGCCGTGACGGGTACGGCCGAGTTCTCCGACGTGCTGGGCCGGCTGGTGTGGATGCCCGACTTCCAGCGCTGGCTCCTGCGTCTGGCGCCCTACGTCATTCTGTGGGCGGGCTTCTCACTCATGTACGGCTTGATGCCGCACACCCGCGTGCGGTTTCATGCCGCCGTGATCGGCGGGCTGGTGGGGGGAACGCTGTGGCAACTGAACAGCCAACTCAACACGATGTATCTGTCGCGCGTGGTCACCTACAGCAAGATCTACGGCGGCATGGGAATCGTGCCGGTCTTCCTGCTGGGCCTGTATTTCTCGTGGCTGATTGTGCTCTTGGGGGCGCAGGTGTCCTTTGCCGCGCAAAACGTTCACCTCTACATGCAACAACGTGTGAGCGAGCGGATAGACGAGGCCCGGCGCGAATTGCTCGCGTGCCGCGTTGTTCTTCAGGTCTGCGCCAGTTACTTGCGCGGCGTGCGACCGCCCAATACCGAGGCGTTGGCGAGCCGGCTTCACGCGCCGTTACAAGCCCTCAATCAACTGGCCCACCGGCTGGTCGAAGGGGGCGTGCTGGTGGAAGTTGCCGATGGCGAGGGCGGCTTGCAACCGGCCCACCCGCCCGGGTCCATCACCATTGCCGACGTGCTGCACATCGTTCGGACGAACGAAGACACCTGCGTGGAGACGCCGAAACACCCGACTTCGGAACCGATTGAGCAGATGCTTTTGGAACTTGCCGCCGTGGTGCGGTCGGCCCCTGCGAATGCCAATTTCGCCGAGTTGGCAAGGAGGCTCGAATAGCGCTTGGGAGGGGCTTTCCGGGTCAGGTTTGGCAAGGGCCGGAGGCAGGGGGGAGTGTAAAGATACCCTTACGCTGGTGTGCAATTTGTCTGGCAAACTTTACACTTGGACGCTGCTGGGAACTGCCGCCAGCGATTCGTCACCCTCAAGGCATACGGGGTAACTACCGCTGCTGTTGTTGGTTACGGTGACACCCATGTGGTAACCCACACGCCTTGTTTTTTCTGGCACATAAGGCGCTAGCCATAAGAGTGGAGAAGTGCCTTCGAGCGGGTATAGGGCTCAATCGCAAGGCGCGGGGTCGCATTTTATATCTAATGGGTAGTGGTAGGGAACCGGTAGGACTGCGGGAAGGGCAGCGGGTAAGTAACAAGGGAAAGTCAGACGAGGGCCGTAATGAAAGGGAGACGTGTCCGCTGGAGGATTTCAAGCGGTTTTGGAACGGTCCGTCCAAGCCCTGCTTTCAGTGTGTCGGTCCACTGCTCGGCGTCTCGTCTCGCCATCCAAACATTCTGTGGGAAGTCTTCTTGCCCCCGGTCAACTTGAGGGAAAGCGCGGGGAACTGGATACGTAGAATGCAAATTTTTTTAGACCGACGGGGAGAGGGACTGGTTGAGTTCGCCCTGGTTCTTCCCATGGCGCTCCTGCTCATCTTCGCGGTCATTGACCTGGGTCGCTACTACTTCGTCAGGGAAACCCTTGAGCACGCTGTCCGCCAGGCGGGGCGGTATGCGGTTACGGGCCAATCGTCTCCGCCAACGAACCGGGTGAATTCCATTAAAGCCGTCGCGGTGAACGCGGCCGCCGGGTTGGATACCACGGCGATCAACATCAGTAGTAGCGCGGTCGGGTCAGGCAATTGGAGCAACAACTGGGCGGGTGGGCCCGGTGATAACGTAAAGATTTCGCTGACGACAACCATTGGGTTTTTCACGCCCGGCATTGGCCGCTATTTCGGGGCGACCCAGAGCAACACATTCACCGTGAGCGTGACGTTTCGGAATGAAAACTTCCCCGCGAGCGAGGAGAATTGAGGGCCGGTGAATAATCCATCCTCGCAAAAGCAACCGGCAACCTCACGGATTCCCCGGCGTAACGAATCGGGCCAGGCAATGGTTGAATTGTCTCTGATATTACTCATACTGGTTGTGCTGGCATATGGTCTCATGGACTTTTGCACGGCGATCTACGAGAAGCAGGTGATCACGAACCTTACCCGAGAGGGGGCAAATCTCTCCGCGCGCGGCTCGGGCGGAAGCACGGCGCAGATTATGACCAACGCGTTGGCAGCGATCATACAAGAAGCCACCCCGTTGAATCTGAGCACCAACTCGACCAGTGGACGGCTCATTCTGACCTCGGCGTCCAACACCAACAATGCCGCTTCGGGATTTTATATCAGCCAACAATTATCGTCAGGCACGTTGGCCGCATCCAGCAAGATTGGCACGGGGGTGGGAAATTACGCGAAACTGCCCAGCAGCATCGTAGCGCAATCGGGGCACAACGTTTACATCGCTGAAATCTACTACAAGTTCAATGTACCCGCATCGCTTGGGAAACTGATCCGTGTCAATGTGACCAACCAGTTTTATGACGTGGCGTATTTTCCGGGAAGCTGACCAGTCATGCACCGAAACCTGAACTTGCAGAGCCATCGATGGTCGGGACGCGAGGGTGAGCGCGGCCAGATTCTGATCCTCTTTGCGGTATTTCTCACCGTGTTGGTGTTGTTTATGGGTCTGGGGATCGACCTCGGGTTCGCCTATATTACCAAGGCGCAATTGTCCAAGGCCGTCGATGCCGCGGCGTTGGCCGGAATGAGCAACTTCTACCAGGGGAGCGGCACCGCATCGAACATCGCAGTCGGCGCGTTTGCCGCCAATTTTGCACCCGCCGGCAAAAAGCCCGGGTACGTGGCAACCATGCCAGTCCCAAGTATTGGTTTTAGTACGGACTCGGCCAGCAATCAAACGCTCACGGTCAGCGCGACAGCGACGATCAATACGTTTTTCATTGGGATCCTTCCGCAATGGAAGACCCTGAATGTTACCGATACCGGCCAGGCGACACGCGCGAAGGTGATTATGACGTTGGTGCTGGATCATTCGGGGTCCATGGATCCATACAACGGCAGCTCGCAAGGAGGTGCGTATCTGCCCACTGCTGTGGCGAACTTCATCAATGTTTTTGAGGACAACGTCGACAGTGCGGCCGTCGTCACCTTCGGTTCCTCGGTGACAAATGATGTTCCGATGTCTACACCATTCATCGCCAAGGTCACCTCGGCAGCCAACAATATCATTTGGGCTGGCGGCACTTTTTCCCACGGTGGCCTGACCAATGCACTGCAGATCAATAACGCTGTCGTCGTCCCTGCCAACGTAAACGCCATCAAAGCTGTCATCTTCTTCACCGACGGTGAGCCGAATATGATTCAGACTGTGACGTCTTGCCCGAACCCACTGGCACCGGCGCAACGGTGGAATTTTGGTGGGCATGATATTGGCTATCCCGCTGGCGTTTGGCAAACGAACGCTGTTAGCGCGGCCTATGGTGGGAATAGTCAGAATGGCTACTATTGTCTATTTCCATGTGGGACTTGTGCCAGCTTCCCATCGATTGATGGCTCGTCGTACCCGTACACAATGGTCAACATCATCCAGGAGTCAACGAACCGCTGCATTCAGGTTGCCAATCAAATGCGAGCGGCAGGGATGTATGTCTATTGTATTGGCTTGAATGTCGGCGGTGTGGGGGCCTTGGACGCAGATTTTCTCAAACAAGTGGCGAATGCTGAGGGTAGTCCGACGTTTAATGGCAATCTGCCGAAAGGCCTGGCTCTAACTACTGGCAACGGGGCCGACCTCACGGAGCTGTTCCAGCAGGTCGCCGGGGACATCCTGCTGCGGTTGACGTACTAGCTGCGCTGGGCAGTTTTCACCCTGCGAGTTCTCTTTCCCGCGGTTACCATGCGGGTGGTAATCACTGTTCAACCCATGAACACGCGAAGTGTTCAGGTGAACTGGACACCTCGTGTCCAGCATGTCAAGGCCGGTGGACAGTGAACCGGCATAACTTCATTGCCCTATAATAAGGGCGGTCGTCGCAATCCTGCGCAACCCACGCATTGACTGGACGTTACGTTCCATGAGGGCATCCGCCCTCAAGGCCTTGTATTTATTGGCATAGCGGGCGCTATTAAATGGATCGACTTGGAGAAGTTGTCGTGGAGTTGCGGTGTGAACACAGGTTCCGTGTAGCCTGGTTCTTGCCTAACGTGATGTGTCGGTCCCGAAGCATTCGGGCGAGCGAGGGGATGGTGTTGTTAACATGACTGAGAACTTGATTGTAAAAGAGTTGCAAGGGATCGCAACGAAGCTGACGAGCGATCCGGATGTTCAAAAAGACCTGATGCACGAGATGTTCCTGCATCTCGTTCGCATTCGGACAGCCGATCCCGACCGGGACCTGAGTTGGTACCTGAAGATCTGCGAATTTCACGCGCGCAATTACCTCAAGCCGGGTGAGCACGACGGCTCGTCGAACGGCGAACGGAACGGCGCGTCCTTCGACGTGATCATGCCCGTCGGCCACGAGCGCCCCGGCATGGATACGCGTTCATCTTCTCCGTTGGTTAGTCAGATCGAGATCCAGGGCGAACTGATCACCGGCGATGTCCTGAACCTCATCCTTCCGCTGCTGTCCGAAATGCAGCAACAAGTCCTCTTCCTCCTGATGAAGGGTTGCGGCGTCCGCGAAGCCGGCCGCGAACTCGGCATCACCCACCCTGCGGTCATCAAACACCGCAAGAAAATCGCCCGCATTGCCCACGAACTTCTCCAAGAGTCCGAAGGCATCGGCGTAGCCGTCGCCGTCCGCGACGGCGCCAAGGAAAACGGGAACAGCAACGCTTACGGCGCCGAAAACGGCAACGGCAACGGAGACACGCACCAAGCAGTATAGGCTACATGGCACACCGGGGACACATAGGGAAGACGTTCAGTCGCATCGCCGCAGTCGTGTTGTGCCTCAGCGGTATGCTCAGCGCCGAGGCGGCGACGAAGGTCTGGAACGACGGCGGGGGCGCGACGACGAATTGGAGCACAACCACCGATTGGGTAGGCGGGGTGGCACCAGTCGGCGGCGATTCGCTGGTGTTCCAAGGCACGCTCGGTCTCACGAACAACAACAACCTCACCGCCAGCACATCGTTCGCCGGCATCACGTTCTCCAACAATGCCGGTGCGTTCCTGTTAGCCGGCAACGCGATCACGTTGACCGGCAACATCGTCAACAACAGCACGAGCACCGAGACGATCAACCTCGCGATCTCGCTCTCCAGCACGATCAACCTCAACGCGGCCAGCGGGAACCTCACGCTCGGCGGCGCTCTCAGTGGCGCCGGCGGGGCTACCCTGACAGGTAGCGGCGTGGTCACCCTGAATGGTGCTTCGGCAAACACCTACAGCGGGATGACGACCGTCAACGCCGGGGAACTCGATCTGGCCAAGACGGCCGGCACGGCGGCCATCGGCGGCGGGTTGACGGTCGGCGGCGGCACGGTGAAGTTGATCAACGCCAACCAGATTAATGACACGGCCAGCGTCACGGTCAACAGCGGCACCTTCAACCTCAACGGCAACAGTGAAGCCATCGACGCGCTCGCTGGCACCGGCGGAAGGATTGTCAACAACGGCGCGGCCACCGGCACGTTGACCATCGGCGCCAACAACGGCGGCGGCACCTACTCCGGCACGATCACGGACGGAACCAGTTCGGTGGCGTTGGTCAAGACCGGGACCGGCACCGGGACGCTCAGCGGAAACAATAGTTACAGCGGGGACACGGTGATCAATGCCGGCACGCTGGCGCTCGGGTCCAGTTCCGCTATTCCTTACGGCCCCGGTCGTGGCAACCTGGTGGTGAACGGACGGCTGAACCTTGTCACCTTCAGCGCTTCGGTGAATGGCCTGTCCGGCAGCGGGACCATTGACATGAACACAGGCTCAGGAGTTACCGATACCCTGACTGTTGGAAACAACGATGCCAGCAGCACGTTTGGCGGCGTCCTCACCGACGCCAGCAGTAATTACGGTTCCGGAGGCTATCTCGCGCTGACGAAAGTCGGTGCCGGTACGCTGGTCCTCTCGGGCAACAACTCCTATTACGGAAAGACCACGGTGAGCGGCGGCGCGTTGCAACTCGCCAGCAGCACCGCGTTGGGAAAGACCGACTACGGTGGTGGCGTGACGGTGAGTAACGGTGCCGCATTGCAGCTTTCCAACAATATCACAATTAGTGTCGGCAACTCCGTCGTGCCGGCGTTTATCTTGAACGGCACAGGCGTCTCCAACGGCGGCGCATTGGAGAACGTGAGTGGCAACAACGCATATTCCGGCGCCCTCACGCTAGGCAGCGCCACGCGCATCAATTCCGACTCGGGCACCCTCACTCTCAGCTCCTCCATCACCGGAAACAACTTCGGTCTTACGATCGGCGGCGCGGGCAATACGTTGTTCTCGGCGGCGATTCCGTCCAGCGTCAGTTCGCTCACGAAGGACGGCACCGGCATACTGATTCTGGCGAACACCGGTGACGCCTACGTCGGCGCGACCACCATCTCGGCTGGCACGTTGAAACTGGGGGCCAGCAACGTCATTCCCGATGGCGGGAGCGCGGGTAATGTGACCGACAACGGCACGCTGGATATGGCGGGGTTTAGCGAGACGATCAACGGCCTGAGCGGCAGTGGCACCGTGGATAATTCGGGCGGTGGCACTCCCACGTTGACGGTGGGCAACAACAATGCCACCAGCGTGTTCGCCGGCACGATTCAGAATACCAGCGGCTCGTTGGCGCTGACCAAGACCGGCACCGGCACCCTCACGCTCAGCGGCACATCGGCCAATACGTACAACGGACTGACCACGGTGAGCTCCGGCGAGGTGGACCTGAGCAAGAGCGCGGGGGTCAATGCCATCGGCGGGAACCTTACTGTGGCTGGCGGCACGGTGAAGTTGCTGGCCAACGAACAAATCGCCAACGGCGCGGTGGTGACGATCAATTCCGGCAGCTTCAACCTGAATGGCGCTACAGAAACGGTCGGCAGTATGATTGTGGGCGCCGCCGGGTTGTTGACCAATGGCGTTGCGGGCGGGACCCTGAATGGCGGAATCACCAACAATGGCACGATCTTCGCGTCGCAGGCCACCTACTTCAACGGCCCGGTGACGAACACGGGCTCGGTATTCTTCATCGGGGCGATTAGTAACAACCTGGTCAACCGCGGCAGCTTCACGCTCAACGACGACAGCACGCTCACGGCTGCTCCCGTGAACACGGGGACGCTGGATGCCAACGGCAATACGTTGACGGTCACTCCGGCCTGGGCCAATTCCGGCACGATTCTCCTCGGTGGCGGCTCGCTGGCGGGCGGCACCCTGACCAACAACAGCGGGGCGACGGTCATGGAGTTTGGCGCCATTTCCAACGCGGTGGTCAACTACGGCAACGTCATCGCCACCAACGGTGAATTGCAACTCATCGGCGTTGCCACCGGTGCGGGTACATACAAGGCAGCGGCCGGCGCATCCGCTGCCACGTTGACATTCGCGGGCGGCGGGTCGATCAGCGCGCTGTTCAATACGAATGCGACGATCCAGGTGGCAAGCGTGCTGACCAACAATAGCGTGTTTGTCAACCAGGGCACGATTGTGGTGGCCAGCGGCACCTACCAAAGCACAGCGAACCTGACCAATGCAGCGGGCGAGTTCATCATCAATTCGGGTGCGGGCACGATCAATGCCGCGGCGGTCTTCAACCTGGGCACGATCCTCGCGACAAACGCCACGTTCACCGTTAGCAATCTTGTGGCGCAGGGCGGCACGGTCACGATTGGGGCGGGCGGCACGCTTACCCTGCCGGGCGCTTCCTCCCTCACGAACTTCGGCACGATCAATCTGCAGGGAGCCGCCGGCAACAACGCGGTATTGAATCTCGGCTCCGCAAGTCTGACGAACAAGTCGGGCGGGATAATCACCGGCGGCGGCATCATCCAGAACGCTTCCCAGGTTGTGAACCTTCTTGGCGGCAGTATTCTCGCCACGAGCACGGTGGTCGAACTGCAGTTTACCAACGCCAACACCGTTGGCAACGCCGGCACGATGGGCGCGGCTTCCGGTGCCACGCTGACGTTCGGCGCGGCGGGCGTCGGCAGCGCGATGATCACCAACTACGGCGCCATCAACCTCACCGGCGGCACGCTCAACAGCGGCAACATCACCAACCTCGCCAACGGCTTCGTCGGTGGCATGGGCACGATCACCAGCACGCTCGTCAACAACGGCACGTTGAATGCCAGCGGTGCCACACTGACCCTGGCCAGCATGCCGGTTAACAATGGCACGGCCATCGTTGCCAGTGCGTCCGCCCTGAATGTGCTGACGGACTGGACCAACGGCGGCGTGCTCACCAACGCCGCTACCGGAGCGGTCAGTGGCGGCAATCTCACCAATACCGGCACGATCAACGGTTCCGGTTTCTACAATTCGCAGGTCGTCAATCAGAACCGCATGAACTTTGGCGGCACGATCAGCAACAGCTTCCTGCAGACGGCGGGCAGCTTCACCGTCATCAGCGGCGGTAGCACGGTCACCGGATCGGCGACGATCAACGGTGGAGCGCTCGATCTTACGGGGAATCAATTGACGGCCGGCCGACTCGTAATTGCCGGCTCAGGTTTGCTCACGAACTCCGTTGTCGGTGCTACACTCAACGGTACCGTCAGCAATGCGGCCACTGTCAACTTCTCAGCTGATGTTTATGTTAATAGCTCCGTCACCAACACCGGCTTCTGGCTGCAGCGCGGCGCGATCAGCAACAGCGTCGTCAACTCCGGGACGATGTTGGTGTTGTCCAACAACATCGCGGCGCGCATTACAGGCGGTGTTGCGAACTCCGGCTCCCTGACGTTTACGAATGCTTTCGTGAGCGGTCCCGTCACGAATTCCGGTTCGTTCTCCATGAGCGGCGCGATCAGCAACAATTACGTGCAGACCAGCGGCAGCCTCACGCTCAATAACAACGCCACGGTCACTGGCACGGCCAGCATCAGTGGCGGCAACTTTGACCTCAACGGCAAGACTTACACCAACAACCAGATGGTCGTCAGCGGCTCGGGAATGCTCAGCAACGGTGTGGCGGGTGCGATCTTCAACGGCGGGCTGACGAACGCCGCCACGGTGTTCGTGTCGCAGACCACGACTTTCAATGGCCCTGTTACCAATACCGGCACGTTTGTTTTCCAGGGCACCATCAACAATGCCCTGGTCAATAGCGGCAGTTTCGCCCTCAATGGCAGCGCGACGTTGGCGACCGCGCCTGT
>PLTX01000124.1 GCA_003164675.1 Verrucomicrobiota bacterium | reverse complement strand
GTGTTTCTTAGCTGATTCGGTTTTCGGTTCTGGCGGAGAGGGTGGGATTCGATCCCACGTTACAGTTTCCCGTAAACACGCTTTCCATGCGTTCGCCTTCAACCACTCGGCCACCTCTCCGTTACGATAGTGCGGTCACGATAGCAGACGACCCGATGCGTGGCAAATTGTTTGTCTGGCTGACGCCCATAGGGACTTCCAAGACAGGCCAACAGAAACAGTCGGGTTGATTGTCCGCGGGCCCAAGTCAGCCTGCTTCAGGATTCCCGGCGGGAAGCTTCTCGGCGGGTGTAGGTGTGCGTAGCGTGACCATAGAAGACCTCGGCGCATTCCATGAGGGTCTCCGATAGTGTCGGATGCGGATGAATCGAGGCCGCGAGATCGTAGGCAGTGGCACCCATCTCGATCGCCAGCACCGCTTCGCTAATCAGTTCGCCCGCGCCCTGGCCGGTAATCCCCGCGCCCAACACCCGTTCCGTTTCGGGGTCGATGATGAGTTTGGTCACACCTTCGGGGTGATCGAATGTCAGCGCGCGGCCCGATGCGCTCCACGGAAAGCGAGCGATCTTGACCGTGATCCCCTTCTCCTTCGCCTCGGTTTCGGTCAAACCGCACCAGGCAATCTCGGGATCGGTGAACACCACCGCCGGGATAATATATTTGTCCAATGTTTCATGGTCACCGGTGATCGCGTCGACCGCCAGCCTGGCCTCGCGCGACGCCTTGTGCGCCAACAACACGCCACCCGTCACATCTCCAATGGCGTACAGCGCGGGGTCGTTCGTCTGCTGCTTCTCGTTGACCTTGATGAATCCACGGTCGTCCTTGGTGATCTTCGTATTTTCCAGACCGAGATCGGCGTGGTTCGGCACGCGCCCGACCGACACCAGCACGCGGTCGTACAACTCTTCGAGTTTCTTTCCGTCCGTCTCCATGACAACCTTGATCCGTTTGCCCGCCGTGGCCATGGAAATCACCTTGGTCTTGACGCGCACCTGCTGAAAAGCCTTCTCCGCATACCGTTGCACGGGGCGAACGAGATCGGCATCCGCGCCCGTGAGAATCGAGCCGAGCGCTTCGACCACCACAACCTTGCTTCCCAGCGTCGCGTACACCGTTCCCAATTCCATCCCGATGTAACCACCGCCGACAATCAGCAGCGTGCCGGGCACGTCCGGTACGTCCAGCGCCTCCCCCGACGTCATGATGCGCGGATTGCCAAGGTCGAATGCCTTCGGCATGGCCGACTTCGAGCCGACGGCAACAATCGCCGCGTCGTAGGTGACAAACTTCTGGCCCTCCGCCGTCTCCACCCGCAACGTCCTGGAGTCCTCGAAGTACCCGCGCCCCTGCAGCACCTCGACGCCCCGTTGCTTGGCGAGCATCGATACGCCCCCTGCAAGCTTGTCCACGATCGAATTCTTCCACGCGCGCAACTTATCCAGATCGAGTTTGGGTTCGCCGAACTGAATCCCCATGTGCTCGGAATGGCGCGCCTCAGTAATGAGTTTGGCCGCATGCAGCAACGCTTTCGACGGAATGCAGCCGCGGATGAGGCAGACGCCGCCCAGTCGCTTTTCCTGCTCGACCAGGATCACTTTCTTACCCTTGTCCGCCGCGTAAAATGCCGCCGCGTAGCCGCCCGGGCCGGCCCCCAGCACCACCACTTCAGTCTTGATCGAATCCATCGAGTTCCTCTTCTACAATCGATGCTATATCTTCACTTCAGATTCTTTGAATTGTTCCAACGCCTGTACGACCTCCACAATGAACCGCGCCGCCGTACCGCCGTCGACAACCCGGTGATCGTAAGACAACCCCAGCGGCAGGAGCATGCGTTTCTCGATCTTCGCGCCTCGGACAACGGGCTTGAGCGCGCCGCGTCCCACGCCGAGGATCCCCACCTCCGGCTTGTTCACAATCGGCGTAAAGAAACCACCGCCGATGCCGCCCTGGTTCGAAATGGTAAACGTGCCTCCCTTCAGATCGGCCGTCGCGACCTTCCGTTGACGGGTCTTTTCGGCCAGCTCAGCCAGTTCCTTGGAGAGCTGCAGCAGGCTCTTCTTGTCCACGTCGCGAATCACCGGCACGATCAATCCCTGCTCCGTGTCCACCGCGATGCCCATGTGATAATAATCCTTGAACACAATCTCTTCGGTCGCATCGTCCAGGCTGCTATTGAAGATCGGGTGCTTCTTCAACGCGCCCACGACCGCTTGGATCAGAAACGGCGTCAGCGTGAGGCTGGCCCCCTTCTTCTCGTACTTTGTGACGTATTTCTTTCGCAGCGCGACGATGCCCGTAATGTCCGCCTCGTCAAATTGCGTGACCTGGGGAACGCTGGTCCACGACTCGTGCAGCCGTTGAGCGATGATTTTGCGCAGCGAGGACACGGGCTTCCGTGACACCGGCCCCCATTTCTCAAAATCGATCTTCTCAGTCACCGGCGGCTTTGGCGCGGGCGCTGCCGCCATGCGTGACGCAGTACTTCCTTCGAAGGCCAGTCGCTGAATCTGGTGGATGTAGGCGCGTAGATCTTCGACCGCCACACGTCCGCCGCGCTGGCTGCCGCGCACGCGTGACAGATCGATCCCAAGTTCCCGGGCCAGTTGTCGAACCGTCGGCGACGCTGCAACAGACTCGTTTTGCGTGAGATCGCCCGCCACATCCACGCTCGGAACCTCGACAGACTGACGGGGCAACTGCGGAACCGGTGCCGGCGCGGAACGTGCCTCTGACCGCGGCGCTGACGGCGTCGGAGCGACCGACGGCGCGCCATCGGGTTCCAGAGCGAGAATCGGTTGGCCGACCGAAATCTTGTCGCCTTCTTTCACGTAGAGCTTCGCGACTCGTCCCGAGGCGCTGGCCGGAATCGGCGCGACGGCCTTCTCGTTCTCCAACTCGATAATCGTCTGACCTTCGTTGACCTGATCGCCCGGCTTGACCAAAACGCTGACAACGGTGCCCGAGTCAGCGCCTTCGCCCAAACGCGGCAACTTGATATCCATGAATTCTGTGACCTCTCCGCCGAACCAACCGCACTCTTTATTAGCCCGTCTCTCGCCGGAACTCAAGCATCCTGAGTTGTCGAACTGATTTGCACTCCCTGAATTTCTGCGCATCCACCCACCGGATTCCTGCGGTCCTTTGGAATGGCTTGCTCTTCTCAGTCTGATCGTGGGACAATGTTATGCGAAGCGCGTTTGCATGGCAGCTCTGCCGTGCGACAGAAGCCAGGCGTCGTGGAGAAACCGGGACTGAGTCACGATGATGCCCGTTCACGACGACAGGCACCAGGTTCAGCGATGTTCACCGAGCAAGGGTGGGCGGAGATCGCCCGCTCGCTCACGCTATCGGCGCGTGAACTGCAAATCGTGCGCGGTGTCACTTTCCCTGCTCGATCTTGCGTTCGTACGCGCGGTCCGCGCAATCTGTTCATATCGCCTCCCGTAGGTTATCCGGTGATCAAAACACATCGCACGGCATCGGTCTGTCGTGACTCCGTGAGAATGACCCCTTGTGGACTCGATAGGAATGTCCCCATGAAATCGTCTGCGAGGAGGGTCTATGGGAGACATACGGATGAGTGGCAAGGAACGACGACGATTGGAATTGATGGCACGGGTACGGGATCAGGAATTGACACTGGTGAGGGT
>PLTX01000061.1 GCA_003164675.1 Verrucomicrobiota bacterium | reverse complement strand
CGGCGTCGGCAAGACCGAGCTGGCCAAGACGCTGGCCGAGTTCCTGTTCGATGACCAAGATGCGCTGATCCAGCTCGACATGAGCGAGTACATGGAGAAATTCAATGTCTCGCGACTGGTCGGTTCGCCTCCGGGCTATGTGGGGTACGAAGAGGGCGGCCAATTGACCGAGCGCGTGCGCCGCCGTCCCTACGCGGTGGTGCTGTTCGACGAAATCGAGAAAGCGCATCCCGACGTCATGAACATGCTCTTGCAGATTCTGGAGGACGGACACCTGACCGATTCGCTCGGTCGCAAGGTGGACTTCCGCAATTGCGTGGTCATCATGACCTCCAACATTGGCGCCGAGACGATCCGCAAGGCGGGAGAACTCGGTTTCGCGCCCATGAAGGAAGAGCACACATACGCCGATATGAAGAACAAGCTTTTGGAAGAAGCCAAGCGCGTGTTCAAGCCCGAGTTTATGAATCGCCTCGACGACCTGATCGTGTTCCACAACCTGACCAAGGCGGACATGGGTCAGATCGTCCATCTCGAAGTTGAGAAGGTCAAGGCCCGCCTGAAGTACAAGGATGTCGAAATCGCCCTCACATCGGCGGCGACCGATTTCCTGATCGAGAAGGGCTACGATCCGCATTTCGGGGCGCGTCCGTTGCGTCGGGCGGTGGAAAAGTACCTGCAGGATCCTCTGGCCGAGGAAATTCTTCGGGGGAACTTCAAGCCCAATGAGGTGATCGAAGTCACCGTCGGCGACGACAAGGACAAACTGGTATTCAACCAACTTGCCGCCAGCGCAAGCTGAGCGGAGTAGTGGTTTCACCCCACGCCGCCCCGAAGAGATTCGGGGCGGCCTTTTTTGTTTGGTGATGCGGGACGTGTGTGTTTACGGCGGGCTTGCAACAGTCTGGGCGCTCTCTTATGCTGCGCGCGGCATCATGGAGACAGTACAGCGATTTCGGCAATTCGTGATCGGCCAGCTCAATCAGCTCGGGTCGATGCTTCTGCTATTGCTGGATATCTTCAAGACGACGTTTTCGAAGCGGCCGCGGTGGCGCGAGACGGTCGATCAGATGTACAAGATCGGCTGGCAATCGCAGGCGGTGGTGGTGGTCACAGGCGCATTCACCGGCATGGTGTTTGCCGTGCAGACCTACCTGCAATTTCACAAGGTCAAGATGGATACGGCGGTGGGGCCGGTGGTCAGCGTGGCGATGACGCGCGAGCTGGGGCCGGTGCTGACGGCGTTGATGGTGGCGGGACGCGTAGGGGCGGCGATTGCCGCGGAACTGGGCACGATGAAAGTGACGGAGCAACTCGACTCCATGCGGTCGATGGGAACGGCGCCGGTCGATTACCTTGCCGTGCCGCGGTTCATCGCCCTGATGGTTGGGCTGCCGCTGTTGACGGCGGAAGCCATGTTCTTCGGCATTTTCAGCGGGTATTTTGTTGGCGTCCACATGTGCGGAATCGACCAGGCCTATTTTCTGAACCACATGTACCAGTTTACGTCCGCCAAAGACGTGGCAAGCGGGCTGATCAAGTCGGTGTTCTTCGGCATGTTTATCGCCCTGATCTCGACTTACAAAGGATTTAATGCGGCCGAAGGCGCCGAGGGCGTGGGCCGGGCGACGACCGAAGCGGTGGTGGTGTCGTCGTTGACCGTGCTGATCGCGAATTTTTTTCTCACGGTGGTTTTCAGCAAGATCATCCCCGTATGATCCAGATCCAGGACCTGCACAAGTCGTTCGACGGCGCCGAGGTGTTGCGCGGCGTGGATTTCGAGATCCACGACGGGGAAACGCTGGTCATCATCGGGCGCAGCGGCGGCGGCAAGAGCGTGTTGCTCAAGCACCTGTGCGGGTTGCTGCGGCCGGATGCGGGCCGGGTGATTGTGGACGGCGTGGACATCGATCCGCTGTCGGAGAGCGAACTCACGCCGATCCGGAAGAAGTTTGGCGTGTTGTTCCAGGGCGGGGCCTTGTTTGATTCGATGACGGTGTTTGAGAACGTGGCATTTCCATTGCGCGAGGAGCGGAAGCTGGAGGAACCGGAGATCACCCGGCGGGTGGAGCAGGCGCTGACGGTTGTGGATTTGTTGAAAGCGAAAGACAAGAAGCCGGCCGAGTTGAGCGGCGGGATGCGGAAGCGCGCGGCCCTGGCCCGCGCTTGCGTGGCCAACCCCAAGTACATTTTGTACGACGAGCCGACCACGGGACTTGATCCCGTGCTGGCGGACCACATTAACGATTTGGTCTTGCAGACGCGTGACCAGTTGCATGTGACGAGCCTCGCGGTGACGCACGATATGACCAGCGCGTATAAGATCGCCGATCGCATTGCGATGCTGCATGACGGGCGGATTCACGCCGTGGGAACACCGAAAGAGATCCAGGCGACCACCGATCCGATCGTGAGGCAGTTCATCATGGGGACAGCCGAAATTCAAACGGAGGTGCAACGTGGCACAGAAACGGTCAGTTGAAATCCGAGTCGGCATTTTCTTCGCCGTCTGTTTGGCAATGCTGGCGGCGCTGATCTGGAAGTTTGGCAAGTATCAGCCGCTCACGCGGAACACGTACGAGATCAATGTGGTTTTCTCCAGTGTGGGTGGAATCGTGGAGGACGCCAGCGTGCTGTACGGGGGCATCAAGGTGGGTGCCGTGCGCGGCATTACATTGGACCAGACGGGTGTATTGAGGGTGATCGTGAAGCTCGCGATCCATGAGAACGTGAAGATTCGCAAGGATGCGAAATTCGTCATCAACCAGTCGGGGTTGCTCGGCGACCGCTATGTCGACATCATTCCCCAGGGCGCGACGGCGGAGTTCCTGAAGCCGGGAGCCAGTGTGGAAGGCTCCTCGAGCCTGGATCTCAGCGAGGCGATTCACAGCGTGGTGGACGTGCTGCATCAGGCGGCGGGGACAATCGAGCGGGTGGACAAAGCCATCCAACGCATCGATGAGACGGTGTTGAGCCGTCCGACCCTCGATCATATCGACTCGGCTCTGGTCAACATCGACGCGGTGAGCAGCAATGCGGTGGGATTGACGGTAAGCCTGCGCGGAGTCGTCGACGACAGCCGCGGGAAGGTGGATTCGACGCTGACAAGGTTTTCCGACGCCGCCAACAACCTCCAGCAGGCTTCCAGCAACATCGATCAGGTGGTGATCGCCAATCAGGATGACATTCACAAGGCGGTCAAGAATCTCGCGGACAGTACGGCGCGGTTGGATGATATTCTGGCGCGACTGGAAAAGGGGCAGGGGACGGCGGGCAAACTGCTTGTCGATCCGACGTTGCATGACGAAATTGTGCGCCTGGTACAGAATTGGCGGAAGTACGGAATTCTGTACAAGGAAGGGAATCGTCCCGAGACAAAGAAGCCGGAACCATCGAAGAACTGGGCCGTGCCCGAACCGGCGCATCCGGCGCAAAGCGGATCCGGCACCCTCATTTTCGGCACGGATTCGACGCCACCGGGCAAGTAGGGAACAGATCAACGCTCAACCCGCCACAGGCGGGCAAGCGTTCAACGTTCAAGAAGGCGGAGAGCGGAGAGGCGAGCCACAGATTCACACGGATGCACGCGAATGTTCACCACCATTCGACTTCGCTCAGGGTAAAGAAACTCGAAATCCGAATGTCGGAATTCGAATTGCAGTTGCCGCGAGAACTACGCGCGGCGTTTGCGAGCCCGGCACAACGAGGTCTTGTTTGCGCCGCCGGCACATACTTGGCGCCTCTCGTCGGACTCGGTTTCACTTCGTTTCGGCTCCGCTCCGCTGGTGCTGCGCCCGGCTTTCACAACTTCTCACACGGGAGGCGCACAAATCGCTTGCAACGTCGTTTCATAGATGACCTCTTTCTCAATTCATTCTTCTCATCCGTACAGCGTTTTTTTACAGGCTTTTTACGTGCCACGCGTGGGGTGTGGGGATAGTGTTACGCGTGCACGGGGATACAGTCCTGTGCGAACCATACGGAGGACCAGACGATGAGAGGAACAATGAAGAGACTACTCGTAGTCACAGTCGCGGCACTCAGCCTCGTGGCCATTCAGGCGCGAGCCTCTGTTACGCTGGACATCGGTGCGGTGGATCTACTGGACCAGAACGGTAATCTGGCCCCGTTGAACACCGTCGGGCTGTTCGTCGTCGACACCACAGGCGCTGGCTTTAGCTTGCCAACGTCCATAGCGTCGGGAACCTCGATTGCCGTCGGGTCGTTCTTTGCCGGCACGAACCTCAAGATCATGGCCGATGACGACATCAACAACGCCACGGCGACACCGGGCTGGCTCGGCTTGGACTTCTTGGGGAGGTACGCTGGGAATGTTATCGGCTGGTGAGAAGTTTGGGATCATCTGGCTGCCCGAGCAGACCTTGGCCGACACTACTCTCGAAGCTGGGCATGCTGGCATATTCAGCGACGGAGCTGGCACGTACAGCACGGCATGGGTTCTGCCGCCGGATGGGAATGTTGCCTCATTCGACATGACGACTGTGTCGGAGTACGGTAACGTTCCGAACGCGGACGGCCTTGCTACCATCACCATCGTCCCCGAGCCTTCGAGCATCTCGCTTGTCGTTCTCGGTATGCTCGCCGTGGTTGGTTTCGCACGCCGTCGCCGCTAGAACAACCGACCGCACCACTAGAGCGGTTTCACTGTTTGTGTGGCCGTTGAATGGCCACGTTTTCAGGGGTTTTTCTGGTTTATGCGGCTACGCTTTTACTTAAACCGCTCTAGACAGATCGCCGTGGCCACGGTACGACGGCAAGCGGCCCGCCTTCGCCAAGGCTATGGCGGGCAGGGACGCTTGCCCTACAATTCAGGGGAGATCGGCGCGCCGTAGGGGTTGGGGTATCCGCCAGTGAAAAAGGACTGGACAGAAGATATCTTATTATGTATATTCGGCGCGGTTTGATTGTTCTTTGACAAACGTGGCGGGAACGGCCGGCGGTCGCAGACCGCCGCTACAGCGGGCGACAGTACGACGGCGACCGGGTCGGTCGCCTGACAATCCGGATAGTCAGTTCGCGCTCGCCGAGCGCGGCTTGAGGAGGGACTGCCCCCGCCATAATACGTAAAATTACCAAACGAAGCCAATTGCCGCATACGACAGCGGCGTCTCGTCCGACTCGGCTTTTTGGAGTGTTTGAGGTTGTGGATTGGCTTGAGGGACAATTGGTTAGCAGTCCAAGTGAGTCAATTTGGCACTTGGCTTCGTTTTGCCGGAATTGGCTTCGTTTGGGGGTAGTTGGTGGCGTTTTGCTCCGATTACACCGCTCTTTTGATACAAAAATCGGCGCGGCATCTTTGGCTCGGCAGATGGCCTAGAATGGTTTCGTTCGGTGTTCATAATTGGCCACGACCCCGACGTTCTGGTCGGGGCAGGTGGCACCGTCGAGATCGGAGCAGGCTTCAGTTTTCCGACTAAACGCCGACGGCGGTCGTCAACGCGCGCGGAAGGCAGTAGACGACGTGAACGTGCGGGTGCCAGCGCGGGGTTTTATGGGACGATTTGTCGCGACGGCCGCAGCCGCGGCAATTGGGGAGACGCACTGGCCTCAAATCTGCTTATTTATGGAGTGGCGGAAGGAGGTTTCGAGCCATGACGCTGCTGATGCTGAGATTGTTTTTCCTGATCCTGTGCGTGCTGGGGAGTTGGTCCATCTCCCAACTGCACGACCAGTGGGCGGAGCATCCAGTCCTGGCGATCCTGATCGGGTTGGCGGGAGGCGGCCTATTTATCGGCGTCGACAGGGCGCTGAAGGGTTTTTCGTTGCGCGGGCTATCGGCGGCCTCGTTCGGGATTCTGGTCGGGTTCACCATCAGCTACTTCATTGGCAACTCGGTTCTGTTCAAATTCATCGACGAGGAACCGAAGCTGATCGCGCAAATCGCCATGTATGTTGTCTGCTCGTACCTTGCGATGGTGATCGCCTACCGCGCCAAGGACGAGTTCAACCTCGTGATTCCCTACGTGAAGTTTATGCGGGAAAACAAGCCCGAGCGGCTGGTGTTGCTCGATACGAACATCATCATCGATGGTCGCGTTCAGGAAGTGTGCATGACGGGGTTTCTGGACGCCGTGCTCATCGTCCCGCGGTTTGTTCTCAATGAATTGCAGTACATCGCCGACGCGGCCGATGACGTGAAGCGGGCGCGCGGGCGACGAGGTCTGGAAGTGCTCAAGATGTTGCAGCTCAACCCGCGCGTGGAAGTGAAGTTCCACGAGAACGATGTGCCCGAGATCAAGGAAGTGGACGGCAAGTTGGTGCAGTTGGCAAAAATGCTTCCGGCGGAAATCCTGACGAATGATTTCAACCTCAGTCGCATTGCCGAACTACAGCATGTCAAGGTGCTCAATCTCAATGAGCTGGGGAAATCATTGCGACCGGCTGTCTTGCCGGGCGAGATTCTTTCGGTTCGCCTCCTCAAGGAGGGACGCGAGCCACAGCAGGCCCTCGCGTATCTGGACGACGGCACGATGATCGTGGTCAACGGGGGCCGCCGTCTCCTGGGACACGAGGTGGAGGTGACGATCAGCAGCGTGCTGCAAACAGCGGCGGGACGCATGGCGTTCGCCGAGCTTCCCAGCGGCAGCCAAGCTGTTGTCGAGAATGAGCCGCAGCCCGAGCCATCCACGGTCTGAACGCGGTAAGCTTGCTCCGGCGAACGGGGTTTTGTTAGTCTGCCAGGTATGGTTTCGGCAATCGTGTTGGCCGCTGGTCGCTCGACGCGGATGGGCAGCGGTTCCAACAAACAATTCATAGAAGTCCTCGGCAAGCCGCTGCTTTTCTATTCGCTCGCGGCGTTTGAGCAATGCCCGGCCATTGACACGGTGGTTCTGGTCCGGCGACCCGATTACGCCCAACAGGCGGAGCGGATCGTTCGGGAGTTCGGATTCAAGAAGGTGAGTGCGTTTGCTGATGGCGGCGTCGAACGCCAGGATTCGGTCAGCAACGGTTTGAAAGCTTGCGGGTCACGGACAGACATTGTGGCGGTACACGATGGAGCCAGGCCACTGGTCACGCCGGCGTTGATTGAATCCACCATTGTCAGCGCCCGGGCGTTCGGGACCGGCATCGCCGCCACCAAGGTCGTGGACACCATCAAGGAGGCCAACGAGGACAAGACAGTGGTTCGCACGGTGGATCGCACCAGATTGTGGGCGGTGCAAACGCCGCAAACGGTGAAATTCAGTTTGCTACGGGATGCGTATGCGAAGGTCTTCGAGAAGAAGCTGGTTGTGACCGATGAAGCTGCAGCGGTGGAATTGCTGGGCGAGACGGTTCATTTGGTCGAAACTCCATTTCTCAATTTGAAGGTCACCACGCCATCGGATCTGGCCATTGCGGAAGCATTGCTTCGCCAGCGCCAGTGATGCTAGCCTGCTGAACATTATGAATCGTGTTGGCATTGGAATCGACGTGCATCGGTTTGCGGCGGGGCGGAAGTGCATCATTGGGGGCGTTGAGATCCCGCACGAGGTTGGTCTGGAAGGTCACAGCGACGCGGATGTGCTGGCGCATGCCATCGCCGACGCGTTGCTGGGCGCGGCGGCGCTCGGCGATATTGGAAAATACTACCCGCCGAGCGATATGAAGTTCAAAGATATGGACAGCATGGTGATCGTCCGTGAATGCGCCGAGCGGGTACGGAAGGCGGGCGGCCGCATCAACAACGTGGACGCGATGATCGTTGCCCAAGCGCCGAAGATGGCGCCCCACATTCCCAAGATGCAGGAAGTACTCGGAAAACACATGGGTGTCGCCTCGACACAGGTCAGCGTCAAAGCGACCACGAGCGAACACATGGGATTCACGGGTCGCAAGGAGGGAATTGTCGTTGTCGCCATCGCGAGCGTGGAGATGTAGCGCGTCATGGCCCTGCAATTCTTCAACACACTGACGCGCCGCAAAGAGGATTTCGTCCCGCTCGATCCGGAGGGCAAGAAGGTTGGTTTGTACACATGCGGGCCAACCGTTTACAACTATGCGCATATTGGCAACCTGCGTGCGTTCACCTTCGAAGATCTGTTACGTCGCTATCTCGAATACAAAGGCTTTCAGGTCAAACACGTGATGAATATCACGGATGTTGAGGACAAAATCATCCGCACCGTCCGTGAGTCGGGTAAGTCCTTGCGCGAGGTGACCGACTTCTACACGCAGGAATTTTTTCGGGATCTCGACACGTTGAATATCCAGCGCCCGCACGTTGTACCACGCGCGACGGAAACAATCGCGGACATGATCAAGTTGATCGAGACGCTGGTAGCGAGCAAGCACGCCTACGTTGCCGAGGATCGGTGCGTCTATTTCTCGATCAAATCGTTCAAGGATTACGGCAAACTGGCGCATCTTGATCTGGAGAATTTGCAGTCCGGCGCTCGCGTGGCGCAGGACGAGTACGACAAGGAGCATGCGGCGGATTTTGCCCTATGGAAGGCATGGGATGAGGACGATGGAACCGTCAAATGGCCTTCACCATGGGGTGACGGTCGTCCTGGCTGGCACATTGAGTGCAGCGTGATGAGCATGAAGCATCTGGGGGAAACCTTCGACATTCATTGCGGCGGCGAAGACCTGATTTTCCCCCATCACGAAGACGAAATTGCCCAAAGCGAGGCGGCGACGGGCAAACCATTCGTGCGTTACTGGCTGCACAACGCGCACCTGCTCGTCGATGGCAAGAAGATGAGCAAGTCGCTGGGTAACTTCTACACGCTTCGCGATTTGCTGGCGAAAGGGTGGACAGGACGCGAAGTTCGCTACGCACTGATCTCCGCGCATTATCGCGAGCAACTGAATTTCACATTCGACGGTCTCCAGGCGGCAAGATCGGCACTGCAGAGGATTGACGAGTTCTTGCTGAAGTTGCAGGAGCTCGCCGGTGCCGCAACGCATGGCGTCCCGAAAGCGGTGGTTTCAGAATTCGAAGCGGCATTGGATGATGATTTGAACATCAGCGGGGCGCTTGGCGTGCTCTTTGAGTTTGTTCGCGTAGGGAACAAAGGGACATTTTCACCGGCTGGCGCGGCGGACGTTTTGGCGATGTGGAAGAAGTTGGATATGGTCCTCGGTTTCGGCATGCCCACGAAATCCGAGGTGCCGGCCGGCGTGCAACAATTGGTTGAAGAACGCCAGGCTGCCCGCAAGGCAAAGAATTTCAAGCGCAGCGACGAGATTCGCGACCAACTGGCAAAGCAGGGCTGGGTTGTTGACGACACACCGAAAGGCCCGCGGGCGAAACGTATTGGCTGAGTTGTCGCCATGACGAAGCGCTATCCGCCGATTAACCCGAAGTGTCCGCATTTTCTGCACGGCGGAGATTACAATCCCGAGCAATGGCTGCACATGCCGGAGGTGTTGAAGGAAGACCTGCGGTTGATGAAGCTGGCACACTGCAATGCGATGTCCGTGGGGATTTTCTCCTGGGCCGCGCTCGAACCCGAGGAAGGCCGATTCACGTTTGATTGGCTCGATCGGGTGATGGACGATCTGGCCAATAACGGCGTGTTTGCTGTCCTCGCCACGCCAAGCGGTGCGCGTCCCGCATGGATGTCGCAGAAGTATCCGGAAGTCTTGCGGGTGAATGCTGACCGCACGCGCATCCTGCATGGGGCACGACACAATCACTGTTACACGTCATCCGTCTATCGCGAGAAGACGGCGTTGATCAACCGCAAGCTTGCGGAACGCTACAGGAATCATCCGGCATTGCTTGTTTGGCACATCTCGAACGAGTACGGCGGCCAGTGCCACTGCGCGCTTTGTCAGGACGCGTTTCGCACGTGGCTGAAGGAACGGTACGGTTCGCTGGAAGCGCTGAACCAAGCATGGTGGACGGCATTCTGGAGTCACACCTACACCGATTGGTCACAAATCGAATCCCCGGCCCCGCACGGCGAGTGGGCCATTCACGGCCTTAACCTCGATTGGAAGCGGTTCGTCACCCGCCAGACGACTCAGTTCATGAAGAACGAGATCACGCCGCTACGCGAGCTCACGCCAAACGTGCCCGTGACAACGAATATGATGGGCACGTACTCGGGCCTGAATTACTGGAAGATGGCAGCGGAGTTGGATGTCGTTTCATGGGATAGCTACGCGCCGTGGCACGGAGTCGAGGAGGATTGGAAGCTGGGGAGTTCGGTTTCGTTCATCCACGACATTTACCGCTGCTTGAAGGGCGGCAGACCTTTTATGTTGATGGAGAGCACACCCAGCAACGTGAATTGGCAGGAAGTGTGCAAGCCCAAGCGCCCGGGCATGCATCGGCTCTCGTCGTTGCAGGCGGTGGCCCATGGCGCCGACACGGTGCAGTATTTCCAGTGGCGCAAGAGCCGCGGTTCCTTCGAGAAATTCCACGGCGCAGTGGTTGATCACGTCGGCCACGAAAACACGCGTGTGTTCCACGACGTGGAAGAGGTCGGCCAGATTTTGGAGAAACTCGACGCGGTCATCGGCACGACGGTCCATCCCGAGGTCGCCATCATTTACGACTGGGAGAACGAGTGGGCGATTGGCGACTTGCAGGGATTGTCGCGCAAGCGACGCGACTACGGCGGGACATGCGTGGCGCAGTATCGGCCGTTCTGGTCGCGCGGCGTGCCGGTGGACGTGATCAGTATGGACAGCGACTTCGCGAGCTACCGGCTGCTGATCGCCCCGATACTGTACATGGTGCGGCCTGGTGTCGCCGAGCGAATCGGCAAATTTGTGGAAAAAGGCGGCACGTTCGTGGCGACGTACTGGAGCGGCATTGTCAACGAGAGCGATCTGTGCTTCCTCGGTGGCTTTCCGGGGCCGCTGCGAAAGATCCTCGGCCTTTGGGCCGAGGAAATCGACGTTCTCCACGATGGCCAGACGAATGTGGTCATTCCAGTCTCGAAAAACGGAGTCGGGCTGACAGGCCGGTACAAAGCCCGTGAACTGTGCGACCTCATTCACGCGGAGTCCGCACAGGTGCTGGCGAAATACGGCCTGGACTTTTACAAGGGTCGCCCGGCGCTGACCGTGAACGAATTCGGCAAAGGCAGGGCCTACTACATCGCCTCACGCAATGACGACCGGTTCGACGACGACTTTTACGAAGGGCTCGCACGCGGGCTTGGTTTGAAACGGGTACTCGGGACGAGGTTGCCCAAAGGCGTGACCGCGCAGTTGCGCACCGACGGCAAGGATGAATTCGTGTTTCTGCTCAACTTCCAGCCGGCGGCTCGCAGGGTGAACGTGGGGCGCGAAGGTCTTTCCGACATGCTCACCGGCAAGATCGTCAACGGAACGGTCACGTTGCCCGCGTATGGCACGCTCATTCTGCGGTGCCCGCGCGCAGGTTGACATTCGGCGGATGATGTGTTGAGTTAGCGGAGCCATGATTGAAGAACTAAAGACCAAAGTGAATGATTTGCGCGAACGTCATCAGGCGTTAAGGAGGTATCTTTGACGTCGACAAACAACGCGCTCGCCTAGTCGAGCTAGAAAACATCATGGCCGGCCCGACGTTCTGGACCGATCAAACCAAGGCCCGCACAATTCTCGACGAAGCGTCCACGATCCGGCGCAAGCTCGACACGCTGGCCGCGCTCGACCAGAAGATCTCCGATGCGGAGGTGCTCATCGATCTCGGGGAGACCGAGCAGGGGATCATTACCGAAGTCAACGCCGCCGAGCAGAAGTTCAATCAATTCGAGTTGGAGAACCTCCTTGGGGCGGAGCACGACAAATCGAACGCCATTTTCAGCATCCACGCCGGCGCCGGCGGCACCGAAAGCTGCGACTGGGCCAATATGCTATTGCGGATGTACCAGCGATACTGCGAAACGCGCGGTTTCAAGGTCGACCTAGTGGATATCCAGGCTGGTGATGAGGCGGGCATCAAGAGCACAACCCTGCTCGTCACGGGCGAGTACGCGTACGGGTATCTCAAGGCGGAACGCGGGGTACATCGGCTCGTGCGCATTTCGCCATTCGATTCCAACAAGCGGCGGCATACGTCCTTTGCGAGTGTGGACGTGATCGCGGAACTGAGCGACACGGAGGATGTTGAACTGACAATGGAAGAGGTGCAGGTGGACACGTTCCGCTCGGGCGGACGCGGCGGCCAGAATGTGAACAAAGTCGAGACGGCGGTGCGCATGACCCATATCCCCACTGGAATCGTCGTCCAGTGCCAAATTGAGCGCAGCCAGCATCAGAACCGCGAGATGGCCTTGAAGATGTTGAAGGCGCGGCTCTACGAGAAACAACAGGATGAGAAACGCGCGGCGATGGAGAAATATTACGGCGAGAAGGGCGCCATGGCGTGGGGCAACCAGATTCGCAGCTATGTCTTGCAGCCGTACCAAATGGTGAAGGATTTGCGCACGGGCTACGAAACGAGCGACGTGCAAGGAGTGATGAACGGTGACATACATCCATTCATCAGCGCCTGGCTCAAGGCCGGCCAACCGCGCACACGCAAACAAGGCGTGACGGATGAGGAGTAGGCCTTCTCCGATGAGTATCCTCGATAAAATTGTTGCCGAGAAAGAGCTCGAAGTGGCGAAGCTGCAGCCGCAGGCGGGAAAGATCAAGCAAGCTGCCGCGGCACGAAGGGAGTTTCGCAACTTCGCGGGCGCACTGCATCGCGACAACGGAGTTGCGCTCATTGCGGAGATCAAGAAGGCGTCGCCATCGGCCGGCGTGATTCGGGAGAACTTCGACGCGATTGAAATCGCGCGCGAGTACGAAGCCGGTGGTGCGTCAGCGCTGTCGGTGCTGACGGATGCAAAGTTCTTTCAGGGCCGGGTCGAATACCTGCAGCAAGTCCGTGATGCGGTGAGGTTGCCGCTCTTGCGGAAGGATTTTATCATCAATGAGTTGCAGATCTACGAATCCGTCCCACGCGGCGCGGATGCAATTTTGCTGATCGTGGCAATTTTGGATGACGCGCAACTCAAGGGTTTCCGCGAGTTGGCTGCGCAATTGAGTCTGGCCTCGCTGGTGGAAGTGCACGACGAAGCCGAGTTGGATCGGGCCGTAGGTTCCGGTGCCGAGATTATTGGCGTGAATAACCGCGACCTGCGCGACCTTTCCGTGAACTTGGCGACGACCGAGAAACTGGCAGCGAAACTCAAGCGCGGCATGTGCGGCAAATACACGCTGGTGGCTGAGAGTGGTATTTATGCGCGCACGGATGTGGAGCGGGTCGCCAACGCCGGCGCGAACGCGATTCTGGTTGGCGAATCGCTCATGCGTAGCGGGGACATCGAGTCGAAAGTGCGTGAGCTGATGGGGCGATGAGCGCGAAGATCAAAATTTGCGGGACGACGAATCTGAACGACGCGCTGCTGGCAGTCGAGTTGGGTGCGGACGCATTGGGTTTCATTTTCTATCCAAAGAGTCCGCGTTCCATCAAGGTGAGCGAGGCGGCGAACATCTGCAACGCCCTGCCGCCGTTTGTGATGAAGGTGGGCGTGTTCGTGGACGAGTTGGAATACGAGATCGAGAAGGCGCTCAACGAGTGCCTGCTGAATGCGTTACAATTTCATGGCGACGAGCCGCCGGGGTTCTGCCAGAAGTTTGCGGCGAAGTCGATCAAGGCCATTCGAGTGCGCGACGAGGAATCGTTGCGCGCCGCCGTCGAGTACGATGTTGACGCTCTGTTGCTGGATACCTACACTGACGATTCGCGCGGAGGCACGGGCAAGACGTTCGACTGGGCGCTGGCGCTGAAAGCAAAGGAGATTGGCCCGCCAATCATCCTGTCAGGCGGACTGACGACGGCGAATGTCCAGGAGGCCATCCGTCGCGTGCGGCCGTATGCCGTGGACGTCGCGAGCGGCGTCGAGCGTGAGCCCGGCAAGAAGGACCCGGAAAAACTGCGGAGATTCATCGAACTGTGCAAGAGCACCTGACAACCGTACCGGACAAGGGCGGCCATTTCGGGCCGTACGGCGGCATGTTCGTGCCGGAGACGTTGATGGAGCCGCTGCACGAATTGACCCGCGAGTACGAAAAGGCCCGTCGCGACAAACGGTTTCGCGACGAACTGGCGTATTACCTGCGCGAGTACTGTGGTCGCCCGACGCCGCTGTACTTCGCGGAACGGATGACGCGCAAACTGGGCGGGCCGAAGATTTACCTCAAGCGTGAGGACCTTCTCCATACCGGTGCCCACAAGATCAACAACACCATTGGGCAGGTGCTCCTGGCCAGGCGCATGGGCAAGCGCCGGGTGATTGCCGAGACCGGCGCCGGTCAGCACGGCGTGGCCACGGCGGCGGTGGCCGCGATGTTCGGCCTCGAATGCGTGGTGTACATGGGCACGGTGGACATGGAACGCCAGGCGCTCAATGTGTACCGCATGCGGCTGCTGGGCGCGGAAGTGCGCGCGGTCGATGCGGGACAAAAGACCTTGAAGGAGGCCATCAGCGAAGCGATGCGGGATTGGGTGACGAACGTGCGCACCACTCACTACATTCTCGGCAGCGTCCTCGGCGCGCATCCGTATCCGATGATGGTGCGCGATTTTCA
>PLTX01000013.1 GCA_003164675.1 Verrucomicrobiota bacterium | reverse complement strand
CGGTGACAGTGTCAAGATGCACCCCCCCCAAGACCCCAAGACAATTCACGCCAATTGTGCTTGCATTTAAGGAGAAGCTGCAATTGCGCGACGCCAACGAACTGCTGCGGGAGGCGATTCGCTGGATTAGGAAGATAGTGACGCATCCTGGCAAGCGTCCTGCCAGTGATTACGGTCCCCCGCCCGGCATCATCGACCTGAGTCTACGACATCTCAGAGGCCCTTCCAACCAGTTAGGCTTGTCCAAGTGATAGGGTATGGAGAGGAAAACCATCTATTCGCAGAAGCCCCAGACTGCCGCAACTCTGCTTGTTTGCCCAAGAGTGACCTCGTATTATCATTTTAGATGCCAGAATCAACGCCCATCAACAGGCCTCGGGGTCAGCGGATAGGCGGGTCGTCTCCATCAACGAAGACTCGCTTGGCGTACAGGCCCTGGCGCATGGCTTTGCTCTTGGTAATCGTCACGTTCGTGGCGTATTTTCCGGCGTTGCACGCCGGTTTTGTCTTCGATGATGTGGAGCTTATCAGAACCAACCGGCTCGTCCACGCCAGCGACGGTCTGCATCGGTTCTGGTTTACAACCGAAGCGACGGAATACTATCCGCTGTCCTGGAGTTTGTTGTGGTTGGAGTGGCACTTGTGGGGTAGCAACCCGATGGGCTATCACGTGGTCAACGTGTTGCTACACGCCGCCAATGCTGTCTTGGTATGGATTATCCTGCGTCGCCTCAAGATTCCGGGAGCCTGGGCGGTAGGACTTATGTTTGCGATCCATCCGGTGAACGTCGCCACGGTCGCCTGGATCAGCGAACAGAAGAATACGCTCTCAATGTTCTTCTTGGCCATGACCATCCTGCTCTATTTGCGATTTGACGAAACAAACCGTCGGCGATGGTACGGTTTAACACTGGCGGCATTTCTATTGGCCCTGCTCAGCAAAACGGCGGTGGTAATGTTACCGGTGGTGGTGGTGGGTTGTCTGTGGTGGTTGCGCCGTAGAGTTGGGATGCGGGACGTCATCTGCAGTGTACCGTTCTTTGTCCTTTCCTTCATTATGGGATTGGTGAACATCTGGTTTGAATATCATCGGGCGATGGAAGGGCACGTCGTCCGCACGGCCGGTTTCCTGGCTCGTCTCGCGGCAGCCGGCTGGGTACCCTGGTTCTACTTGTACAAGGCGCTGCTGCCGGCCAACCTGATGGTGATCTATCCCCAATGGGAGATTGACCCTTCGCGCTTGGTTTCTTACGCGCCCGGAGTGATCCTGATAGGCAGCCTCGCCTTGTTCTGGTGGAAACGCAACACGTGGGGGCGGGGATTGTTCTTCGGGCTAGGATACTTCGTGGTAATGCTCTTTCCGGTGTTGGGCTTCTTCGATCAACCCTTTTATCGGTTCTCATTGGTGGCGGATCACTGGCAGTACTATGCGATTATCGCGCCCATCGCGCTGGTGATCTCCGCCGTCGAATTGATTGGCCGTGGCCTGGGAGAACGGGGCCGTTGTTGGGGAGCCGCCATCGGGACGGTCCTACTGATAATGCTGGGAATGAGCACGTGGAGGCGATGCTGCGTTTACGCAAACGAGGAAACATTTTGGAGAGACACCGTGGCAAAAAACCCGAATGCTTGGGTGGCTCACAATAATCTGGGGTTCGAATTGCGGCAATCGGGCAAGCTGTCGGAGGCGAAGGAGCATTTCGAAGAGGCGATTCGAATTAATCCCGATGACGCTATGGCGCACTACAACTTGGGAATTGTGCTGGAGCAAAACGGCCGGCGCGAGGAGGCCATCCTGCATTATCAGCAGGCCGTGCGAAGCAGGCCGGATTACGCGGATGCACACTGCAACCTAGGAGTTGCCCTGGCCCAACAGGGGAAGGTGCAGGAGGCGATCGGACATTACGAACTGGCGCTGCGAATCAATCCCGATCATACGGAGGCACACTACAACCTGGGGGTCGCGTTGGAGAATGTGGGTCAAGCGGCTGAGGCTATCGACCACTACGAGAGGGCGCTACGAGTCAATCCGGATTATGTCGAGGCACGTGTCAACCTTGGAAATGCTTTGCTCCGAATGGGCAAGATCCAAGAGGCCGTCGGACAGTACGAGCAGGCACTGCGAATCAAACCCGATTATGTCGAGGCGCACAGCAATCTGGGGGCTGCTTTCCAGCGCATGGGAAAGTTGCCGGAGGCTGTTGCGCAATATGAACAAGCCCTGCGAAGCAGACCTGATTACGTCGAAGCGCATTTCAATCTGGGGCTTGCCTTGGAGAAGTTGGGCCGCGCGACGGAGGCCATCGAACAGTACAAGCATGCACTGGAGCTCCGGCCGGATTTTGCCCCGGCGAAAAACGCGCTAACGCGATTGCGGGCAGGTCAGTGAGCTCGCGTGTTTGCGCCGCAAGGGCTGGCCGCTTCCTCCCGCGCATTAGCCCGGCCCAAATGTCCTTTTTCCTGACGGCGCGGTAAGGAAGCGCGGCAGGAGACTAGGATCGGGCCTCGATTTTGCGAATCGAAGCCAGTTTGGGGCCAGCAATTACACATTGATCGGCTTGACCGATAGGGACTTAGAGCGTGTGAATGCGTGTGTCCTGTTGGCTTCGATCTCACAAAGAAAGTTGAGGTGCGGCGTGCCCGGCGACAGCGCGCCGCAGCTACAGTATTGGCATTTTCGCGGGGATGTGCTTTCATCGCCGTTCCCATGAAGATACGGGGCGTCATATTTGACATGGACGGGACGATCACGGAGCCGTTCTTTGATTTTGTGAAAATCAAGGAAGAGGCGGGAATTGGTGACGTCGACATGCTCGATTATCTGGCCGCGGCGTCGGGTCCGGAGCGCAAGCGGGTGCAGGCCATTATGACGAAATTCGAGGATGCGGGTGTGGCGGAAGCCAGGCTGAATCGGGGCGCGCGGGAGTTGTTGGACGAACTGGCACGGCGGGGGATGCCGACGGCGTTGTTGACGCGCAACACGCGGCGGTCGGTGGACGGGGTGTGTCGGAAATTGAACCTGAAGTTCGACATCGTTGTCACAAGGGAGGACGGGCCGTACAAGCCCGCGCCCGAGCCGATTTGGGAGATCGCCAAACGTTGGGGCGTGACGCCCGGTGAAGTACTGATGGTCGGCGATTACAAGTGGGACGTGCTCTGCGCCCGGAACGCGGGCGCGCTGTGCGCGTTGCTGTCGGACGGGGATGAGGACGCCGAGTGGGCCAAGGACGCGGACCACATCATCACGGAGTTGACGAAAGTGATCGAGATAATCGAAGGGAAAAACCGATGACAAATGCCGTGGTGGGGCTGGTAACGTGTTCGTCGCGCACGGAGGCGCAAAAAGTCGCCAAGGTTGTCCTGATGAAAAAACTGGCGGCGTGTGTGAACATTGTGAACGGACTGGAATCGCATTATTGGTGGCGGGGCAAACTCGAGAGCGCGCGCGAATGCCTGTTGCTAATCAAGACGACTCGCGAACGAACGGGGGCCATTACAAGCACCGTCAAAGCCATGCACAGCTATGAGGTGCCGGAAATCATATTCCTGCCGGTTCTCGCAGGCGAGCGGCGGTATCTGGGGTGGCTGCGTTCTTCCATTGCGAAAATCGCCGCCGCATGTCTGTTGTTGGCGTCCATCGGCCTGGCCCGCGCCGACCAAGTCGATGACCTGATCAAGCAACTCGGCAGCACGAACGACGAAGACCGGGCCGAGGCGGCGGACGCCCTGGCGCACGTTGGCGGGCCGCGCGTCGAGAAACAATTTCGCGAGCTGCTAACATCTTCGAGCGCTGAACAGCGACAGGTTGCGGTCGTGGGGCTGTTGCAAGTGAGTGATGCCGACGAGGATTTGCAGCGTGTGCGCGTCTGCTTGAAGGATGAAAACCAGGTGGTGCGATGGTCGGCGGTGCTGGCGCTGCAGAATAGCGGACGCGCCGAGGCGGTTCCGTGGCTGGAGGAGGTCGAGAAGTCTGATTCGGCGGACTCGGTGCGCGAGGCGGCGACCGGGGCGTTGTCGAAGTTGCACTCGGGCATCCACTGGGTGCGGTCGTTGTCGGATGCGAAGGAGAAGGCGCGGCAGTTGAAGAACCCGATCCTCGCTTACGTGTTTCTCCGCGATTCCGATTACTGCCGTAAACTCGAGGAGGGTGTGCTGGCAGACAAATCGGTCATGGCTGCGGCAGAGGAATTTGTGTGCGTGCGCATCGATGCCGGCAAGGACGCGGACGAAACGCGCAAACTGGATGTGCGCGGCGCGCCGACGATTCTTTTCCTGGACGGGCAGGGCAACGAGATGTCACGGGTGGCCGGGTTGGTGGACAAGGACCAGTTGCTGTCGAAACTGAGCGAGGCCAAGCGCAGCAAGTTGACCTTTCGCGAGGCCCGTCGGCTGGCGATACAGAATCCCGCCGATGTGCAAGCGAATTGGAAGGTGGCCGAGACATATTTGGAAGAAGGGAACGAGGATATGGCAGAGCCGCACCTGCGCAACGTGATCGAGCACGACGAGGAGAACCAATACGGCTACACGGACAAGGCGATATTCGCGCTGGGTTTCGCCCTCGGCAAGCGTGGCGAATATGGGCAGGCGGCGTACAGCTTCGAGAAGTTGCTGGAGCGTTGGCCGGATTACAAGGACAAGGACAAGGCCCTGTATTGCCTTGGGCTGAGCCAGTTGGCGGTCGGACAGAAGGACAAGGGGCGTGCCCGGCTGGAACAATTAGTGAGCGAATTTCCGAATAGTTCAACCGCCAAGAGCGCCCAGGCGGCCTTGGACAAGCTCAAGAAGAAAGAGGGGAAAGATGAAGCGGGCAATTGAAGCATTCGTGGTCGCGATGCTCGTCGCGACATTGCCGGTGACCGGGGCGCGGTCCGAGAACGCTTCCACGCAGGACAAAGGCGTCGTGGGCGAAGCCAACAAGTTTTTTGAGCGGGGCAACAAGTTCGTCGAAGGCGGTTCGCTGGGGCGCGCCAAGCAGGAATACGAAAAGGCGCTGAAGATTTACCCGAAGCACATCGATGCGCTCTACAATCTGGCCATTACCTGCGAGCGCCTCGGCCAGAAGGGGGAAGCCATTGATGATTACAAGCGGTATCTCAATATCAGGGGAAATGATCCGGACGTTTGGACGCAGTTGGGACTGTTGTACGACGATGTCGGCAGCAAGGACGAGGCGCGCCACGCCTACGAGAAAGCATTGGAGGTCGACCCGAAATTTGGGCGTGCGCACCACAATCTCGGCGTATTGTTGAAGGAGCAGGGCGACCTGAAGGGGGCGGAGATGCATCTCACCGCATTCGTGAAGCTCGAAGAACAGGCGGGTCGGCAGAATGGCGATGCGTACTACAGCCTCGGCATCTTGTATCTTCAAGAGTTGCGTGACAAGGAGGCCAAGGTCGCCATGCAGAAGGCAATCGATATTGACCCGAGCGTCCCCTATTTCAACAACGCCATGGGGGACATCTATCTTTTTGAAAAGCGGCCCGACCTGTCGATTGAATGCTACCAAAAGGCCATCGAAAAGGATCCGAAATACGCCTTGGCGTACAGCGGTCTCGGAGATGCGTATGCCCAGATGAAAAACCGTGATAAAGCCCTGGGCTCGTACCGCAAGGCGCTGGAACTGCGTCCCGACTATGCCTTGGTCTACTACAAACTCGGTCTGCTCTATGAGGACACTAATCCTTCCGAGGCGATAAAACAGTTTGAAAAGTACCTGGAATCTGGTAAAACCCCCCAGTACCGCGACGAGGTCGCCGCGAAGATTGAAGCATTAAAATTGACACTCAAGCGTTAACTCAGGAAGTCACCATGTCACAACATCGAAGTCTCAAGGGAGCCAGCAAGATCCAGGCGCGCCGCAATGTCCTGAAGCGGTTCGAGCGTGTCGAGGTGCTCAAGAAGCAGGGGCGCTGGAAAGATGGCCAGCGAGTCTTTGGCCTGCCGAAGACGAAACCGGAGTAGTCACCCGACCGCCGTGCTCGTCCGCCTGCAAAAGTATCTTGCGGAAGCGGGCATAGCTTCCCGACGTCGTTGCGAGCAACTCATCGAGGATGGCCGGGTTTCGGTCAACGGTCAGCCGGTTCGATTACTCGGGACGAAAGTCGATGCGGAACGCGACGCCGTGGCCGTTGACGGCAAGCCGGTCGTCATCGAGCAAAAAGTGTACATCGCGCTCAACAAGCCCGCCGGGTTCCTGTGCACCAACCACGACACACACCGCCGCCAACGCGCCGTCGATTTGCTCCCGCGCTCGCTGCCCCGGGTCTACACTGTCGGACGGTTGGACAAGGACACGGAGGGCCTGTTGTTTCTGACAAATGACGGCACTTTTAGCTTGCGGCTGACCCACCCGCGTTACAAAATGAGCAAGACCTATCTGGTGGAGGTCGAGGGCGAATTAACCAGTGCTGAGATCACGCGCCTGCTGAAGGGGATTGGTAGCGACGGCGAGATGTTGCACGCTGACAAGATTTTCCAGGTGCGCTCGCAGAAGAACACCACCGAACTGCGGCTGGTTCTCAGCGAGGGAAAGAAGCGACAAATTCGCCGGATGATGGTAGCCGTTGGCCATCCCGTAAAGCGGCTCGTGCGGCTTGCGGTTGGCCCGGTCGAATTGGGGAACTTGGCAACAGCACAATGGAGGCATTTGACTCATGAGGAAATATACAAACTTATGCAATTCTCACCGGCGGCTTTTCGCTGTTAGCATTGCGGTTGCATGCGCCGCGCTATCCAGCGCAGCACTCAGCCGTGCCGATTCTGGAGCAGTCGTGGTGGCGCAAGCCGCACCTGCGGGCGCGGCGACCCGGGGCACGGTAAGGGGCGAACACAGCAATGTGCGGTCCCGCCCCACATTGCATTCCGAGGTCATCACCCAACTTCACAAGAGCGAAGCTGTGGACGTGCTCGAACGCAAGACGGTGACCGAGCATGAGAAATCGATGGAGTGGTTGCGAATCACGTTGCCGGAAACAGCCAGGTGTTACGTCAGCGCCAGGCATGTGGTGGACGGCACTGCGGATGTCGACAATCTGAACGTGCGTTGCGGTCCCGGGTCGAGTTACCGGGATGTCGGCAAGTTGGCGAAGGGCGCGAAGGTGGAGATCGTCCAGAGGAAGGGCGACTGGGCGCAGATCAAGCCGACAGCGGACTGCAGTGGCTGGATCGCTGCTGAGTTGGTGGACGTGCAAGTGGCCCCGGCTCCGATCGCCTCGCCCGAACCGGTCCCGTCGGCGAACTCCGGTGAGATTTTGACGCCGCCCGTTGCAGCCCCGGTCGGGCCCTCGGTAAGCGTTGTCAACACGGACCCGGATGTACTGGTGACCTATGCGGTCAAAGACGGGTATCTGGGTTCCGTGACCGAGTCGAACGCGCCCGCATCCTTCGAGTTGCGAACTCCGGAGGCGGATCGGCTTAGTTTTCGCGTGGCGTATCTGGAAGCTCCCGGTTTGAATCTAAAGAAGTACGTTGGCAAGCATATTCGCATCGTTGGGACCCAGCGCTGGCACAAAGGCGACCGGTATCCTGTCATCACCGTCGAACGCGTCGACATGGTTTGGTAGTCGTGGCGCGATGCCTGCGACACTTATTGACGGCAAGGCCATCGCGGAGCAGATCAACGCCGAAACCATCGTCGAGATCGCGCGGCTGAAGAACCAGTGTGGTGTCACTCCTGGTCTGGCGGTGGTTCTGGTCGGTGAGAATCCCGCCAGCGTCACGTACGTTTCGATGAAAGACAAGGTGTGCGCCCGACTCGGGATGCATTCGGAGCGCGTCAGTCTTCCCGCGACCACCCGGGAGAGCGAACTGCTGGCCAACATTAACAACCTCAATCTCAAGCAGGAGATTCATGGCATTTTGGTCCAATCGCCGCTACCACCGCAGATTTCGGAGGAGAAGGTTTTCGCAGCCGTCAGTCCGGCCAAGGATGTCGATGGCTTTCATCCATTGAACGTTGGCAAGCTTGCCAATGGAGATCCAACCGGTTTCGTTCCGTGCACCCCGGCCGGGGTCCATGAACTTCTTATCCGCAGTGGCGTCAGGATCGACGGAGCCCACGTGGTGGTACTGGGTCGAAGCCGGATCGTCGGTCGCCCCCTCTCCTTGATTCTCTCGCAGAAGGCGGCGCACGCGAATGCAACGGTTACCGTCTGCCATTCGCGGAGTAGGAATCTCGCGGAGATCTGTCGATCGGCCGATGTTCTGATTGCGGCGATTGGTGTGCCCGGGTTCGTAAAGGCCGACATGGTACGCGACGGCGCCGTCGTGATCGATGTGGGGGTCAATCGCCTTGAGGACAAGACTTCAGACAAGGGGTATCGGATTGTCGGAGACGTGGATTTTGACGCGGTCTCCCAAAGGGCATTACTCATTACTCCGGTGCCCGGGGGTGTCGGCCCAATGACCATCGCCATGCTCATGCACAACACGGTGCGCGCCGCCCGAATGCAGCACGGCGCTTCATGAAAACAATCGGAGAGCTGGTCTGCGTGTCCGTGTTGGCTGGTTGCAGTACGAGACCATTCCGCCCCGCGGAACCAGTGGCGGCAACCGTCAGGCGCGAGATCGAACAGTGGCGGAAGTGCTTCCGGAAGGATTACTGGCTGGTGCCTTCACCCTCCAAGTCTTGAGACCAGACGCTGAGACTGCAGAACGATACAGGTATGCTTGGGCGCTGGATGCACTGGCGCTGGGGCTCGCCGTGTTCGGGGGTGTGCATGTGGCGCTTATCCTCCCGTCACGAGCCGTCAGTAACGATTTCGCCCACTATTACATCTCAAGCCGTTTGTTGCTGACGGGCGCTGATGTATATTCCACTCCGTTGGAACCGGAGTACGACCGTTGGGGATTCCATTACACACGCGGAATCCCGACGGCGACGAATCCGCCCTTTCTTGTTGGAATGTTTGCTCCATTTGCCGCATTGCCGCCCCGCGCGGCATTTTGGGCGTGGACGTTGTTGGAGACGGTCTGCTTGGGGTATGTGCTGGCGGCGACGTGGCAGTTGACATCATCAAGGCTTTCCGCGCAGGCGCGGAGGCTGGTGTGCGGGGCAATCGTGGCATCGGCCCCGGTGTATTGGCATTTTTTCTTTTCGCAATGTCAGTTGCTCATCGCGGCGATGATTCTGGTGGCGTACAGGTTCCTACGAAAGGGGAAGCCGCAGCGGGCTTGTCTGGTGATCGCCACGGCAGGCTGGTTGAAAATTTTTCCCGTCGTGCTGCTTCCATGGTTTCTCTGGCGCGCGTCCGCCGACTGGAAGATGCGCTGGAAATGTCTGGGCGCGACTTTGGCATGGAGTATTGGGATCGTATTGGCAACGGGGTGGGAATGTTGGAAGCAGTTCTGGACACATGGCATGGCGGTGCTGGAGCGGTGGGTCACATGGCAGCGACACTTCAACTTCACCGTACCGTCTTTCGTGAAGAACGCGGCATGGTCCGTTCATGGTTTCAATCCGGAATGGAATGGCTTGCATGGGTGGGTGACGGTAGGGGCTGTCATTGGCCTCGCGTTGATTGCGCTCGCATACGGTTTGTCCTGGCGAACCGGGGGAAGACAGAAGGGCGCGGATCTCGAGTTGGAGTTTTGTTTGCTCAGCGCCGCGATGCTGGCGGGAATCACGGAGGCGTGGGGCCACTACTTTGTGATCCTTGGCTTTCCGGCCGCAGTTGGCGTGGCTCGAATCGTGCAGCGACCAACCTGCGGACGAGCGGTGATTCTCGGCGCCTCGCTCGTGATGCTGAACGCCATGGGCAGTTGGCGAAGCCCGTGGCTGGAGTTCGTGGTCAGTTACATCCCGCTTTACGGATTACTGCTGCTTGGAGCCTTCTTCGTGAACGAGATGCGGTGCTCCGCGCCGCTAACGGCGTCTCCTACCACGTTTGTTCCGCGGCGGTCGTGACGGCACCCCCGCGTTTGGCGGCGGGCAGGTATGCTTGTTCCGTGTAGTCGCGGACCATGCGCGCGGCGGAGAACCGCGGTGTAACGGTGGCGATGGAGGCCTTCATCATCTTGATCCATCCCACAGGCAGGCCGTTGGCGTCGCGCTTGTAAAAGAGCGGGACGATTTTGTCTTCGAGGATATCGTAGAGGGACTCGCTGTCCTCCCGGTCCTGCTTGTCCGTGTTGTCGGACTCCCCGCTGTTGCCGATGGTCCAGCCCGCATCCAGGTTTTGCACTTCGCACCACCAGCCATCGGCGACGGAAAAATTGATTCCGCCATTCACGGGGGCCTTCATGCCGCTGGTGCCGCTGGCTTCGTGGGGACGGCGTGGATTGTTGAGCCAGACATCCACCCCTTGAACGAGCATACGGGCAACGCGCATGTTGTAGTTTTCGACAAAGACAATGTGACCATGCAAGTCCGTGTTCCGCGAGATGTCGAAGATGCGACGAATCAATTCCTGGCCGGGCCTGTCCGCAGGGTGCGCCTTGCCGGCAAACACGATCTGCACGGGGCGCTTGGAGTCCTTCAGGATCGAGCGCAAACGGTCAAAATCACGGAACAACAAGTCCGCGCGTTTGTAGGTGGCAAACCGACGCGCGAACCCGATGGTCAATACTTCGGGATTGAGAAGTTCCTCGACGCCGCGCAGGTCGTCCGGTGACGCGCCATGTCTGGCGAGATGAGCGCGCTCCCGCCCGCGAATAAAACGGACGAGATTCTCCTTCTGGAGATTGTGGACCTCCCACAAATCCTTGTTGGGGATATTGGCCACACCACGCTTCCAGAACAACTCATCCATAAGGTTGTTGCGCCAGGCGGGAGTAAGATACTTGTCGTAGAGTTCGCTGATTTGATAGCCCATCCACGTTTGCGTATGGATGCCATTGGTAATGGCCTGAATGGGATTCTGGCCGGACTTCAGGTTCTTATAGACGTACCGCCACATGTCATTGCTGACCTTGCCATGCAGCTGGCTGACGCCGTTGCAGAAGGTGGAGAGATGAATCGCCAGCACGGTGAGGCTGAACGGTTGGTTTCCGCGGCCGGGGCTGGCCAGACCAAGATCGATGAGTTGATCCTGCGAGATGCCGGTATCCTGGCAATAGTTCTTGTAGTACTTGCGCACCAATTCGATGTCGAACGCCTCGTTGCCCGCGGGCACGGGTGTGTGGGTCGTGAAAATGGAATTCTTGGCGACCTCTTTACACGCGTCGGCAAAGCCCAATCCGCCCTTGACGTAATTACGAATCCGTTCGAGGCCGAGGAAAGCGCAGTGGCCTTCATTCATGTGCCAGCAAGCCGGCTCGATTCCGAGCGCCTGCAACACACGTACTCCTCCGACGCCGATCACAATTTCCTGGCAGATGCGCATCTCGCGCCCACTGACGTACAGTTGTCCCGTAATCGGGCGGTCAGCGGGATTGTTCTTGTTGGTGTCCGTGTCGAGGAGCAAGACCGGCACGCGGCCGACCTGCGCCAGCCACACACGCGCGTACACGGGATGATCGGGGAAATCGATGGTCACGGTCAGATGGCGGCCATTGTCCCCCAGTATCGGTTGGACCGGCAGGCGCGAAAAATCGTACGCGGGATAGAAATGTTGTTGCCGGCCGTCCGGTTCGATTTCTTGCTCGAAGTACCCGTGCTTATAGAGCGGTCCGATGCCAATAAAGGGAATTCCCAGGTCGCTGGCGGATTTGCAATGGTCTCCGGAGAGCACACCAAGTCCGCCCGAATACGTGCGCAGACACTCGTGGAAGCCGAACTCGGTCGAGAAGTAGACGAACGGTCCGCCCTGATAGCCGGGATGATTCTGGGCGAACCAGGCGTCATTCAGGGACTTCATGTAGGTGTCGAACTCACGCAGCACCGATTTGTACATCGTAATGAATACTTCGTCCTCAAGCAGGCTTTCCCAATGGTGAGGTTCGATGTTGATGAGCAATTCGACCGGATTGCGATAGATTGCCCACAAGCCAGGTTCGATGTGCGCAAACATTCGGCGGGCCTGCGGGTTCCACGTCCACCACAGGTTGTAGGCAAGATCGCGCAGGCCGGCAACTTCCTTGGGCAGTTCAATGTCGGCCAGTGATGTGGAACGGAATTTTAGGGGCGTTTTATCCATAAGAGATTAGCAGTGATTGGGATTTCTAAGATCGGCAGGCGACGCGTCATCGCCGCAAGACCGTGGCGTGATCATGAATGCGGCGCGGTGGCTTCGGTGGCCGCAATCATCTCGTCCACGTTGATGCCGCGAAGGTTGAAAAGTCGGCGGACCGTATCATCAATCAAATTGTTCGGGCAAGATGCGCCCGCTGTGATACCCACGTAGATATTGCCACCCGGCAGCCAGCTTTCGGCCAGGACTTCCTCTTGTTTGTGGAGGTTGAAGTGCAGGATCGCTTTATCCGAGAGAATCTTGCTCGCGTTGCGGATAAAGTACGTCGGCATGCGCTCCTCGCTCATTTCGGCCAGATGCGACGTGTTGCTGGAATTGTAACCGCCCACGACGATCATCATGTCAAGCGGCTCCTGCAGTAGATGAATCAGCGCGTCCTGTCGCTCCTGTGTGGCGCCACAGATTGTGTCAAACATGCGGTAGTGTCGGTCGATCTCCGGTTCACCGTAACGGTCCACCATGGCCCGTCGCAATCGGCGTTGAATCTCCTCGGTCTCGCTGCGCAACATCGTGGTTTGATTGGCCACGCCAATGGACGTGAGGTGTTGATCCGGATCGAAGCCCGGCGAGTGCGCTCCGCCAAACCTCGCCAGGAACTCCGCTTTGTTGCCGCCATGACGGATGTAATTGCAGACGTAATCGGTCTCCGCGATGTTCAGCACGACGACGTAGTGCCCCGCTTGGTTGGCCGTGGCGCGCGAACTGGTCGCCTTGGTCTCCTCATGCTTGGCCTTGCCGTGGATGATGGACGTGAATTGTTCGTTGGCGTTTTGGGTGACACGCTTCCAGACGCTCATCACGTCCCCGCAGGTCGTGTCCACCAGTTGGCAGCCTTTTGCCTTCAACTTGTCCATCGTGGCAACTTCCGCTCCGAACGCCGGGATAATCACGACGTCGTCTTCTTTGAGGTCGTCGATGTTGGCGCTCTTGATTGGACCGGAGAGGAATTTGATGCTCATCGCGACGAGTTGCTCGTTCACCTCGGGATTGTGGATGATCTCGCCCAAAATATAGATGGGCTGGTTGAGAAACACCCTGCGCGCCGCGTATGCGAGGTCGATGGCGCGCTCCACTCCGTAACAAAAGCCGAATTCCTTGGCCAGACGCACCTTCAGTCCGCCGGCTTCGAGCACACCACCGCGCTGGCGCAGTTTTTCGACAATCTGGCTGCGATAATGTTGTTCCACCTGCTCGCGAACGGCCTCCATGATGTCAGGCCGCCGCAGGTTAACTCGTTTCGGTTTCGGTACTTCTGCGACACTTGCGATACTCATCTGTCCCGCATTAATACTTCAATTTTATTGGTAATTCAACTAAAACCCCGGATGGACGCGAACGACGATTACCGCCACTCGTTCTTTTTAGAAGGGTTAATTCGCAAGCGCAATGGCAAGACAGCCGAAGAGGCAAAGCATTTCTTGGAGAATATCCGCGGGGAGATACCGCGGTTCATGGACGAAGCGAGCGTGGAAGAGGCGACACCCGACGGGTGGCGGGAGAAGATCGCCGGGTTTATTGTCGCACTGGAGGGGGAGGCAGAACGAAATCGCGGTACTGATTCGGATCGCCCGTCTGACCGGCCTCAGCGGCCTTGATCAAATTGAACATCTCACGGGCCGCGACGTAGTGGAGCACGAAGTTCGAGCCGCCATTGCAAATCGTTTGCAAGTGCTCGTGCATCGTTGCTGCCGATTGACCGAGCGCGGTGTCAAAATTCGTTTCCTGGCATCCGTGAGTGTACACTTTCACAAACACCCAATCGGGTTTGCCGACGACGCCGATTCGTTGGGCGATCCAGTTGCGAATTCGGTCGGCGCTTACTGTCGCGTTGCTGGCGACCTCGCTGTTTTCAATGCGCGGGACCACGCCGAATTTGCGGTTGGTCCAATTCAGCGCCAGTGGGCCTTGCACGATGAGGAGATCCCCGCTTGGTTTCCCGCCGACGCGCACGTCCACGCCGGTGTCATGGGACTTGGGTCGTAACGGATCATCCGTCGCGTAGTAAATCGAATTGATCTTGTGCGTCTGGCACTCGCTCGGGGCGCTCGGTAGTGTGAAATCCGCGTAGCAGCCGGTATCGCGTAGTACGTGCAACTCGTTATTCACGCCGCACCAGCGACCGTCAGGACGTGAATTGTCCAGGGACCAGTTGCCGTGAATGAAGCCGTAACGGCCTTGGGAGAGAAACCCGTGGTTGTGCAGTTTGGTCTTAAAATTCTCGATCGTCTGGCGAAAGTTCTCTGCTGTGTCGTTATCGTGATGGAGATGGATCTCCACTTCGCCGTAGCCTCGGCGGCACAATCGCGCGAGCAAATCGAGGTAGTCGGGCACGTACTCCTCTGCAGGATAAAAAAACGTGTGCTGCGGCGGGTGCCCGTCGGCATCGTGAAACCGATCCGCCATCCGCGGATAGTTTTTGAACCAATGCTCGACGCGCTCCAGCCCTTGGTGCCGAGAGGCCTTGTTCCACAGGGGTTCGTAATGGTCCACAACGCAGAAAAAAACGTGTGTCGGCACGACAAGTGGCGGCGGCCGACGTTGGAGATAGCTTGGCAACCACAGATGGACGTTTTTCAGCATCGCCACGACTCTCCGTCAACGAACGGCCGATTCCACAATTCCAGAAACAGCAGGAGTAACAACACCGGACCCCGATCTTGACGTCCACTCAGTCGAGCACCCATAACACATCGGGGGGCGTGCTCATCAATTCTTCACAGCATCTCCTCTTGCTTCTCCGCTTTGCCTTCCCGCTCCGCCTTCACAAACGGATTGGCTTGGGGCGGGGCGTCGAGCCGCTCTTTGCCGCTCACGTTGTTCTTTTTCCAATTCAGCATCATTGCTTTCCAGTCTGTCCCAGGAAACATCGCGATCAACTCGATGCCGGCCGCCAATGCAATCTCCGTCTTCACTTTCGCTTTTGCGGCGTAATCGGGATTTGACATGAGGCCGAAATATTCCACGAAAGTTCTGCCCTTCGACCCAAACAATTCCCAGTCCGCCCGGAAAGAGTACGCCGGATAAGATACCTCTTTGTCGTGTGCTATACCCTCAGCTAAAAGGAAATCATCGATCTCCTTTTCAGGCAAGGACAGGCACAAGTGGCCGTCTTTCGATAGAGTCATAGTCCCGATTACCATTTTCTTACTGCCTTCTGGCAACACCCCTGATTTCACAAGCGCTGCAAAGAAACTCCCGAACTCCTCGGCGTAGCCGCTGGGTGTTCTCATTCGTTGCAGCAGGCTGACAAGCTTCACTATCGATTCCCTATCTCTGTAAAGATAAAACAGGTTCTCAAAATCCCGAGTCGGCACTTTGCCAATAAATAGGAACAGGTCGTATAGAGCCGTTAGACGTTTTCGAGGCGAGCCCCGTCTATAATCAAAAAACGCCTTCCCAAAGCAATCGGGGCAGATGTTTGCAAAAAGATTTGGGTAAAGGAGGTCAACAGCCTTCCCTCCAAATGAATAATATGTGAAAACGTGTTCAGCGAGCGAGAAGGACGCTCCACAAATATCACAAGGGCATGCTTCATCTAGACGGGTCATCATCACACCTAGTCGTTGCTTTGTGTCCTCATTCCAGAACTTCGTGTACCGTCTGACCACGTAATTGCATGTCCGACACCAAGGTGGATTCGTGCCGTACTCTCGGAGGATGTCAGGATGAAAGTGGAGAAGGTGGTTTTGCGTTTTGCAGATAGGGCAAACGTGGACATGCGTTTCTTCTCGTTTCACCGCATCAAGCCATTTCTGGCGCGTGTGCGGCATCTGATACGCACGCGTCAAAATGTAGTAGCCGCAGTTCTGGTTTTCGCTTGAAAATGACGTGTTGTTTTCTCGATCAACGACGCGGAGAACATCCCCTGCAAACGGATATATATACGGGGCTCGCCTATCCACTAACTCCTCGACAAGTTTGTCGTACTCAGGTTTCCACACAGCGTCGAGGGCAGCATTCTTATACCAATTGTTTTCAATCCCCGCCCAAAAGGGCGTGTAACAACTTCTGTCGGTTACGTTAGACATACATGCTAGGAAAGGTGTTTGTGCACAAGGTCGACGCTGGCGTCCGCGAAGATTGCTGTCAAACGACAGACGGCCCGCAACGGTTTCGTGTCGCGCAACCACTGGAGATTGTCGCCGAACAGCAGCCGGTTCATGCTGGCCCTGTATCACGCTGCGAATGCTCGTCGCAATCCGAAACCCGGCAAGATGGCCGGTGCCGACGAGGCCGGGCATGATTAGCAATTGGGCAAGAAAGACTTCGGTGCGATCGGAGGGCGAGAATCGTCGATGTACTTCCGGTGCCACAATTCCAGCAGGATAAGCGACCAGATCTGGTGCGCATTATCGCGATGACCGCTCAGGTGGTCGCGCCAGAGTGTTTCCAATTCGGACTTCTTGAAATACCCCCGCCGTGTCGCCGTCGGACCCAGGAGGAGGTCTTCAGCGGTTTCGCGCAATTGGCTCCGTAACCATTCCGCGATCGGCAGGCGGAACCCCTGTTTTTTGCGCGAGAGAATCTCTTGTGGCACGAGGCGTGACGCGGCTTTCTTGAGGATGTATTTGCTCTCGAAACCTTTGAGTTTGAAACGTGGCGGCAACGTGGCGACAAACTCGACCACTTTGTGATCCAACAGCGGCGGGCGCGTCTCCAGTGACACCGCCATGCTCATCCGGTCGACCTTGGTGAGTATGTCGTCGACGAGATACGTCTTCAGGTCCACATACAATGCCCGGTTGAGCCAGTCATCGGGCGCCGCGTGTGCATTGCGATACAACGCGCGAAACTTGGCTGCGTAATCGTGCGTCTCCGGTTGCGCCATGAGATGCCGCTTTGCCTCTTCGGTGTAGAGGTAGAGGAAGTGTTTGCGGGCACAGGCATCGTCGGGAGTGCGCGTGATGCTTTCCAGCGAGTTTTTGGCTTTGAATCGCGCGTCGTCGGGCAACACACGCGCCATCGCTCCCAGAAACCGTAGCGGCCCGAGCGCCCGCCGAAGTCGATGCTCCAATTGCCCCAGCCGAAAACGCGAGTAGCCGGCAAATAATTCATCTCCACCGTCACCGCTGAGAGCGACCGTCACGTGTTCCCGCGCGGTTTTGCTGACATAGTACGTGGGGATGGCCGACGAGTCCGCGAATGGTTCGTCAAACGACCAAACAATAAGCGGGAACAGATGCTCGATATCGGCGTGGACGACGTGCTCGTGATGCTCGGAGCGAAACCGTTCAGCCATCTGTCGGGCGTAGGGCAGCTCGTTGTACGCTTCCTCTTCGAAACCGATCGAGGAGGTTACGAGTTTGCCGGTGATGACCTCCCGCATCAGCCCGACGATGGCGCTCGAATCGACCCCGCCGCTGAGGAATGCCCCGAGAGGCACGTCAGAAAGAAGATGGTTTTTAACCGTTCCTTTCAAGAGATCGAAGAGTTGGGCCGCTGCCTGCTCCTCGGTAAGCGATTCGTTTACGTTGTAATGAACGTCCCAGTATTGGCGGACACGCACGCCGTTGCGGTCGCAGGTAAGCGCGTGCGCCGGCGGTAACTTCTGAATGCCATCAAACATGGTGCCGGGATCGGGCACGTACAGCAGGCTGATATATTCGCTGAGCGCGTCGGGATTCACACGGCGAGGAACGGTTTCATCCTGCAGGATGGCCTTGATCTCGCTGCCAAAGACCAGCGACCGGCCACCGAGCACGGCGTAATGGAGCGGTTTGATTCCCAGACGGTCGCGCGCGATGAACAACTTCTCGGCGCGCGAGTCCCAGATCGCGAACGCAAACATCCCGCGCAGATCATCGACGCAGTTCTCACCCAGGTCTTCGTAAAGATGGACGATGGCTTCCGTATCGCAGTGGGAGCGGAACTTGTGCCCCTTCGCTTCGAGTCGATTGCGAAGTTCGGGGAAATTGTAAATCTCGCCGTTGAACACGATCCAAATCGTGTTGTCCTCGTTGGTCATCGGTTGGCGGCCGCCTTCGACGTCGAGAATGCTCAATCGCCGGTGCGCCAGGCCAACGCCGCGGTCGAAATACTCGCCGCTGCCATCGGGCCCGCGATGCGCCTGGGCCACGTTCATGCGCGCGATCAATTCGCGCGAGACCGGCGCGTTGTCACCGAAATTGAATTTGCCAGCGATCCCGCACATGGCTTACCGAGCCGTCCGTTTCCACGCGGCTTGTTGTGTGCCGGTAATGAACCGGAAGAACCCGAACAACAACGCAAGGTTGATCGTGACAAAATAGCAGGGAGCACTGAATAGGACGATCTTGCGTCTCCGGATGAAAGCGCCGAAGAGCGCCAGACTGTAAAACGCGAGTTGCAGCGCCAGTAACACTGCGAAGAGCGGATGGGGCAGCAGGGCGACATTTGATGCCAGCGCCGCGATCATCAAGAACGGAGCGAACCACCGCAGCACCTTGTGTGACCAGAACGCGATCGAGTAAAGCCCGCGCCACGGCAACAGCGAACGCCAGCACAGAAATAATGCCTGGAAACCGCCCGCGCCAATCCGTATGCGCCGGGTCATTTCGTGGCCGACCGATTGTGGCAGTTCTTCATTCGCTACGGCTTCCGTGTCGTAGATCACCCGGTGACCCGCCTCGCGCACCCGCATGCCGATGACGAAGTCATCCACGAATGTGTTATCAGGTATTCTTGGCCAGCAAGATTTGCGGATCGCGTAAATGGCTCCATTGGCGCCGAGGCAGGAATCGAGGGTGCTCTCGCGCGTCTTCAAATACGTTTCCAACTTCCAGTACGGGCTCTCATCGGTTTCACTACTGTCACCGTGGAGTACGAGCCTCCCGCAGACCCCGCCGATCTGTGGATTGGCAAAATGCCGCGCAAGTTTTCGTAGCGCGTCCGAACCGAACATCGCGTTCGCATCGCTGAACACGAGCAGCTCGGAATGCGCTTGTGGCACGAGTCGATTGAGGACGCTGGGCTTCCCCTCACGTTGCTCGAACGCGCGCAGTTTCACGCGGGCATCTGGAAACGTCCTGACCAATTCGTCGGTGCGGTCCGTTGAACCATCCGATCCAATCAAGATTTCGAGCTTGTCGCCCGGATAATCGAGCTTGAGCAGGTTTTCGATGCGCGTCACGATGTGCTTTTCTTCGTTGTACACGCTGATCAACACGGAAACTGACGGCCAATCGCGAGGGTCGCCGGTTTGCTCGTGGCGCCGTGGCGGCACCAGTGCGAGCAGCAGCGGGTAGATCGCGTACGACCAAACGATGGCAGCCGCGGAGGCAAAAAAAACAGTTATCCAAAAACTCGTCATTGTGACCGAAGCGACAGTCTAATACTTATCTGGCTGCGAGCAACTTGCGGAGCGCATCGCGGGTGTGAGCGCGTGGCTCCCAATGAAGTTCGTCGCGTGCCTTGGAGCAATCGAACGCCAGTGGCGCAACGGCGGAACGCAGGCGGTACGGGGAGATTGGCGCGGGTCGGCCCAACGCCGTGGTCAGCCACTCGATGCCGCTGGCGAGGAAACACGCCAGCCCAAGCGGGATCCGGGTGATGCGGAGCTGCGGTTCGCGCGCACGGGAATACAGACGCACCAACTCCTCTCGGCTCATCAAATCGTTGTCCACAACTTGAAACACCTCGCCGTGCGAGAACTGGCTCTGCGTCGAGAGCACGATGGCTTCGACGACATCGTCCACGTGCACGAGGGGCAGTTGGTTTGAGTCGTCCCCGATGACAACCAGCCACTGGCCGAGGCGAACGCCCACGGCGGCGGTGATGAGCGCACTGGTTTCGCTCCAAATCTGGCCGGGACGAAGAATGACGACGGGCAAATCGCGCTCCTGCGCCGCCGCCCGGATGATGCGCTCGGCTTCGAGTTTTGCCTGCGTGTAAGAGCCGCGCTGCTGGGGAGTAGGTTCCAAGGTTGCGGACTCGGTGACCGGTTGGTTGGGCGGATGACCGGCCCAGTCGATCACCGACAGGGAACTGATGTAAATCACTTTGGGTACGTCATGCTTCAGGCAGGCTTCGACCACATTGCGGGTACCCTCGATGGTGGCTGCCTCGTGCGCCGCCCAACCGCCGCCCATGGCCGCGCCGATGTGAAAGACGGCGGTCGCGCCCTCGATGGCACGATCCACCGCATCGGGATCGCCAAGCTCGCCGAGGACAACCTCGATTTGTGGATGATCGGCGATTTCTGGCGGTGGCAGACGCCGCACGAACAGGCGGACATACTCGTCCTCGTGGATGAGGCGTTTCACGAACGCGCTGCCCAGCAGGCCATTCGCTCCTGTGACGACGACCGCCGGACGATTATCCGGACGGTATTGACCATAGAATTTGGCCTTGGCATGGTCAGCTTCGCGCGCGACCTGCTCCGTCCAGCGCACCACTTCGCAGGCTTGTTCGAGGCCCGCTGGCATCAGGTTGTTAGTGGCGAGAGATTCGTAGAATGCGCCGACAAAATTGTGAAGCCCTTGGTAAGGCTGAAGCTGGCCGACGGCAAATAGCGTGCCGTTCCAGATCAATTGCACTGCGGACGAGGCGGATTCTGCCAACGCGTTGGCCACACGTTCCACAGCCTTTGGCAAAGGCGTGTGGCGGCGGCGCGTCAGATACATCGCGAACAAATCCGCGCGCAAGGTCCCGCGGGTGCCTTGAATGATCAGTTGATGCTGGAGCGGCTTGACGTTCCACGAGAGCTGGATGCTGCCGGTGCCCTTGGCGCAGCGCACCAACACGCGCCACTCGTCGAAATGGATGTTCGGATCGCTGTCTTTCAAGCCCGACGCACGAAAGTCGGCCTGCACATCCTGGATGTTCCCCAGAAACTCCTGCAGCAAATACAGGGCGTGCACGCCGAGGTCGCGAAACTGGTATCCACCCTCGCGATATTGTGGGGGGAGGGGACCGCCGCGGTAGGGCGGGTAATTCGAACTGCGCAGGTAATCGACAGTGAGGACGTCGCCAATGGCGCCCGTTTTGACCAGTTCCAGCGCGCGCTTGATCAATGGATCGCCGAGCAAGGTGTGGTTTACACACACGCGCAAGTTACGCGCCTGGCTTTCGGCAATCAGCCGGTCGCAGTCCTCGACGCTTGTGGCCAGCGGTTTTTCGACGAGAACGTGGCAGCCAAGCGAGAGCGCTTCGAGCGCGACATCGACGTGGTTGTCGGGCGGAGTGAGGACATGGACGACATCGAGACCTTCCGCAGCCATCACCTTCAACGACGGATGCGACGTGATGCCGAAGCGTTGGGCCGTGGCCCGTGCGCGCGCACCATCGAGGTCGGTGATGCCTACGATGCGCACGTTGGGCAGACGTTTCAGAGCCTTGATATGAAACTCGCTGACGTAACCTGCGCCAACGAGGCCGACACGATAATTCTTGCTGTTTGTCATTTCCGTTTGCGAACCGCCTCCTGAAACGCCTCTTCCAGTCGTTCGTAGATCGCGCGCCAATCGTAGCGATCGAGGACAAGCTGACGGCCTCGTTCGCCCAGCCTCTGGCGTAGCGCCGTATCTTGTAGCAGGGAAACCGTGGCGTTGGCAAATGTTTCAGGTTCGTCCGCGAGCAGGGCGGTCTCGCCGTTGGTAAGGGCAATGCCTTCGGCTGCCACGGCCGTGCAGACCACCGGTTTCCTCATGCACATGGCCTGAAACACGCGATGCTTCGTGCCGGCCCCGGCGCGCAACGGCATCACGACAACGCTGGCGCGGGCCATGTACTCGCGCATATCGGGGACGAAGCCGGTGACGATCACGCCGTCGCCCGCAAGGGCTTTCACTGTCTCGGGTGGATTCTGCCCTGCAATATAGAACTTCACACCCGGCACTCGCTGGCGAACGAGGGGAAGAATTTTGTCGTGAAAGTAAATGGCGGCATCGGCCTGCGGCGGCCAACTCAGGTTGCCAAAGTAGAGAATGGATGACGGTTCGGCGGCGCCATTGGTATCGCCTGGCGTCCAGTACTCGACGTCCGCGCCATTGGGTACCGTCGTCACATCGGCTTCGGGACAAATGCGCTGGTATTCCGCGCGATCTTCGTCGGAAAGCACGACACATTTTTCGCTGGCGCGCGCCACGTCCTGTTGGAGGCGCACCAGCTTGCCGTATTGGGAACGGATGAACGCCTTCTTGAATGGATTCGTCGTTGTGCGCCCCATCCGCTGCCAGAGGATGTGTTCGAGATTGTGCGCGTCGTGCACAAACGCGGCGTTCCGCTTGTGGCCGACATACTGGCTCATGTGCAGGAAATGCGAATGGACGACGTCGATTCGCTCCTCGTCCACGAAGTTCTCCAGTGCGCGAGCCATTTCAGTACGCCAGTACTCGCGGATGATGAACGGATCTGCCGTCACGAGGCTCTGGGCGGCGTTCGCCAACTTCCGCCACTTCGGACGCACGAGGTCGATTCCGACGATCTTGCTGCAGTACGGACGCAACGCATCGAAATGCTCGCGGTCGGTCGGTGTGAACAGGAAACAGAGCAGCGACACATCATGCCGCCTGGCGGCCTCGCGAAGCAGGTTGAAATCGCGGATGACCGCGCCGTCCGTGAGCGGCCACGGGAACTTCGAGATGAGTGTGAGAATTCTCACCAGTACAAGCCGTGATATTGGGCCATGGGGATGTTGGCGCTCTTGACTGCAGCCACCAGATCGACAACGTGATGATGAGGAGAAATAATCCCAGACAACTCCTGGTACTCGGGCGCATTCTTGCAGATAACCAGCGTTGTGCTTCGCGCAACGACATCTTGCAGCGATGTTGCCAACAACGAATTGATGTGGGGCAGCTTGTCTTCGAGGAACCGTTTGTTGGCACCGGTCAGCCGGGTTAGTTCCACTTCCGAATCGTGGATGACCAGTTTGAATCCCTTGCCGAGTAGGGTTTCCGCTATGATGACAGTGGGGCTTTCGCGCAGATCGTCGGTGCCAACCTTGAAACTCAGCCCGAGAATCCCGACCTCGCGATGGCCGAGTTCGGTGACGAACTCGATGGTGCGTTGGATTTGGTTGAGGTTGCTACGCGCGATGGAGTCGAGCATGGGGAGTTCGACATCTTTTTCCCGGGCGCGTCCCACGAGGGCGCGCAGGTCTTTCGGAAGGCAGGAACCGCCATAGGCCAGACCGGGTTTGAGATAGGTCCTGGAAATGTTGAGCTTCGTATCCCGGCACACGATGTCCATCACTTCGCGGCTGTCGATGCCATGGGCCTTGCAGAATTGGCCGATCTCGTTGGCGAACGTAATTTTCATCGCATGGAACGCGTTGCAGGCGAACTTGATCGCCTCGGCGGCGCGAATCGTAATACGCACCTGCGGCGCGTCTACGCAGCGGTACAAGTCCGCGAGTGAATCGCCTGCGCCCGCATGGCGTTCGCCAATCACGACGAACGGCGGCTCGTAAAAATCACGGATGGCCGAGCCTTCGCGCATGAACTCCGGGTTGGCGACGACGTGAAAGTCACGGCCCTCGCGCTTTCCGGAAGCCGACTCGATTTGGGGGATGACCACGCTCTCAATGCTGCCCGGCAGCATCGTGCTGCGGACAACGATTGTGTGCATGGCATCCTTGTTGCGTAGCGCCTCACCGATTTCGCGTGAGACGTGCTCGACGTGAGATAAATCGGCCTGTCCCCCTTTCTTGCTCGGGGTGCCGACGCAGATGAACGATACTGTCGAGTCTCGAATCGCTTCGGCCGGGCTGGCGGTGGCCGTGAAGCGTCTGGTCTGGTAAACTTTTGTGAGCAATTCCGGGAGGCCGGGCTCAAACAATGGGGTTTGACCAGCGCCAAACAGCGCGAGTTTGTCGGGATTCGCTTCAACGCCGATCACGTCATGTTCGCGGTCGGCAAGACAGACCGCGGTTACCGAGCCGACGTATCCGAGTCCGAAAACGCTGATTTTCATGGTTGGTCTTTCAGTGAGTTGGTGCGGAATTCTTAACTGCTATCGTGGTCAATTCATCTCCCACGCCGAATCCGGTAGCCGCAAGGTTAAGCGCGGATTTGACGGCCCGCACGAATGGGCTGCTGGATTCCTGGGTGGAAGCCGAAGACGGAACAACGTCGTTCGCGCCAGCCGAGTCGTGTCGTCGGAGCAGGATCGACAGGACTTTCTGCAATTCGACGTTCTGTCGTGAGAAGTGGACGGAGAATCCCAGTTGGCGCAGACGATTCTCGAAGACCCGCTTGGTAAAGTAGGAAATGTGGCGCGGTGGCCCTTCGCCCGTCCATTTCCCGAAGAACCGGTAGCTGGGAGAGGCAAACTGGGTCGGCAGGACGGTGATCAATGCGCCGCCGGGGCGAAGAACACGCCTCATTTCTCGGAGAAGAGCGACCGGGTTACCCACATGCTCGATGACGTGCGAGTTGAAAACGGCGTCGAACGACTCGTCCGGAAAATGAGCGTCCTGAAGGAAGCCTTGGAAGACGGGGATTTTCAACTCTTCCCTCGAGAACTTTACGCCGAAGTCCGAGACCTCGACGCCTTGCACGTCCCATTTTCGATCACGCGCCAGCTTGAGGAAGAAAGCCGCGCTGCAGCCGACGTCGAGGAGCCGGTTGGTTTTGCGGAACGGTTCGAGACGATCCAATAACGCCTGCAGCTTCCACTCGTTACGAACCGTGTACTGGCCCTGCAAGTAGATGAAGGTCGGATGCACCTCTGTCCTCGACCAATCTTCCTCGTAGAGTTTTGGCGCCGATGAGTCTGTCGAATTGCTGGCGAAGATGAATCCGCACGCGGCACACTGCATCATCTCCCTAAAACGGCAGGGCTTCTGCGAAACCCTGGTTGAGTCACACAATGGACAGTTCATGAGGAACCTTTTTCCAGCAGGTCGGGCCCGAACACTTCCGGGAAGCGCTCACATAAGTCTTTGTAGACCGGCCTCATCTCTTCGCGATCTCTTGCATTTAGGAATACCGGATAGGGGCGCCAATAGGGTGTTTTCAAGTCGGCAGTCCACGGCGCGCCGCTCTGTTCGACGTGGGAACGCAACAAGGCGTTGACCTTCGCGATGGATTTGGTGCACGAGATGTTTTCTGTCGCCCACGCGCGCGCGCGAAACGACCCGGCGTTGTCGAGGAATCGCTGCAACTGCACCTCCATGTGATCGGGCCTCAATAGTACGCCTGTGTCATTGTTAATGTAGGCCTTGGGGCCGACATGGGCATCGTGCATCATCCCCAGCGGCGAGTCGGCAAACAACGATTCGACTGCGGCAACGCAACAGCCTTCGCGTCGCGAGAGAATCAGGGAGATCTTGCTATCGCATTGGTAACAAGTGACGTCGTCGATGGTGATGTTCTCGACGAAGTTGATGTCCTGTTTCACCCCGAACAACGCGGCCTGGTCGCGTAGCATCGACAGCGTGTGACCACCTTCCTCTTGTCCAATCATCGTAATCCGCAGGTTGCGCGGCATCCGTCGCAACGCATCGAAGAACTGCCAGTGTCGCTTGAACGGCGCCCAGTTGGCGACCATCAGGATGTCGGTCTGTCGCTGGGCATAGGGCTTGGGTTGGTAGCAGTCGGGATTGATCCAGTCACAGGCGATGCACGGCAGGTATTTCAATCGCGGACTAAATTCTTCAATCCAGGGAATCTCGCCGTAGTTGCACGCCTGGACGAAGATGGTGCCGCTCATTGACTGCAACGCCAGTGCCAACAACGCATAATCCGTGGGCGACCAACTTGTGGAGAAGATGATGTCGAACTTCTCGCCGAGATAGCCCAGGTCCTTCACGTTGGCAAGCAGCCGGAGCCAGTTGTACTCGAACATAACCAACAGCACGCCCTTCTCGCCGGTTGGTCGCGGGGCCTTCAACACGATGCTGCGGTTGACATGCGTGTCCTCCGCAGCCCGCGGGTATCGGATCCAACCGACCTGCTGCTCGCGCCAGATATTTCCCGTTGTGCCATTCAGGTATCGTTCGGCGTCGGCGCGCAGTGCCTGACGGGTGGGCGCAGTCTCGGCCAACCGGTAGGCTCGCGTGAGAAGGTTGGCGCGTTGCGCATCATCCCGAACCATACGAAGCCGTAGTTTTGCACCCGCCAATAGCACTTTGGCCGTGAGCGGCGAATACTTCAGAGAATCCTTCGACCGAATGACAGCCCGTCGGAAAAGCCTGACGATGGATTGGATCATACGGCGAGTGTTTTGCTCAACCTGTCAAGCACGGTTCGCGCGTTCACGTCCCAATCGAATTGGGAGACGGATGCGCGAATCGCTTCGCGGTCCCATTTCGTCGCGAGGGCGCGTTGCAGCGCGTCGGCGAGGGCGACGGGATTCGATGGTGGCACGAGCAGACCATTGACGCCGTCGCGTACAACTTCGGGCACGCCGCCGACACGCGAGGCGACGACGGGGAGTCCACACGCCATCGCTTCCAAAGCGACGTTGGGCAAACCTTCACTGAGACTCGGCAGGCATAACACGTCGCAAGCATTCATCCAGAATGGGATTTCCTCGTGCGGGCGGACACCCATGCTGCGGCCTGTGCCGACTCTTTCCGGACCGTCGCCGATGAAGATCACGTCAATGTCTTGCAATTGACGGGCGGTTTTCGCCAGGACGGCGATGCCTTTCACGGGCAGTAGATTGCCGACGTACACAACTCGGCGCCGCGCCGCGTCGAGCCCCAGTTTGTTACAAGCCTCGATCCGGTCAATTGGGCGGAATCTCTTGCGGTCGACGCCATTATAAACCGTTGTCGCGGCAATTCCCTCGGCAGCAAGCGTTTCACGCAAAGCCTCGCTCCGGCAGAACACGGCGCGGCTGGCCCTGAGGGCGCGGAGCACCTGGCGTTTGCGAGTGGCACTGCGGAAAAACACATTCACGTCACTGCCCTGTACGGTCATGGCGAACGGCAACTTCAATTTGTTGGCCACGAGCATTACGCCGTAGGCATCCGGGTAGGCCCAGTTGACCAGTACGATGTCAGGACGTTCCCGACGGATGGCTGGTTCAACGGCGCGCGCGAACAACCAACCATTCAATGGCCGCGAGAGCAGGGGGAGATGGACGAATCGCGGGTGCGTTACGGCGATACCCTGCCAGGTTTCATCGGGCACGGGTTGGTGCATGGGGGAAACGACCTTGATCTTGCATCGCTTCGAGAGCGCGGCGGCCTGTTGCGCATTGTGCATTCCGCGGGTCGGTTCCGCCCCGTTGGGAAAGAGGTTGGAAATGAACAGCAGCTTCATGCAGCGAGACGGCGCCACAGTTCTTCGTAACGTTCGGTCATGGCTTTGACGCTGTGATGTTTTTCCGCGACAGCGCGTGCAGCTGTGCCGAGTCGGGCGGCCAGCACCGGGTCCGTCAGCAATCGCTCGATCGCGGTGCGCAAGGCGGCCTCATCGTTTGGCGGCACGACCAGACCCGTCTGCATGTGGCGGATCAATTCGACGTTGCCACCGACGGCGGTGACCACGATCGGACACCCGGCAGCCATCGCTTCCAGCAAGGCAATGCTCATACCTTCGGTATTCGAGGGGAGCACGAAGACATCGAACCCTGCCAATAAGTCAGGCACATCGGCCCGTTGGCCGAGAAACGAGGCGCGGGTGCCGGCCTGCTTTTGGAGTTGCCCACGCAACGGACCATCGCCAACGAATACCAGGTCCGCATCGCGAATCGCGGCAGTGGCGCGCAGCAACAGCGGGTAGTTCTTCTCGGGAACAAGCCGTCCGACGGTGCCGATGCGACGGCCGGTGCTGTGCCGCGGCGAGGCAAAACGGTCCACGCGAATGCCGTTGGGAATCACCTTGAGGTTTGCCGGGGCGACACCTTCGTGGGCGACCGCAATCTCGGCATTCTTCTCAGAAACGACGACGGTAAAATCGGTGAAACGCTCCGCGATGTAGTTGAGGCGATAATGACGAGCTTCCTCGCCGACGTTCTTGCCGTGTTCGGTGTGCAATACGCGCGCCTTGGTGAATCTTGCGGCGACGGCTCCGTAGAAATGCGCGGTCGAATTATGCGTATGAATCACGTCGACATTTTCCGCGCGGGCAAGTCTGGCGATTTTCCAAATCAGGCGCCAGTCCACGCCGGACTTCTTATTGAGGGCCACAACTTTCCCCCTGCCTGGTGGAATTTCGCCGGCCCATTGCCCGGGTTCCTCCAGGCAGCAGACAACGAATCGAAAATCGTCCGAAGCGTGATTGACCAAATCAACCACAACCCGCTCGAGTCCGCCGACTCGCAGACTGAGCACAACCTGCATGATGGTCTTAGGCGGCTCCACGGAGGGCGCGCACGACGACGTTGATTTGCTCGGGAGTCAACTCGGGGTAAATGGGCAGTGAAAGGCAGCGTTCGCAAAGCCGCTCCGCGACCGGCAGATCGCCGCGATGATAACCGAGCAGACGATAAACCGGTTGCAGGTGCAAGGGAAGCGGGTAATTGACGGCCGTGTCGATCCCCGCCTCGCCCAGGGCGGCGCGGACACGGTCGCGATTGTCACACTCGATGACGTAGCAATGCCATACGGGTTCGGAGTCGGCGGGCACCGCTGGCAGACCGTAGCGTGTGCCCGCGAGCAGTTCGGTGTATCGACGGGCATGGGCGGCACGCGCCGTGTTCCATGCGTCGAGGCGTTTGAGTTTCACGCGCAATACGGCGGCTTGAAAGCTGTCCATGCGATAGTTGTAGCCGACTTCCTCGTGGACGTAGCGCGCGCTCTGCGCGTGCTCGCGCAAGGAACGGGCACGGGTCGCAAGCTTGTCGTCGTTGGCCAACAGCGCTCCGCCTTCACCGTACGCGCCAAGATTTTTTGTCGGGTAGTAACTGAAGCAGGAGATCGCGCCGAACTGGCCCACGCGTTTGCCCTTGTAGCGGGCACCGTGTGCCTGCGCGGCGTCTTCCACGACGGGAAGCTTGTGTTTGGTGGCAACGGCGTTGATGGAATCCATGTCGGCCGGTGTGCCGAAAATGTGCACCGGCATAATTGCCCGGGTGCGTGCGGTCACGAGCGCTTCCAGCCGGGCCGGGTCGAGCGTGCGACGCACGGGATCGATGTCAACGAAGACGGGCGTGGCGCCAACATAGCTGATGGCCCATGCAGTGGCGATGAAGGTGAAGGGCGTGGTGATGACCTCGTCACCGGGGGCAATGTTCAGGCAACGGAGGGCGAGGTGCAACGCGCTGGTGCCGCTGTTCAGACTGACGCAGCGGGCAACGCCACAATACGCCGCGAACTCCTGTTCGAATGCGGTTGTTGGCGGACCCTGCGCGAAGCGCGCTGAATCGCAAACTTCGTCAAGCGCCGCTCGCACTTCGTCGCGGATGGTCGCGTATTGAGCTTTCAGGTCGAGGAATGGGATGCGGGTCATTGTTTCAGCGGCTCCAGATTGGTCACGACGGACAACGGAGGTTCCGCCGTGTGCAGTAGCGCAGCCAGACCGACAGCCGCGGCGGCCAGCAGGAATGGGATGGCAGGGACAAAATATCGAACCATTGGCAATCCTAGAGAGACCACAGTGTAATAGTACCCGATGTAGAGCATCAACAGCCATGCAAATGTTTTCGTTTCCGTTCGCTTCCACAATCGAACCATCCCGCCGGCGGCCAGTATGATTATCGGAACCTGCACGAAAATCAGGGGCAGATGTCCCGAGGGACGGTCTTCGCTGGCATAGACGGTGCGTGTGGCTTTCAGCAACAACATCTCGGCGAGGGTCACGGGTTGATGGAAGAGATCCTTGTATTTCTGGATGGCCATTTGCAATTGCCAGTGTTCGCGGTCGAAAACATTGCCGCTCGTCGGAGGCGGGAACCCGCGGTCAGCCATCTCCGTGGCAAGTTCCGCGGCGTTTGCGCGCATAGTTGCGCCATGGTTCGTGAAGATGCGGGGGTCAGATCCGAACCAGAGATTCTGGCCGATGCCATGAATACTGAATGCAAAATGTCCCAGTGCGACGTAGTTGCGGTGCGCCCACGGCAACAGTACAAAGATGCACGTGAGCAAGTATACAGCCCAGTGCCGCAGGCAAGTCGATCCCGTTTTTCTTGTAAACAACCAGAGGCTGGCGACGAGGAAAAAAGGCAGGAAGATGGCGGTGCTCTTTGTGAAGTTCGCCAATCCGATCAGCAGGCCAGCCTGAATGAACCGGGGCGCGGACGGTTGTTGGAGCGCGCGGTAGAGTGTCACAAAGCTGATGGCAATGAGGAACGTGAGCAGGGGTTCGTCATTCACGTTGTTGCAGAGTAAAAGCAACAACGGATGGATCGCGAACACCGCAGTGAACAATAGCGCCGTCAGAGGCGAGCACACCGTGGCCAACGCCGACCCGAGCGCGAGCGCCGTTCCAACATCGAAGGCGATGTGCGCCAGCTTGATTACCATCAGCGAATCACCGGAAACAAATCGACAAGCTGCCAGAAACATCGGGTACCCCGGGTTGTAGTCGCTGTTGGGAAGCCCATTGGCATCACGGTAGCCGTGGCCTTCAACCAAATTCTTCGCAACAGCCAGTTCGCCCGGCGCGTTTCCGTAGACGTTGCGGCCGGGAGAGACTGCGAGGAACACGAGGCGGGGAACGACAACAGCCAAGGCAATCCATAATGGAAGCCGCGGCCGGAGTTGTTCGGCGAATTGATTGAGGTTTTCGCAGAGACTGGACACAGGATTCCAATAGTCAGACGGCTGGCGTTTCCGTTGTCCGAGGCTCGCGGAACACTCTGTCCCAGAGCCAGATCACCGTCCCACTGGCGAGGATAATGCAAAAGGGTTCCATGGGATACCGGAGGCGCGGCAAGGCGTAAAAGATCAGGGCAATTGCCAAATTCGAAAGGATGAACAGGTGCAGGAGAAGTCCCGGGTGCCGTTCCTGGAGGAATTTGACCAGCGTCACGAAAAACGCCGGAATGAGAAATATCAACACGGGTCCCCAGCTCAACAGCATTATCAGTCGATTGGCGCGATTATCCTGATGTAAAAAGGGTGACCAGAACCGGATGAACTTGCTGCGAAGTAGGTAACCCCACTTGTCCTTGTTTTCGGAGAGCCATTGCAGGGCCAGTTGTTTGGCGACAACTTCGCGCTCGATCTGCGGGACACCGTCGAACTTGTGTTCCCAGCCGGGGACCTGTGTATACCAAATGCAGTAGCCCGCGTATTTCGGGTCGGTGGCGACAACGGGATTATTGCCTCCCAAGATTTCGGTCCAGGTCCTCGGGGCAACCAGGATGAACCGATGGTAGAGAGAGTAGTTCCGTAGCGACCACGGCACGGTTGTCAGATAGGTCACCACGGCGATGACAAAGATGAGTGCCTTGGCCCGGGCGCCCTTGAGGACAAACACTCCCCAGAGCACCAGCAACGGCATCAGCAAGAATACCGTCGGACGAACCAATGACGTGAGCCCGAGGGCGATTCCGCATACTACCGCGCTTTTCCAGGTTGGCTGCGGCGCGAACCAGGCGACGCAGAGCCATAGGCAAAGGATGAGACCGAACGAGTACAGTGTTTCCGTCAGCAGCAAATCGCTATAAAAGATCGCGCTGGGATACAGCGCATAGGCAGCGGCGGCGACGTATCCGGCGCGCTTATTGATGACCGCCTTTGCCAGAAGAAACAGCAGAAATGCTGATGCAGCGCCCAGCAGGGCGTGGACGACGCGGACAGCGGCATAGCTCTTTCCGAAGATGGCGTACACAAGGGCGAACAACGCCGGCGCTCCGGGCGGCAGATAAGCGGACAGCACCTCACCGTCCACACCGGGTTCGGGCCCGCAGAAGCCGTTTCCTTGGGCGAGATTCCAAGCGTAGCGGCTGTACTCGGCCGCATCGGAAGACGGCGGTCCCGGTTCACGACCGATGCCCTTCGCCAGCGAGTACCCACTGCGGGCCCCGAATGCAGCGATCAGGATCAGCACCAATAGCCAGTGCTTCTGCTTCATGGAGAGGTTCCTTTGGGAGGAACAATGGGGGCAGCGTCCGGGGACTTTGTTGGTGGCTCGGCTTGTTGCGTTACTTTGGCCTCCAAGATGGCGATGGCGCTGATCAACTGCAGGACTTGGTTCGATAATCTCGTGACCATGGAAGTCAGGAAGAAGACGTACACAAGCAAGAAGCTGATGAGCGCAATATAAATGATGTGGCGCGCGTCGAGAATGCCGATGACGGAGGTGGCGATCCACTTGTAGAGCGGCTCCAGCACCGCGATGGACAGGAGAAAGGCCGCCATGCCGAGCCACAATACGGCGTAGCTGGGACGAAACGTGTTCCGCTTCACGTTGCGCAGCACGACGTAAAAGAACACGAGGCCAAGCGCAAACGCGATGAGTTTGATTTTCAATCCCATAAAGGTTATCGCCTTCCGTCCTGGATCTGCTGGCGCTGCAGCAACGCGCCGGTAATACTCAGGATTCCCTTGAGCGGAAACACGAACGCGTCCCGCAATCCGTATTCGGACTTTCCATGCGCCCGCTCGCGCATGCGGATCGGCACTTCGGCGATCCGTGCCCCGCCAAAATGACTCAGGAGCAGTAGTTGGCTCGTGTCGTGAACCTCGTACCGATAGTAGGCCCCGAAAAACTCGATGACCTTTCGGCTGTACGCCCGAAAGCCAGAGGTCACATCCGTGACCTTCTGGCCGACGATGCTGGATACAATCCAGGAGAAGGAGGAGATCCCGATTCGTCGCAGGGCCGTGGACCGAAACCCTTCCTTGGCGAGGAACCGAGAACCGATCACATAATCCGCTTCGCCGCGCTGAACCGGTGCGATAATCGACGGCAACTCGGTGGCCAGGTGCTGTCCGTCACCGTCAAATTGGCAAAGGCAATCGTAGGCGTGATGATAGGCATAATTGAAATAGCTGGTTACGGTACCCATGGAACCGCCGGTGTTGATGCAGTGGGAGACAACCGGCACGCCCAGGTCGCGACAAATCGCGGCGGTGGCGTCGCGCGACCCGTTGTCGATGACGACAATGTCGAAGCCGCAGTTGTGCGTGCGCAGGTCCTCAAGCGTCGCCCGGATATTTGATTCTTCGTTGTAGGCGATGACGCTGACGAGTGTTTTCACGTCCACTTCTCCATCTGGTCAGGCACGAACCTTGTTCATTTCCCGCGCCGGGATGCCAATGTACACGCCGGGCTTTTCGATGCTGCGGGTGACGACGGCTCCGGCTCCGATGACCGAACGACTGCACAGGCGTAATTGCTGGAGGACCCGGGCGCCGGTGCCCATGAGGATTTCGTCACCCAGCACGACCTCGCCTGACAAACACGCTCCGGGATTAATGAGGTTGTAACCTCCCAAAGTGCAATCGTGCGCGATCGTGACACCGGGATTGATGATATTCAGGGACCCGAGCTTGATATCGGTTGTGAACGACGCGTTGTTCAGAACAATGTTACCCGAATCCATCGCGATCCGTTCCCAGTCTCCGGTGACCGAAGGATGGATGAGATTTGGGAACGACAGTCTCGGGTTCTGACGAAACCGTTCGTGCAATGTGCGCAGCCGCGATGGTTGGCCGATGGCAATGGCTACGGCGATTTCTTTCGTGGACTTCGAGAGCCACTCGTCGGTTCCCCGCACGGTGTGACGGCCCACCGTCTTGGAAACGGACTCCGTGTCGGAGGCGATGTAGCCGAGCAAATTCCACGTGGGCGTCGCCCGATTGATTTCTCCGATGAGGAACGCGACCTCGCGTGCCAATCCGCCGTGTCCGACGATCACGATGTCCTTCATGGTTTTTGTCGCAGGACTTCGATCACACGCTGAATTTGCGGCGGAGTCAAGCCAACCGAGCAGGGCAGGTTCAACGTGACATCCAGCAGATGGTTCGCGCGGTCAATCTGGTAATGCTGACAGTTCGCGTAGGGGCGTTGCCGATGGTTCAACTGCCAGAGGGGGCGCGTTTGAATATTATTTCGGCCCATCTTGGCCATGAGTTGCTCCCTGTCCAGCCCGTATTGCGCGCTGTCAATTTGTAACGCGTACATCCAGTGGTTGTTTGCAGCGTAATCAGGACCTTCGGCCAGATGGAGGCCGGGGATGGCGTCGATTCCGCCTCTGTACGCTGAATAGTTCTTCCGTTTCAGGTCCAGATACCCGGGGAGCTGCTCGAGTTGGGCCACGCCGATGGCGGCTTGAACATTCGTCAGCCGGTAGTTGTAGCCGACGTCATTGTGAACAAATCTCACCTCATCATCCTTGGCCTGGGTGGTGAGATATTTCGCTCGGTCGGCGTACTCGCGGTGGTCGGTAAGGATCATGCCGCCGCCGCCGGTGGTGATGATCTTGTTGCCATTGAACGACAGGCACCCGATGTCGCCAACAGTGCCCGTGTGCCGGCCCTTGAATTGGCCGGTCGTGTACTTCGTGCCGATGCTTTCGGCGGCGTCTTCAATGACCTTGATGTTTCGCTCGCGGCACAGCGGCAACAGTTCATCGAGCCACACGGCGTTGCCGAACACGTGCACCGGCATGACCGCGGTGATGCGGCGGTTGGTCTGTCGATTGTAAGTGTGACCGTTCTTGAACACGGTTTCCTGGTGAATGAAGTCACGCGTCTTCTCGGTGTCGAGATTGTAGTGCTCGTCGCAATCCATGAACACGGGGTGGGCATCGACATACCGTACGGAATTGATCGACGCGATGAACGTGACCGTGGGCACAATGACCTCGTCACCGGTCGTGACCCCTGCGATTCGAAGCGCGACGTGAAGAGCGGCTGTGCCGGTGGCGCAAGCCACGGCGTATTTCGCTCCCGTGAACTGACTGGTTTCCTGTTCGAAGCGGTCAACAAACTTGCCGGCGGAAGAGACCCAACCGGTGTCGAGGCACTCCTTGACGTACGCCCACTCGTTTCCCTGGATAACGGGAACGCTGAGCGGAATGAAACTGTTGGAACTGTCAGACATTCTTGAATCGTGCTGCATCCGGATCGCTGATCACTCCCTGCCGAAGCAGGACGGAAAGTTCTCGAATCCCATCGGGAACGCGCTTGGTGATTTCGAATCCCAACGTCGAATGAATCTTCGAGAAATCGACGCGATAATCGCGGGGGTCTTCCGTTTTTTGCACATAGGAAGCCAACGTGCGCGGCAGGTCATGCAAACATTTGAAGATTTCGTTGACGATCATTTCCTTCGTGTAATTCTCACGCGTATCCCCGACGTTGAAGACATCCTGTCGGACTTTCCCGGCTGGGCACTCGAGGACGAGAACGACGGAGCGGGCCAGGTCTTCGACGTGGCAGTAGGGCCGCCAAAACTGCTGGCCGAACACGCGCAGCGTCCTTCCCAACGCCAGATCACGGACAAACTCGTTGACCGTCAGATCGAACCGCATTCGTGGAGATACTCCATAGACGGTAGCGAAGCGCAAGGAGGTGGGGATGAGGTTGGGCCGCAGGGAAGCCTGCAGGAGATGTTTTTCAAATCCGACCTTGAGTTCGGCATACAACGAAACCGGACGAAGTGGGGATGTTTCGTCAACGTACCCATCACCTTGCATTTTGCCATAATTGCTACAGGTTGACGCGAACGCGAACCGTTGGACCGTGGGGTTCTCATGGCAAAGACGGAGCAGAGTCGTGGATGCTTCGAGGTTGATTGCGCGGGCGAGGTCCGGTTGTTGGGCACACGCGGGATCGCCAACGATTGCGGCCAGGTGAGCGACCGCTTCGATGCCGTCGAGCGTGGTCGCCAATGCCTTGCTATCGCGTACGTCGGCGCGGACGAATTCGAAGCGCGGATGTGTGACGATATCCAGCAGAGAATCACCGCCGAAGAACAGGGCGTCCACGCCCCGAACATGGTGACCCTTCTTGAGCAATTGACGAGTCAGAACGGAGCCGATGTAGCCAGCGCAACCTGTAACCAAGACTCGCACGATTAGTCCTCTTTGAAGTGCTGACGATAGATGTCCTGCGCTTTTTCGAAGTCGGTGATTTGTCCGATATCGAGCCAGTACGCCTCGAGGTTGTATTTGACTACGGGCAAGCCCAGCTTGAGCATTTCCTTGATCAGCAGGTCCATACCGAAGTAGGTATCCGTCGGGATGATCTCGAAAATCTCCGGGCGCATGATATAGATGCCCGCTAGGATGAACTTAACGATGTTAGGCTTTTCCTCGATTCCGGTGACGCGATCGCCCTCGAAAAAGATGTCCCCGAATGCATACGGTGTGATGTGCTGTCGAATCGCGATGGTTAACCAGGCCTCCTGTTTCATTGCAAACTGGTAGAAATCCGTAAAATCGATCAGGCTGAGAATATCGCCGTTCATCACTACGAACGGTTCGGTCAGTTTATTTCGCAAGAGCGTGACGGGTCCCGCCGTACCCAGCGGCTTGGTTTCCTCGCTGACGGTTACGCGGACGCCATACTGCGATCCGTCACCGACAAAGCGTTCGAGATAGTCCGCCTTGTAGTTCGTAGCGAGGAAAATCTCATCAAACCCATGTTTCTTGAGTCGCTCAATTTGGATTTCGAGGACCGACTTTTCGCCGATGGGAAGCAACGGCTTCGGAATGATCTCGGTGAATGGCCGCAATCGTGTGCCCAAACCGCCTGCCAGAATGACTGCCTTCATAAGCTTGCTCGCATTTTCTCCGGTTGAATGGCTGTTTGCAAGGACATCGGGGGCGGCGCGCGATCAGGTGCAACAGGACAGGTATGGACCGTTACCTGGCGCCGGCACCGAGTGCGGCCATCGTATCCTTTTCGTGCGTCGCCAACCAATCGCACCACACTCGCGTGAATTTTCCGGCCCCGTTGGTGTCCAAGTGGTCCCAATCCTGGAAATCCGTGGGCTCCAGCCCACAAGCTGAAGCTGTTTCAAATAGATGGATGTGAACGCCGTCCAAGCTGCGAATAGATTGCTGGTACGCGTCGTACTCCGAAGCGTGAGCGCGAAACACCTCCTGCATGTATTCGTCACGGAATGGCAATTGTACGATAACGACCTGCTGTTCGTCCTCGCGCGCGGTGGCGACGACCTGCTGCAGCAGTGCCTGCCGCTTCGGTGACAGTCGGAAATCTTTGTACCAGAACGAAACCCGGCCTTCGACTGTACGATCGGGCGTTGACGACTTCGGTTGATTGGCGGGAGGGTCATCGACTCCCGCCTGGCTTGCGAGACGAGACGCGCCGACGAGCCGTCCCTTGATTCTTCGAAAGATCGCGTGATACAGCGCCGCTTTTTCCTCAGTGCGAAAGAACCAGCCGAATAGACTGGGTACAGACGGTTCGAGGTACAACCGGTCAGAGAGTCCGGCGAAATGCGGGAAACGTTCACTGAGAGGAAAGTTGGTGTTCCATTCGTAGGCGTCGACGGCATAAATCAACAGTCGGGCGGACTTCATTTGTTGTCGATTGCGCTTTTGGAACATGTAGTTGTCGTAGTGATCTCCGCTCTCGATGGACAAATTCAGCACGGCGCCATCCGGTAGTCCCAAGAGGCGCTCGATTTCTTGCGAGAGCAGTCCGCACTTGGAGCGTGAATTACCAAGGATGATGATGCGCGGCGGTACAGGGTCGCGCCGCAACACTTCTTCCTGGGACAGAAACGTCCCGACGTAGCTGGAAGGGTATTTGCGATACGGCCAGTCAGCGCGAGACAGACCGAAATCCAGGACACCCAGCAAAACGACCGCGGTCAGCAGTCCACGAGGAACGCCCCAGTGGACTTGCAGGGTGTCAAAACTGAAAATAGATGAAGGGGATGGCACGGTCACTTCGCGAGACAAAGATCATCGTGATCATCGCGGTATAGGCAAGGCCGCGGACGACCCACGGCCAGCGCAGGATGATGGTGTGGCTTTCGGAGAAGTATTGGGGCAAATCGAGCGCCAGCACGATGAGCATGAACCAAATGGCGCCGGCGATCTCCAACACGTTGAACCCCCCATGCCAGTGCAGAATGCCCATGAGATAGGAGAACGCGGTTGGGAAATCAGGTGCCCGGAAAAAATCCACGTGAGAGCGACGAGGTGGAAGGCGACGAACACCTTGGCCACATTCAGGAGCCAGTTTGATCTCGCCGACTCCGCAGGAGAACGCAATTCGAGATAGAATTTGTGGGCCGCGAGGTACACTCCGTGGAGGAAACCCCAGGCGACGAATGTCCATCGGGCCCCGTGCCACAGCCCGCCCAGCAACATCGTGATGAACAGGTTCAGATAGGTTCTCGCTCGGCCACGGCGGTTGCCACCGAGCGGAATGTAGAGGTAATCACGGAGCCAGGTGGACAGGGAGATGTGCCAGCGTCTCCAGAACTCGGTGATGTTGCGGGAGAGATAGGGTTGGTTGAAATTCTCGGGCAGCTCAATGCCCAGCAAGCGGCTGACCCCCCGGGCGATATCGGTGTAGCCGGAGAAGTCGCAATAGATTTGCAGGGAAAAATAGTACAGGCCGTTGAGCAACAGGAGCGATGAAAACGCGTGGGGCGCGGCGAAAACTGGCTCGACGTCGGGCGACAGGACATCGGCGATCACCACTTTCTTGAACAATCCGATGAGGATGAGTGCGCCGCCGGTGTTGAGATGTTCGTTCGTGACGATGCGTTTGCGGAGCAACTGGGGCAACAGGACTTCCGCGCGAATGATCGGGCCGGCGACCAGGTGCGGGAAGTAGGACACGAAGAGCGCATAGGTCAGGAAATCGTTGGTGGGTTTCATCTTTCGTTTGTACACGTCGATCACGTAGTTCATCGTCTGGAACGTGTAGAACGAGATTCCCGCCGGCAGGATGATGCGGAGAGTTGGCAGATGCGGTTGAAGGCCGAACCATTGGATGACGTGCGCGGCGGAATCGATGAAAAAGTTGAAGTACTTGAAGAAGCCCAGCATCCCGAAGTTCACCAGGATGCTGACCAGCAACAGGAGTTTTCGGCGGCGTTGATCGGTGGCGCCATTGATCGCGATGGAAATGTGGAAGTCGAAGATGGTCGAGATCATCAAGAGGCTGGTGAACCGCCAATCCCACCATCCGTAGAAGAAGTAGCTGGCAACCAGCAGCATCCTGTTCTGCGGCAGCGTCTCCAGCGAGTAGTACAACGCCAGGACGACGGCGAGAAACACGAAGAATTGCCAGGAATTAAACAGCATGATTGCTAGATGACCTAGCCGGAACCGCTGACCGCCCAATAGGTCCGGATTATGAGCCAGATTACGGGAATGCTCACAACGGCATACACGGCAGTTTGTCTGACGTCGCGTGCGGAAATCTGCGCCACTGGCGAGGGACCTGGTTGCTGGGTCTGAACCCAGCGGATCAATCCGAGTCCCATGCCGAGGAGGAAGAACAGGACAGGATTATAGGTTCGCGTGAGAAAGAAGGCCGCGGTCAGGTAGCCGACCTGGGCCGCGAACAGTCCGTTGGCGACCCGCCTTGTCCGGAAATCGACCTGACCTTCAGCGCGGGCAATGCGCAGCACCGACTTCACGATGAGCAGGCACAACGTGAACCAGTAGATGTAGCCGACCAGGCCGAGTTCACCGAAACAATTGACCAGCGAATTGTGCGCGACAATGCCGCCACTGTAGTCCGGCCACCGTTGGTACCCGTACCCGAACAACGGGTCCTCTTTCAGCATTTGGATTCCTAAGCCCCACGCCATCACGCGTCCCGACGCCGAACCTTCCACGTACGTGCCGCGAGCGCGCTCCGGGCCGAAAACCACGATGACAGAGAGCAAGGTGACCAACAGAAAGACACGAATCATGAGGTTCTTCGTGGTCGTCCAGAAATACGCGATAAACATGGCGCAGAATCCGATGATCCCGCCGCGCGATTGCGTATAGTAGAGCACGTACACCATGGGCGGCAGGCTGCCGAGCAGGAGCAGCTTGCTGGCGATTGCCCCACCCGCCGTCAGGAGACAGAAGGCGAATGGCATGGCCATCAGGTAGAGCATGGCAAAATCATTCGGGTCAGAAAAAATGCCGGAGCCAATGACTCGAAAATCTCCTGTGTCGTACGACCCAAAAGGTTGGATATTGCCGAAACCGTGGCCCGTCTGGACTTGCAGGTAGGCGTGATACGCCAGGAATATTGACGAGGCGATGATGACCCACATCATGATTCTCACGCGACGGGGCGTATTGACGAGAATCGCCACCAGGTAGAAAAGGATCACGATCTTCCCAAATTCCCGGACGGCGTCGATCGCGCCGGAGATGCGAAGCCTGACCAGTTGAGACAGCATCACCGAGGCGAACAGTCCCAGCATCGCCTGGGAAAACCGGTTCCGTAAGAAGAAACTGCCCGCCTTGCTCTTGCTTTGTTGAATGAACGCGATCAGAATCGTCGGGATCGCGATGATGTTCACCAGTTCGTATCCCTTGACCGGTTCGTACCATTCCTGCGGGCGCAACAACAGGACGGCGACGTAAAGACAAACCAGGAGAAACCCCATGGATCTAGCCGGCTCCTTCCGTAGCGCGTTTTCTCGCAAGACTGTATCGCAAGAACATCCTGGCGCGCTCGAGGTGTTTCTTCTGCGCCTGCCGGTTGCGCAGGGCGAATGGCCAGCGGCAGCCCGAGCGCAGCAAATCGGCGAGGGCGCCCGCACGGTCTCCGCCGCTGAAGCGTAGCCACGCCGCCTCACGGTACATGCGCGCCTCGGCAATCCGACGCCACGTCGGCCGTCGACGTAGTTGCGGAACCTTGGTGAACAACTGGGCAATGGCTCTTTGATGGTTTTGGAACATTCGGTCCACCTGGTGGCTGAGGCTCCCCGAATGCTCCCGCTGCCCGGTCAAGGTCGCATTCAGGCGCACCACCCGAAAACGGCCGGCGATGCGCACCCACATTTCCATGTCCTCAGGACCCTTCAGCCCCTCGTCGAATCCGCCCCCAGCCACTAGTGCGTCCTTGCGCGCCAAGACCGAGGAAGGGCTGAACGCACCAAACTCGAGCAGATCGCGCACGGTCAACTCACAAGACCCATCCCGGCAACAGGACTCGGCCACGAAGTCCAGCCGCCGTCCGGTTTCGTCGATTGCAAACCCCTCCGTGGCCACCAGCCCGATATCGGATTGTTGGATGGCCAAGGTCACTTGTCGCTCCACCTTGTCCGGCAACCAGAGATCATCCGAATCCAGCAGCGCGACAAACTCACCCCGTGCCGCTTGAATGCCTGTGTTGCGTGCCACCGACGGGCCACGGTTTTGCTGGTGGATGTAGCGGATGCGGTCGCCGTAGGCGGTCAGGCGCTCCCCGGTATCGTCCGTGGAACCGTCGTCGACGACGATGATCTCGATCGGAGAGTAGGTCTGCCCCAATGCGCTCTCGACCGTCTCACAAATATAGCGCCCGTAGTTATAGGTCGGGATCACGACGCTGACGAGCGGCTTCGCGCTCATGGTTCCCCTAAGACGGTCTGGCACTTCGCGTACGTGGTCAGGTGAGCGGGGTACTCCGTGACGGCGTCATAGCCGGCCTCGCGGAAAAAATTCTCTAGGGCCACGGAAGTCTGCGCGCCGTCGACGACGTGGTACGATGCGATGGCGAAATGACAGTTGGGATGCTTCATCAGGAGGCGCGCTCCCTGTACGGCGGCGAGTTCGGCGCCTTCGATGTCCATCTTGATGAGGTCCGCCGTCGGCAAGCCGAGGCGCTGCAACTCGGTGTCTAGGCTCGTGACCCGCATTTTTCTCACCAGCGCTTTCGCCTGATCACCTTCGGCCACGATTTGGGAGGCGTTACCCCGGCTGTCGAACGCAAGTTCGGTCTCGTGACTCCAGATGGCTTGGTTGATGATGACGACGTTCGTCAGCTTGTTGAGCTCGATATTGTGCCGCAGCATCCGGTAGACTGCGGCGTCAGGTTCGAACGCGACGACCTTGCCCGTGTTGCCCACGCGCTTGGCGGCGTAGACGGTGAAGTGGCCGAGGTACGCGCCGGCATCGACAACGACGTCCCCTTCTTTGATGCGGTAATGCTTTTCGTAGCCGGTAATTTCGCAGGTGTATTCGCCGTTGCGGAGGAAGGCGAGCCGACGGAACCGGCCCCGCAAGCCTTGCGCCAACGGACTCTCCAGGGTTCCCCAGGTGACTTTGTACAAGATGTGGCTGAAGCAGAAGTCACGCACGCGGGTCTTGAACCTGGACTCTGGTAGCAATTTCGAAAAAACTCCGTAAACCCACATGCGCCATATCCTTCCAGCCAGAAGCTGGGCTCACCTGTTTTTCAATACCGCCTCATACATGTCAACGATCTGGTCAACGACACGAACTTTGTTGAACCGCTCCATAACCAGGTGGCGGGCGTTGCCACCGCATTGTGCGCGCAGGAGGGGATTTTCGCGGGACTCGATGATCGAAAGCGCTAGGTCGCCCGGCACTTCCATGTCGACACAAACGCCCCCGCTCCCGATGACCCATTCGATCACGGGGAATTTGTGGCCGCGCACAGACAGACCGGTCGCGCCTGCCTCGAGCAAGACAATGGCGAACATCTCGGACAACGCGGCATGGACGAACGTGTCCGCGGCCCGGTAGAGGTCCGGCATGTTCAGGCGCGGGATGTCCTTGAGAATCCACGCGTCTTCTCCGAGATATTTGCGAATTACGTCTTCGACCTGGGGGGTTTCTGGGGTGGTCGCTCCGGCCACGATCAACATGATCTCAGGATGCTTTTGGCGGGCGATGGCCACTTCTTTGGCCAGCCAGTCCAGCCTCTTGTGAGTCAACTTAAGCGCGGCGACGTCAAGTACGACGAACCGATCCCGAGGGATTCCAAACTTTTGCCGGGCCTGCGCTTGATCTCCCGGAGCGTAGACGTCGCAATCGACAAAGTTCGGGATGGTAAACCATTCCCGATCCGGTGACAGCCCGCGCTTGCGGTCCAATTCCAGGTAGTACGGGGCCAGCTCCTGGACGTGCTCGAACTGGTTCAGGAACTCGAAGGATTCTTCCGTTTCATTGGCGAAGATGACCTTGGCAGAGTGATGGCCCGCGCGCCGCGCCCTCTCCAGGACCAGCGCGGGACCGGCATCCCCGGTATGGACGATGTCAAACCTGTCCCGATGCAACTCGCGAGCGACGCGCCGTCCAAACACCACTTGTTGCAAGTGCAGTGGTGAGCCGAGCCCATAGCGCCACAAACCATGTCGGGTGAAACGCGTCACCTGTTTCCAGAACGGGTCCGTGTGATCCGGGCAGGGAATGTGGCGTGCGTAGGAGACATCGGACGGGCCGCCGCCTTGAAAGAGCGTGACATCGATCCCACGCCGGTGCAATTCCGCCGCCAGGTCTTGTGCCCAGCTTTCGCAGCCACGCATTACCTTGCCCAAGAACGTAGAAGCAACGGCAATTTTCATGTGTTAGATTCCGTTTGTTGATGGAGTGAGTGCGGAAATAGGCCCATTCTAGTCGATTCGTCGTGCGGCCCACCCAAGAACGCAGAAGTGAGGGCTTAGGCATTCTCGCGTCAGGAGCCGCACGGCGGCGAGTTCGGTGCGGAGCGCGGCCATCAAGGGAGCGATTTGTCTGTCGCCGTACTCGCACTTGTCGTAGATGTTTCGAAGCATGTAGTGCTGTACGGCCCACACGACCTGTTCGGGCTCCGGCTGCAGTGCGGCGAGATAGGAATTGAACAGGTCGCGCTCGGTGCCGGGGTTGTCCCGGATGCGCTTCAAGACGGTGAGCACGGCTTCGTTGAAGGTGCAGCCTCGCGCTTCATACTCGAGGGCGACGAACAGATGAAGCAAGTCCCGGCCGGGCCAGCCGCGGGTGTCCGCCAGATCCCAATCGACAACCCCGGTGAGTTGACATGATTGCGGATTGAAAACCAGATTTTGCAGGCTGAAATCGCCGTGGGCCGTGATAGTCTGAACGCGTTTGCCCAACAGGTCGCGGCGAGCCAGCGTTTTCAATTCCGCCACGTTCCCTCCGAGTTTGTCGACGTAATCCACCAGCCAGTCGAAGTTCTCTTGCAGCCATTCTTCGGAGCACTCTTGTTCCTGAATTGTTTCCCGATGGAACTCGGTGAGAAACCCGGCGGCTTGCCGCAGAACCGCGGCAAGATTCCATGGACGTCGGGCGACTCTGGCGCCGGAGACGCCGGGGAAAGCCCGGGTGACAAGATAAGCTTGTCCTTGGAACTGTCCTTCAGCGATCAGCTCCGGAACGAGCGGTCGTGGCCGCGAGCCAATGCTGTGAAGGTTGGCGGCATCGACTTTCATGCGCATATGGGCGCGCTCGGTCAAGGGGAGTCGGACAACGACTTCTGGGGTAAACAGCAGCGCCACCGCCGTGCCCGTGACGTGCAGGTAAGCGGCGTCCGACGCGGTGATGCCGATGTGGCGCAGCAAGCGGTCAACAAAGCGGTCCAACCCCGGGCTTTTGGAGGCAACGATGGAATAGGTCGGGGAGAATTCGCGAAAGATATTCACCCGTTTGCACACCTGCATGCCGAGACGACCTAGGAAGGACGTCGGATACAAGGCCCACGCGAGGTGTTGCGGGTGGGCTAGGTCGATCAGCTCACTGAACTCGCGGTATTCGGGAAACGGACAGTAGAATCTGGCAGTCGTGAACCCGGCGTCGCGCAGCAGCTTGCGGTAGCCGCGCCAACTGTACGTGTAGGTCCGGTATGGCTCGCGGCGTTTCGCGAGCGAATAGCGGTTGGCCCAGGAACGGGGCAGCAACGTGGCGTATTTGAGTTTGGAATGTTCATCGGGCTTCCCGAGGAAATACCTGTAGCCGAGACGATTTTCGATACCGATGTAGACCTCGCCATCCGGCTTCAACACGCGGGCGATTTCCCGGAGCAGCCGTAGTTGCGCATCGCGCGGGTCAGCGATATCCGGGAATGAAACCGGCACCCACTCGAGCACGCCATTCAGGATGACGACATCCAGGGACGCGTCGCGAAAGGGCAGGTGGGCGGCATTGCCTCCCGCGAGGGCCGTCACATTGGCAAATCCGGCTTCCCGCGCACGGATGGAGGCCATCACGGCGCGTTCCGGCACGACATCGAGGGCGTACACGGCGGCGAAGTTGCGGGCCAGCGAGAGGGAAAGGTTGCCCCAGCCGCAACCGATATCGAGGACGCTGGCGTTTTCGGGCAAGTGGAGCAGAAACTGCCAGGCGGCGCGGGTTTCGTCGGTCGCATAATGCCGGAAGTAACGGCGCCACTCTTCGGTCTTGTCCTGGAGCGCGTTCTCGAACGCCTTTGCGCTGCCATCGCGTATGGCCGTCTCGACAATGGATCGCATTTCGGACTGCGGGAATTCGCCGTAGTAGTAATCAGATTTTGCACTGAAGTTGGGAACGCCGTGCGACAACGGAAAGGCCTGGCCGCAGCCTTGACAAGACAGGGCTGTCGGCGTCCCGGTCAAACGGCCAAGGCAATACGGACAAACGAAGGAATGAAGCTGTGTCACGAGGCGAAACTCACGCGCGTCAGGCCGCGTTTGGTGAAGAAAATCAGGTACACGGCACCGAAGTAGAGCGCGGCGGACAGGGTGCAGAAGACGGCCATGCTGATGAATTTCTGCGGCAGCCACACGTATTGGAAACCGACGATCATTGCGACCAGCGGCGCGGTGGCGACCAGCACGGGCAGAAACGCCTTGCGGTAGTAATCAGCGAGCCCCAGCGAGAGCACGCGGCAGACGTAGATGGGTTGCGCAATCAAGCTGCTGAACGTGCTGGTCAGGGCTGTCCCCAGCGCGACGCCGATCATCCCCAGCGGTCGCACGAGAATCAGGCTGAGAATCAGGTTCGCCAAGGCTTCCACGAGGTAGATCAAGCTCAGGTTTTTGTGTTTGGCCATCCCCTGCATCACCATCAGGGTCGTTGTCTGTGAGGCCTGCGTGATCATCGGAAATGTAAGAATGGCCAGCACGATCGCGGCCTGCTCGAAACCCGATCCCACCCAGATGTGGATGATTTGCCCACCGTAGGCGAGGAAAATCGTGGCTATGAAAATGGCAGCGGCAAAGGATGCCCGTGTGCCAAGGAGCAACAGGCGACGCTGCCTCGCGAGGTCCGCCTGAGCATCGTACCCTGCCGAAACCGGCATCAGCACGACATTGAACGCAGCCACGGCAACCAGGGCGTACTGCGTGAGGCGCCCGGCAATGGAGTAGATGGCGACTTCACCCGTCGTGCGAAAATACCCCAGCACAATATTGTCGGTGAAAAAGCTGATCCGTACCGAGATGGCCAGAATGAGGAACCAGATGCTGGTGGCGTAGGTTTCGCGAATTGTGAGGCGGTTGATATGTTCCACGGCCACGTGCAGTGGTTCGAACACACGATAGCACAGCAGGAATTTCACGCCGCCGCCCGCTACGGTCAGTGCGAAGTTGATTGCTGCCAGCGCTAGGATGCCGTAACCCAATTCTATCATCCAGATGGTCAACCCGACACGGCCGATGGTCATGAAAATCTCGACGATGTTGATGAGGTCGTAGCGCTCGTAGCCGGCGAGACAGCCTTCGAACACGGTCAGCGGCAGGCCAACCGCCACGGCGAATCCGCAAAGAAAAACCGCAGCCGGGATGTGGGGCACGGTGGGCCCGATATGAAACAGGCGGCCAAAGTGTGGCGAGAGCAGGAAGGTCAGTAGCGTGACGACGAGACCCGAGGCCGTGAGCAGCGCCAGTGACGTGTTGATCGTGTGATTGACCTTGGCCGCGTCCTGACGGGCACGGTAGTAGGCGACGAGCCGCCCGGTGGCAATGCGCACGCCGAAATCGGTGAACCCAAAATAACCCACCACCGAGCCAATCAACACCCACAAGCCGTACGTTTCCTTGGTCAGGCTGTGAATGAGATAGGGCGATAGGAAAATGCCCGCGGCGACCCCCACGACCTTGCTGGCCATCTCCAGAGAGCTGTTGCGGAAGACGCGTTGCTTGAGGTTCATGGGCGGCAGTCTTGCCTTTGGCAGACGGTTCGCCTAAAGATTAACGCGTGACCCGCGCCGTCCCTGCTTGTTTCGCATAATTTCACCTTATTCCGCTTTTTTTCACCTTTGCACAGGCCAATTTCGCGCCGGGGGCGGTTGTGATCGACGTTGGGTGCGGTAGCGGCAAGGAACTGAAGCAGCTTGCGGAACACGGATGCGTGGCCATCGGGCTTGACGTGGATGCGACCGCGCTGGCGGATTGTCGGCGTGCCAACCTGCCCGTGGTATTGGCGCCGGCGGAGCACATGCCGTTGCGGGCGCAAGCGTTTGACGGTTTGATTTGTAATGTGGCGATTCCCTACACCGATGAGTCGCAAGTGATGCAGGAAATCGGGCGCATCCTCAAGCGGGGCGCGCGCGGGTATTTGTGCTACCATGGATTCGGTTATTTTCTGCGATATGCGGTGGCCGGACCGGGTTTCCGCATGCGCTTCTATGGAGTGCGGTCGGTGCTCAATACGTGGTTCTACCGCCTGACAGGAAGTCGCCTGTCCGGGTTTTGGGGTGACACGCTCTGTCAAACACGCGCCCGGTTATTGAAGTACTACCGTCGTGATGGGCTGAAATTGGTGGAATCCCGGACAGGGAAGAAGTTCCTGGGGCTTCCCGTGTTCATTTACCATCTGGTCGAGAGAGTCTAAAATCGAGCGGTCTTGAATCTTCCCGGGCAAGCTGCCGCCACACAGGTGCATTCCTCGTGAAGCTTTGGAACGCCTGTTTCCTCCGCCCATCGAACGACGAAGGTGCATGCTTGTTTTTTTGGTGCGCCCGCTCCCGACCCCCGTCGGGAGCCACTACAACAAATGGTCGATCACGGGATTGTTCAGCATCCCATGGATCTTTTCATGGAAATCCCTCGCCCGCTGGAGTCGATCGGCAACCACCTGCATCTCCTGCCGTTGCGCATCGTCCACGTTCTCCATCGCCCGCTTCAACGAATTCTCCACAAGCCCGATTTGTGCGCCCGCTGTCTCCACTTTCTTGCGAAAAGTCATCAGCAGCCCGTGGCGCAACATCGCGCCAAAATCCGTCTCGGCTTCGTAATAGTCCTTGCGGTCTCCTTTCACCCATACGCGCCGGACGGCGGCCCATTGCTCGAGCTGGCGAACCGTCGTGCTCACGCTGGCTTTACTCACGCCCAATTCACGTACAATGTCATCCAGGCATAAAGGCTTGGCGCTCAAGTACAGCAGAGCAAATAGCTGGCCAGCAATGCGACCAAACCCGAAGGATTGAGTGGTGTTTCCGCCCGCTTCAATGAACTTGCGACGGGCGGCATCCAGTGGTTGAGACGAAGGAGTGCTCATTCGTTCAATAAAAACTAAACGTTGTTATCATTATGTAAGCCACTTGTCAACAACAAATTGCAGTTGTGAAATTCGACGTTGAATTTCAGATTTCCTACGCTAGTCTAGGTGGACATGACTGTAAATGACCTCACGGTTGCCATCGTCGTATCTCTTTTCGTGCCTTTGACTTCAGCGCAAGAAGTCGGCCAGGTAGGGCTCAAGACGAACGGGGCGTATCTGGTCCCTACGATGCAGCTCATCCAACCCGCAGGCGACACCCTCACATTCAGTGGTCGGGCCATTGATTTGGCATTGTCGCCTGACGGCAAGAGTGTGTTCGTGAAATACGACCAAGGGGTACTCGTGATTGACCCCGAGACGTGGAAGATCCGCGAACAGATTGGGGTCGGGGAGGGGAGTTCCATCCATGGCATTGCCGTCCGCCGGGACGGCACGCGTGTGTACGTGACGGGGAATAACAACACGCTCTGGGATGGCGACGTTTCCTCCGCCGGCTCGTTAACGTTCACCCGCAAAGCGACCCTTCTCGGCCCAGGCGGGCGCGGCTTTTCCAACCCCTGCGGGATCGCTCTCTCGCCCGACGAGAAAACCGCGTTCGTCTGCCTCTCGCTCAAAAACAGTTTGGCCCTCGTTGATCTGGAATCGGACAAGCTCATTCGCAACATCGCTGTCGGAGTCGCCCCGTATGACGTCGTGGTCTCGCCCGACGGCCAACGGGCCTACGTTTCGAATTGGGGTGGGCGTCCGCCCGGCAAGACCGATCGCACCGCCGATTCATCCGGCACTCCCGTGCTGGTCGACAAACGCGGCGCCGCGTTATCCGGGACCGTTTCGGTCATCGACCTGAAACAGAATCGCGAAATCCGCGAAATCGCCACCGGCCTTCATCCATCGGGTCTGGCGCTGAGCGCGGATGGACGGACCTTGTTTGTGGCCAATGCCAACTCCGACACGATCAGCGTGATCGACACGGAAACGTTGCGCGTTACGGAGACCGTGTCGGTCCGTCCGGATCCCGCGCTGCCATTTGGCAGCCAGCCGAATGCGCTCGCGTTGGGCCAGGATGGACGGACTCTCTACGTCGCCAATGGCGGAAACAACGCCATCGCCGTCATGGCGCTCCGAGGCGGGTCTCGCACCAACAGTGTCGTCACCGGTTTCATTCCCACCGCTTGGTTTCCTGGCGCGGTGGTCGCCGACAACAAGCGGCTCTACGTCGCGAACGTGAAAGGATTCGGTTCCCGGTTCGATCACGAAAACGGCCGGGAATGGGCCGCATCTTGGTCGCTGGGTGCCGTCAGTCGCGTCAGCATCCCCTCGGATGACCAGCTCACGAACTACACCGCGAACGCGCTGGCCAATGCCCGCGTCCCCGAAGCTCTCCGCGCCTGGGAGCGCGCGCAAACCGGCAAAAAACCAGTGCCCGTGCCGGAGCGAATGGGCGAGCCATCTGTCTTTGACCACGTGGTTTACATCATCAAGGAAAACCGCACCTACGACCAGTTTCTCGGCGACCTTCCCAACGCCAATGGCGACACGAACCTCTGCGTCTTCGGCCGCGACGTGACACCGAACCATCACCACCTCGCCGAGGAGTTCGTGACGCTCGACAACTTCTACTGCAACGGCGTGGTCTCGTCGGATGGTCATCGCTGGGTCACCGAGGGAAACGTCATGGCGGGCATGGAAAAGTCGATGCTCGGCTTCAAACGCGGCGACACGTTCGGGGTCGACCCGCTCTATTTCTCCTCCTCAGGATTCATCTGGGACGATGTGTTGCTGCACGGCCTGTCCTTCCGCAACTACGGCGAGATGGGCAAGGGGAGTTCGACGACCACGCGCATCGGCCCGCAGCGCAACACGACGAAAGACATGCTCGATAACCCCGACGCCTACCAGCTCATCTATGCGCCCAATTCGCCCGTCGAAGTCCTCAAAAACTTCAGTTGCCCCCGCTATCCGGGCTGGGAATTGAACATCCCCGACGTCCTCCGCGCCCGCGCCTTCCTCCAGGAACTCAAGGAATCCGAGCGCAAAGGTCAGTGGCCAAACTTCATGTTCGTCCATCTCCCCAACGATCACACCGGCGGCAATCCCACCCCGCGCGCCCAGATCGCCGACAACGATCTCGCCCTCGGCCAGATCGTCCAGGGAATCTCCCACAGCAAATTCTGGCCGAAGACCTGCATCTTCGTCATGGAAGACGATCCCCAATCCGGCTTCGATCACGTCGACGGCCATCGCTCGATGTGCTTCGTCGTCAGCCCGTACACCAGGCGCCACGCGGTCATCAGCCAGTTCTACAACCAGACCGCCGTGCTCCACACCATCGAGCTGATCCTCGGCATCCCGCCGATGAACCAGATGGACGCGCTCGCGCCGGTCATGTTCGCCTGTTTCACCAACGCGCCCGACCTGTCCCCCTACATGGCTCTGCCCAACCAAATCCCGCTCGACGAACTGCCCAAACCCATCGCCCAACTCCACGGCAAAGAACTCTACTGGGCCAAAAAACTCGCCGCCATGCGCTTCGACGCACCCGACCTCAACGACGACAATCTTCTCAACCGCATCCTCTGGCATTCCGTCAAAGGCGTCGACGCGCCGTACCCCGTCGCCTTCGCCGGCCCCCACGGCAAAGGCCTCCGCGCCCTGAACCTCCAGCACGCCCCCACCGCCCCCGACGCCGACGATTAACGGGCACAATTCAGCCCCAATTCGCCCCAAACCCCTCCTCCGGACCCCCAAACGAAGCCATTCTTAGAAAAACGAAGCCAAGTGACAAAATGGCACAGTCAGGCTCCTAACCATCTGCAAGCCAATTTGATCCACATTCGCTAGCACCTCAAAAAATTGGCTTCGTTTGGCAGAATCATATATTGTGCGGTCCTGTCCTCCTGTAGCGGCGGACTATGTCCGCCGGTCGTCTGCCGCGCGTCCTCAGCACCGTTCCCTTGTAGCCGCGTCCGTCGGGCGCGGAACCGGCCGTTCCCTTGTAGCCGCGTACCTCGTACGCGGTCCGGCCATTTCCGCAGGCCAACTGTAGGGCAACCGCACCGGTTGCCGTCGCCTCCGCTTGGAGGGTCGGGCTTTTTACCCCGAACGCCTTCGGGGCCGCACGACCATTGACCCTACCGGTTCCAAGCCGTCCCATCAACCATGTTTTCAAAGAACCACCCCGACTATACACAATGGCCGATAACCGGTCAAATCAATTTCTAATCGTGGATGCCCCGATTCTTTACCCCGAATCCTTTTCGGGGCGAGCGGGGTTACCTCGCTTCCCGTGGCCATTTCGGGGTGAGGTCGCATCGCCTTCCGCCGCCCCGTTGCGTGAAGGCCTCCCGACCTCGCACCACACGCGCCGACAGAAGACGACGACTAAGAAACTGTTGTAGCAGCGCTGATGTAGCGGCGCTTCTATGAAGCGCCGAACGTGGAGATTGAGGTCACCGAAAGCCTTACTTGGGACGTGCTTGCCCATAGCGGCGGAGAACGCTATCATGTTTAACCAAATGAGCCCCAAGGAGATTCCAGTTGGTTCCTACGAAGAATTTGTACGGGAAATCAACCATTTGCACTGTCGAGACTGGGTGTTTCGGGGTCACCCCGACGTTAAGTATCACATCGAACCGTCGCTCAAGCGTTTTTATCGTACACACCAGAAGAACATTGGGGAAACCAGTCGTGCCATACGCGAATACGACGCCATTCGAAAGTTTCAGAAATCGGCGCACCATTTTCTGACCCATCTACCCGATGATGAGGATCTGTTAAGTTGGCTCGCAATCATGCAGCACTTCGGCGCTCCTACGCGCTTGGTCGATTTCACCTACAGCGCGCACGCCGCGCTGTTTTTTGCGGCGGTTGATTCGGTCAAACCCGTAGCCTCAGAAGAGAAGCCAGACGAGGCCGAACTGGATAAAAAGTACAGGCCGTACAGCGTTCACGCTTTGAATCTAAAAGCGATTCAGATGGCGGCGTACCGTGTTGTGCGTCGCCGATTTGAAATCAAAGAGGACGACTTTTGCATTAGGCCGAAAACCGAGCAGACAAAGGATTTCGTTTCGTTCTTTGAGGGGCGATGGCAGAATCCGCGCCAAGTTGCGCAGCAGGGTCTGTTTATGATTCCCAGCAGAATTGATCTCGACATACACGGTTGGCTTAGGGAGTGTCCTGCGGCGGAGAATCCCGCGGGCCCGCCGTGGAGAGTTTACAATTTCCCGGGAGGTAGGGCGTCGTACAAACGGATGATTCGTGCATTAATCTCTTCTAACCTGACGCATGCCTCTCTCTTTCCAGGAATTGAGGGGGTTGCGAGGTCAATGTATTTACGTCTGTATGAACCAATTACGAAGATTGACGAGTACTGGTTGAGGAAAAGCCCGAGCGCGAAAACGACCTGACAGTTGCAACCGGCTCCAGCTAAGACTTACTGTTCACAATAAAGACATCAGAGTCAGACTTGCCAGACTCTTCCGCTCCGCACGCCGCCGCGACTTGTCCCCCAGCGGGGGAGGGGGGTTCTGCGCGAACAGTTCTCGAAAAATGCGTTTCGAACCTCGACATTCGGATTTCGAGTTTGGTTTATCCTGAGCGCAGTCGAAGGGCCCCCTCAACATCGCCCGACTCTTTACCCCGAATCCTTTTCGGGGCGCTCCCGCCGCCTAATGTCTGCCCTGAGCCTCTCAAAGGATCCGCCGCAAGCCGGCCGAACCGGTTTTGCCTGGGCCACGAACATCGTCTATACTGGTGACCTTCGCGGGGCAGTCGGAGCCAGAATAACCGGACATGCCTCGCGTGTACGGCGAATCGCGCTGGTGGTTAAGCGGGAAGTCTGGTAGACTGACCGCTATGGAACGCAATGAGAACAAGCCCAAGAATCCAAGCAGAATCACACCGACGCGGGCACTGATTGCGATCTTCCTTCTCTGCTTGATCCTGCTGTGGTTCTTCGGTGTGTTTCTCCGTCGCAGGTGACCCAGCGAAACGTCACCCGCTCGTCCGCCGCTTCGTCACCAATGCCATTCGTGGCATGCTAAAAATTTAGCACCCCACGTCAGACACGCTGACCGCCCGCGTTCCATCCATGATAAGCCGAGTCCGACGAGACGCAGCCGTCGTTTCTCCTGGCTGCAATCGCTAAGCGACATATCGAGGGGAGGAGGGTCACCGCCTGCCTCTTGCCAGCCTCTTCCGCTCCGTATTCCGCCGCACCGAACTCGCCGCCATCGCCCGACTCCGGTCCAGCAGTTCCTCAGCGGCTTATTTGAGTATCGCGTGGTCCCAGAGCGCCGCTTGCAGGAACCCGCCCCGCAAATTGGCCACGTTTTCAAATCCGCGCCCGTGCAGCAAACAAGCGGCGAGATAGCCACGTTGGCCTTTCTGGCAATACGTCACGATCCGTTGATTGCGCGGCAGTTCGCCCAACCGGTCGCGCAGTTGTGTCAGCGGGATGTTCACCGCGTTGGCCAGTCGTCCAAAATCCGCCAATTCTTCGGCGTCGCGAACATCGAGCAGGAAGTCGCCGTTGGGGTGCCATGTCTCCGGCGCGACGGTTGCGACATCCCCATGGGCAATGTGTCCCGCCACAAACCCGGCAATGTTCACCGGGTCGTTAGCCGCGCCGAACGGTGGCGAATAGGCGAGGTCGAGGTTTTCCAAATCGAACACGCTCATTTTGCCGGCGATGGCCGTGGCCAGCACGTCCACCCGTTTGTCGATGCCGTTCTCGCCAAGCACCTGCGCCCCGAGAAGCCTTCCCGTGCCTTCCTCCGCGATCAACTTGATCAGCACCGGGGTTGCGCCGGGATAGTAATCCGCATGACTGTTGTCTCGCGTGAGGCTGGTGAACACACTGAACCCGGCCTTGGCGGCTTGTGCGCTGTTGATCCCCGTGAAACCGACCGTCATGTTCAACACCCGCACAATGGAAGTGCCAAGCGCGCCTGGATAAATCATTCGCGCGCCGGCCGCGTTGGCTCCGGCGATGCGTCCCTGCCGATTGGCCGGGCCGGCCAGCGCAATCCGCGCCCGCGCGCCGGTCAGTGCGTGCATCGTTTCCGCCGCGTCCCCAACGGCGTAAATGTTCGGGTCGGACGACTCCATGCGACCGTTGGTTTTGACACCGCCCGTCACACCAATCTCCAACCCGGCCGCCTTGGCCAACTCCACTTCGGCCTTCACGCCCACGCTGAGCAGGATCAAGTCAGCCGGCAACTTGCTCCCGTCGGCAAATTCCACGCCTCCCGGAGTGAATGCCGCTGCCGCCGCACCGAGTTTGAAATCGAAATCCGGTCTACGGATTTTATCCTGCAAATGGCGGGCCATGTCACGATCCAGCAAGGGCAAAATCTGCGGGCTCAGTTCCACAACGGTGACGTGCAGTCCGCGACGGTGGAATGCCTCGGCCATTTCCAGACCGATGAATCCGCCGCCGATCACCACGGCGCGCCGCGGCTTGCGCTCGTTCACGAATTCGGCAATGCGGTCCATATCCGGGATGTCGCGCAACGTAAACACATTCGGCAGCTCGACGCCGGGGATGGGCGGGACAATCGGTTTCGCTCCCTGGCTGAGTATCAGCTTGTCATAGGGCACATCACGCTCGCTGCCATCCGGGCCCTTGACCCGCACCGTCCTCGCCGCGCGGTCGATCGACAACACTTCATGGTTCACATGGGCCTGCACGCGAGACCGCGCCCAAAACGTTTTGGGCGTCATGATGATCAGCTTCTCCCGACCGTCAATCTCGCCGGCGATGTAATACGGCAAACCGCAATTCGCGAAGGAAATATACGGCCCGCGTTCAAAAACATGGATTTCCGCGGTTTCATCCACGCGGCGGGCCTTGGCGGCGGCCGAAGCGCCTCCGGCTACGCCACCGATGATGAGGATTCGACGGGGAGTATTCATAATTCAACCAAATCAATGCTTCACATCACAACAGGAGTTTGAAGGACAGGCGAGCTGACGATTCCACGGCATCTTGGCGAGGAGCAACGCCAATCCGCAGGCGCCAGTGAGTCCCGCAAACAACAGACCGCAACCCGTGACGAGCGGGATGATGGCAAACCATACATTCACTCCCAGCGCCAGCGCCGCACCCGTGGCTGACAAAATGCCCACGGTAATCTGCACCTGACGCATCAGCGGCAACACCTTGCACTCGCCGCGTTCCACCGGCAACCCGGCTTTTACCCACGCTTCGATTCCCCCCTCGACCTGCACGCAACCCTCAAAGCCCGCTTGCTGAAACTTCTCAATGGCTTTGGCGGACCGGGTTCCCGACTGGCACATGACATACAGCGGGGCGTCGCATCTCCCCCGATTCCTCAGGACCGTGGCCGCGTCGAGCTTGTCCAGTGGCAGCAGCCGGGCCCCCGACACGTGGACCGTGGCGTGTTCGGCGGGGGTGCGCACATCGAGCAATTCGATGGGGAGTCCTTCGGTCATCCGCCGATGAAGTTCTCGCGGGGTAATGGACGTTTTGGAATGGACAATCGGTGTGTTCATGCTATAATTATATAATCATATAGTTATATGTCAAAGGAAAAGAACACACGCCTGCTTACCGCCGAGGAATTGGATCGGATTGCCGGTCGGTTCAGGGTGTTGGGGGAGCCGATGCGACTGCGGATTCTGCAGGCCGTTTGCAAGGAACCCCGCAGTGTGAACGAGATTGTAACGGCCGTCGGGTCCACCCAGGCCAATGTCTCCAAGCATCTCGCGTTGCTGGCCGCCGGCGGCGTTCTGGCCCGTCGCAAGAACGGGCAGTGCGTGTACTACGCCGTGAAGGACAAGCTGGCCGTGAAACTCTGCGAACTCGTGCGCGCCCAACTCGCTGAGTAGAGAGTCCACCAAGCGGGGGTACATCTCAAGATCGGTACATTTGCTTCAGTGAATCCGTCTCAGGCGGGTCGCCTTTCGTTCGTGACCATTCGCGGTCGGCACGTCTTCAGGCATTCTTGTCTACTTCGCCTGCCCTGTTTACCCTGAGCCTGTCGAAGGGCCTGCGGTGCCTGCGGTGAGCAAAGTTTACCCCGATTCCTACATCGGGGTCGAACCGAGCCGCGTCGAACCGAGCGAAGTCGAAGGGTCTCGTCCTGAGCGAAGTCGAAGGGTCCGCTCCGCATTCGCCTTGGCCTTCGTAGCGGAAGCCGCGACTCGTCCTCCGACTTGTCCGCCGAAGCCGTGGCGAAGGTGGAAGCTTTAGCGAAGGAGGACCGACCTCGCCGCCATCGCCAGACCCCGATCATTCCCCCCGGCGGAAGCGCCTGTGGGCGTGGACGTTGCGGTGTCCGGCAGTGGGGCGCGTTACGCGTCGAAAAAAGTTCTTGCATAAATCGATCAATATAGTAGAGTTTGACCTTGTCTACCATAATGGTAGAGTATAACCCTGTTTGTCTGGCATGGGAGCGAGGCGCGTCGAAGTTGCAGGCGTTGCCTCACGAGAACGTGAAAGAAGAAGACCTCCATCTGACCGAGGAAGAACGCGCTTGGCTGGCCATCGTGCGGCGGCAGGTTCGATCGTTGCGCTTCGGCGTTGTGCAGATTGTGGTTCACAACGCCCGGGTGGTGCAGATCGAGCGAACGGAAAAGCTGCGCCTCAACGAAGCCAGCCGTCTCGAAGGCGAAGGCAGCCTGCGGTCCATGGAAGGGATTTGACGCCGTCCAGACTCACTGGAGGCGAACAACTCAATAGATGATAGCGGAACTGGCCAGGCGACTGGAAGTTTTGGCAGAGGAGAATAGCCACTGTTATGAAATCCAGTCGCGTCGTACTGGCCGCATTGATTGCCGCCAGCCAATTGTTCGTGAGCCTGCGCGCCGCGCGCGCCGATGATGCCGGCACCAACACGCCACCGGTAGCCGCCCAACCCGCGGAGAAAGCCCAACCGGTCGAGAAAGCCCAGCCTGCGGAGAAGCCGGCCCCGTTGCCCTTGCATCAAATTGAAGGCAATGGCGGAATTTTCTCGACCTTGTCCGCCTATATCGTCAACCCGCCGCGCAACGGCGAGCCGGTCGGCCGTCCGTCTGTTGGCTTCACCTACGTTAACCTCGGGCACGAGGTGAACCTGGAAGCGCTGACGGTGACCGAATCGCCGTGGAAGCGGCTCGAACTCGGTTACGGATGGGATCGACTGGGATTGGGCGATCTGCCGCAGGCGATTCAGAATGCCACCACGGTCAAAATCAGTCGGGAAGAAGTCCAGTTGCACAACTTCAACGCTCGGCTGCAATTGTTGACGGAAGGCGAGTTCAATGAAAAATGGATTCCAGCGCTGACCCTCGGCGTTCATTACAAGTACAACGACGGGATCCACGAAATCGACAAGAACCTCGGCGGCGCCCTGAGCTTGGCCGGCCTCAAGCACCATGACGGCACGGACTTCACGCTCTACGCCTCGAAATTGATCACCCAATTGCCGCGGCCAGTTCTCATCGAAGCCGGCGGTCGCGCGACCGAGGGCGTCTGGAACGGCCTGGGCGGATTCACCTCCAGTTACAACTTCCTCTTCGAGGGCAACGTGGTAGTATTCGTTACCGGCAATCTGGCGCTGGCCGCCGAATACCGCCAGCAGCCGAACGATTACAAACCCATCGGCAATTTGGTGAAAGCCGAGGGCGATTGGTGGACGATCGACGCCGCCTATGTTGTCAATAATCATTTCACCCTGGCCGCCGGTTACGGCCACTTCGGCAACGTGTTGAATCACGAGGCCGACGGCGTCTGGGGCGTCACCACGAAATGGGAATTTTAACATTACGAAACCGACCTGTTGCCACGGCGGGAGGCAGTCCTCCCCCGTGGCGGCAACGGAGGGAACATGAGCAAGCAACATTACTTTGAAGACAACTCGTTCTCCATCGGGAACACCCCGCTGGTTAAATTGAATCGCGTCACCGGCGGCGCGAACGCCACGGTGCTGGCCAAGATCGAAGGCCGCAATCCGTCCTACTCGGTCAAATGCCGCATCGGCGCGGCGTTGATTTGGGACGCCGAAACACGAGGACGGCTCAAACCCGGCGTCACCATCATCGAACCGACCAGCGGCAATACCGGCATCGCGCTGGCCTTTGTCGCCGCAGCCCGCGGGTACAAGATCGTGCTCACGATGCCGGAGACGA
>PLTX01000085.1 GCA_003164675.1 Verrucomicrobiota bacterium | reverse complement strand
ATCGAGCGCGGTCGGCCGGGCCGCAAGTACGACAGAGCCGAAACCAATCACATGGCCAACAAGATTTTTCCCAGCATCGAAGCCGCCCGCGCCCGCCGTCCGCACCGCGGCTTCGTGTATGGGCTCAAAGCCGTGCCGTTGCCACGCTCGCTGGTCAACGGCATGGATCAGTACGCGCTGTTTTGCCATCGCAAGGATTTTGATCAACGCGTTCGTCGTGACCTGCATCACTGGCAGGCTCTCGGTGTCGATGTGAACGCCGTATTTGGCGTCGTCGCCAACGCGTGAGCGATTTTGGCTGTCCCAAGCCTTGTGAAAGGATTGGGGCGGTCACCCCCGGGGCGTAAGCCCCGGGCCACTTTCGTCGTAACTGTAGCCGTGCTCGTCGAGCGCGGGATGCGGAGGAGATGCGCGGGAACCCTGTCATGAGCCTGTTTGCCTTGAGCGTAGTCGAAAGGTCGAAACATCTCAGTCGTTTGATGGCCATCGTCGTTACACTCTGTCTTTGTGCTTCCCCTGCCTTCGCCCACGCCAAGCATAAAATCAGGCTCGACATCAGCCTCTCCCCGCTGGAGGCCGCTCTGCAAAGCAATGACGTAACCACCGCCCAAACCCTCGCCACCTCAATCTACCAGCAGGCGGTGAATACTCTCGCGCCCTCGGACCCGACCATCATCATCGATCCAGCAGTGGTTACGACCCAAACCGTCGCGCTAACCCGCTGCAAGACCGCCTATGCCATCGCCGATTCCTTTTACCGCCACGCGGATCTGGCCGACGCGTGGCAATGGGCCACCACTGCCACCGCTGCGGACAGCCTCAGCAACCCATACGCCCGTCGCGCGACGGTATTGCTCGGCAACATCGCCTACGCTATGGACCAGGACGGTCTCGCGTTCACCAATTTCCTGACCGTGATCGCCTTGCCCAACCCTTACCCCGAGCAGGCCTCAGCCTACGCCGGGCTGCTGGATGTCCTGTTGTCTCAGAAGCAGGACGATCAGGCCGCGCAATGGGTTCAAAATGGTCAGGCCCAGTTCGCCGGCGCGGGAGATCTCCAACTGGCCTTTCTTCAAGACGCCGAACGGGTGCTCAAGCATCGCAACCACCCGCTGTGGCGCGTCCTCGACCAGCAGATTGTCGATCTATTCTCTGACAACGCGGCGAGCCGGCTGCAAGCCTTGCGCGAACTGGCCAGCAACGCCCGCAAGTTCGAGCGCTGGCCTGAGGCCGAGACCAATTACGCCGCCCTGTGCGCCGTGACCTTGCCCACCGCCCGTGAAACGGTGGACACCTGGTTCCTTCTTGCCGAGTGTCAGGCGAAACAAAGCGAGGACGTCACAACCACGCTCTCAAACCTCACCGCCGTGTGCGCGGGGTTCCCAGATACTGAAGATTGCGACTATGGGATGTATCGACTGGGCAAATTCTACGAGGAACAGGGCAATCTTGATGCCGCCGTCACTAACTACGAACTACTAGCCACCAGCCCCACCGCCTCGACTTGGGCCAGCGCTGCTTTTCACGAACTCGGCGCAGTTAAGGAAAAACAGGGCGACTTGCCCGGCGCGCTCCAGATCTATCTGCAGTACCCGCAGCGTTTCCCGCAAAACGAACGTTTTGTCGTCCAGTCCTGGTCCAGTGCCCTGAATGTGGCGGATGCCCTCGGCGACACGAACTCCGCCGACTTGGCGTACGTCGCGATTACCAACAGCGCTGCGGCGATTCAGGATTACAACGTGTTGCTAAATATAAGCCTTTACTTTGACAGACGGAATCCACAGCTGTCGCTGACCTTTTTGGAAAGCGGGTTTGCACTCGCGCATCAGGCTCTCCTCAGCACCTCTGACCCCGCTCAGCGCGCGCTGATTCATTTTCGGATGGTGAGACGCATGACCGATGTCCACCAGTTCCAGAGGATTTTGGACCATTTCGCGGCGTATTCCCCCGAATTCCCGGGCTTGGACGCCGATGTGAGTGCTGATGCCAACCATCTCGAGTGCTACGGCTACAAGGCGCTTGCGCTCTACGGGACCACCAATCAGCAGGATGCGGTGGCTCTCTTGGACGCGTTGCTCATTCGGGCGCAAGGGAATGCCGACCTCGAAGGAAAATTCGGCGAAAACCTCGCCATTCTGAACCAATCAAACAACAGTGCTGCTGCGGCGCAGTTATTCGAATGGGTCGCCCGGAAATATCCGTCACATCCCTGGGCGAGTTTTGGCCGCTTGCAACTGGCCATCCAGGCATTCAATGCGAGGGATTTCGCCGGCGCCAGGAAGTTGACGGACGACGTCATCAACAGCCTGCCGGAAAGAACCAAGTCGGTTTGGATACAACGGGCCTATTGGGGCGCGATTTACCTTCGGGGATGCTGTTTGCAGGGCCAAGGGCTAACGCAGGACGGGGCGGCTCTGAAACAACTGGCCGTGAGCAAGGTGCCGACCCTGAGCATCCAGAGCAGATTGAACTCTCAATAGGGGCACCGGAATGAGCAACAACACAAGCTGGTATTCGCTGAGAGTACTCATACTCGTGTCGATTCTTACTCTTGGAGTGTGCGTTACCCGCACCCCGGAGACATCATACGCTGGGCCATTCAACGGAGAGGACGATGGCGGCGGCGGAGGGTGCACGAGCTGCTGTCCTACCGGTAGCCCAGCGTGTCAGGGATGTGGTGGAGGACAGTCGGCGGGTTCATGCTGCGCCAGCAACAGCCCGACCCAGGTAGAACAGTGCAAAAGTTGCTGCAACGGAAGCGGCCTTGTCCCTGCGGCTATAGCGGTTTGCATAGACGGCCCGACCGGTTGCATCGCAAATTGCACATCATGACATCCCGGAACGATGACAGCGAGGTATCGCATGACTCGTTTGCCGTTGACAAAGGTCGACTGGGCCATTGATTATACTTGTACTATGAGCATGAGCGTTTTGTGAAAAAGAGCATCTCCTTTTGTGCCGCCTTGGTTTTGCTATCACTCGCAGTAGTAGCCATTTGGCTAAGTCGCCAGCGGACCGCGTCCCCGACGCACGAGTCTCCGGCGGCAACACAACAAATGGATATCAAACAAGCGCCTGAGAGGCCTTCCACGCCTCCTAACGATTCCCAGAAAGACGATGGACTTTGGAAAAGGGATGAGGCATGGAAAGCGACGCCCGAATGCAAAGCGTTCGACGCTGAACTCACTGGCATCCTCACTAACCTTGAGGCGCGACAAGCGCAAGGCCAAAACGCATACTCCTACCTAACCTCAAACGAGGTCGCGTTTGTGATTACCTACATGCAGAGTTCGCACCCCTACGAGCGTGCAAAAGCTGTTGCGGCGGCTGGAGGAATATGGAGTTCGGATCCAGCCAAACCCGAGTTGCTGCCTTACGTCGCGAGGCTTTTGTCCGATCCGGTTTGGCAGGTACGGATGTGGGCCGCGAATTCTCTCATGCTCATGAGGGACAAGAGCGTGATTCCCGACTTGGAACCGTTGCTCAATGACGATCGTCCGGAAGTTGCGAGGACTGCCAAGGAGGCGATTTCCAAACTGCAACAGAAGGAGACAGCTCCAAAGGATCACTGAAGGCCGGTTCGTGAGTAGGCTGATACCTCCCTTGGCATTCGCCGCTTTGAAAGCTGCATCCGCTACTCTGGTTCTCGCAGTTCTGTTTATCGGCTCAGTCTTTGCCGACACGGCCATCCTCGTCGCATTGCCGGCGGAACAAAGTGCGCTGTCCCGGGAAGTGCGTATGGTCGGGCAGTCCGTTGAACTCGCCCAGCACCGCGTCTCCATTGGCTATCACACGGGAGAGAAGCTCTACATCGTCCGCACCGGCGCGGGCAACCTGAATTCGGCGATGGTCACGCAGGCGTTGTTGACCCGGTACAAGATCGACCGCGTCATCTCCATCGGTGTAGCCGGTAACCTCAATGATGCCTGGCACGTGAGCGATTTGCTCATTGTGACCAATGTCGTGAATCATCAGGAAGGGAAGGAGACTACGGCAGGCTTCGAACCAGCCCCGGCCGCGGAGAAGCTTGCCTCGGCTCAGTCGAGGTGCGAGGCGTTGCAGAGCAATGCAATGGGGGTAGCTACCGCTATTGTAGGGCAGGCGCCTGCGCCACCGGGCATTGACAAGCCGAGCGCTGAGAGCGGACAGCCGATAGCCTCCCTTCGCATGGGCCGTCTTGTCAGCGGCGATTCGTTTATTGCCAGCACGGCGAAACGGAACTGGCTGCGGGAAACGTTTCATGCCGATGCGGTGGACATGGTTTCGGCTGGCATCGCGCGGGTGTGCGAGGCCAACGGCGTCCCCTGTGTCATCATCCGCGTCCTCAGCGACAACGCCGACGAATCCGCTTCCGGTGCCTTCACCCGGTTCGTGCAATCCGGCAAGGCGAAAGATCCCATCACCGTGCCCATCGCTATTCGGCTTGTCGAACAGGTCGCTCCGGCTCATCGTTGAGCCAGTCGATTGTGCGCTTGGGCATCGCCATTGTGTCGGCGTGCGTTCTCGCCGGGCCCTGTTATGCCGCGTCCATGCCCTTGGCGAGTTTCCCGGACAGCGCGAACCCGAGCAGCTACTCCGTCGCCGCCGTCATCGCCAATGTGCCGACCAATGCCGGCGTCGTCTACGATGCCATCGGGCGCACGAATTGCATTCAGGTCTACAACTTCGGCCAACTCGTCTATAGCGGCCCCATCGACGTCGCGCCCACCCTTGAGCGTATCCGCCACGGCTGCTCGATCCCCGCCGAAAAGCATGACGGCGGTTTCTTCAGCTTCAAACACTTCGGCGAGATGTCCAACGTCCCGCGCAAGGGCAATTACTACTATCGGGAGTTCGTGGTCTGGCCCGGCATCGACATCACCAACGACACGTTCGATTCCGGCCAGAGAGCCTTTGGTGTCGTACCGTTTCCCGGACCGATGCGGTTGCTGATCGGTCGCGCCGGCGAGGTGTATTTCACGGGCGACCACTACGGCGACGGCGCGCAGACGAATGCATACTACGTGGATCCGAAGCCCCCTGCGGATGCGTTTCACATCACCAGCGTTGCCGTGCAGGGCCATGACACACTCATCACCTGGCAGACCGTTGGCGGGGCGACCAACGTTGTCCAAGCCGCGTCAGGCCCCGATAACTTTATCGACATCAGCCCAATCATCATCGGCAGGGGCGGCGATCTCACCACGACCAATTATCTCGACCTTGGCGCGGCCACAAGTTCTCCCCCGCGCCACTACCGCGTCCGGCTCGTGCCGTAGAGATGGATGTCTTTCGTGTGGACATGGACAGTACAGCAGTAGGCACTATCTGTGGGCAGTCCATATCCATCGCCATGCCATGCTCATTCACGGCCACCGAAGCGGTTGTACGGGTGCGCATAGGGTCGTTACGGAATGTTGTCTGTAGGATTGAAACGCATGAAACGGCGTTGAACTAAATCAACACCGGTCAACGCTGGTCAACATCGCTGCCAGATGGCTGCCGTCGCATAGACAGAAATCCTACGCTGATGCGTAGGGGTAAAGCGTCCGATCTGTAACCCAACCGCATAGGGTGGGCTTCCCGGTGCTCATTCTGTGCACATTTTGGTTGAACGGCGGCTGCGCGAAAATTGGGAATCCAATGCGATGCCGTGTGGTGGTCAATGCTTGGTCGATGAGTGGACAGCGCGTGGCCCGAGCCTGATTGTGTGCGTGGCGTGTCCGTGTACTCGGCGTGGCCTGTCTGTACCTGTTTCGTGGAACGTATTTGACACATGCGCGTACAGAGTGTGGACAATAACGGGTTCCCGGCGGTCACATCATGTACATCGGCGAGTCACTGTGGACCCGTGAGATTGTTCACGCGACAGTTGCCATTCGTGCGCCAGATTAGCGCATTTTACAAGAGACGCGCTACCTCTAGCTCCCGCTAGATTTTCACGATGGGGCGACCGCAGAGATTGGAAGCTATGAAAAAGCGTTCTGTCGCAGATCCGTCGCAGATCAAATTCGCCAGCGCCGTCAGAAACCACGCACCAAAAGTGGCAGGCAATCAACTGCTGCTTATGCCGTTCAAGGAAGGCATCGCGGAGCTGAGGCACAAGCGCGCATCCCATAAAATCATTGCTAACACAGTCAGCGTGAGGAACACAGTAGGCCTACACGCTGCCGACAGGGAAGGTCCATTGGTCTGCACTCTAACGCGAATGTCGCGGTGAAAAGCCTGTCTTCCGCCACGCGAAAGTGACCATCTTGGCAAGGCTAATGGTGCGCCAGAAAAACCAAATTTCAGCCTAGACACTTACCCCTCCTCCAGGAGGCGACGAAGCTGCTCGATGGCTGCCGGACTGCCTGATCGGTGAATAACGCGTGGCCACACCACGGACTGACGAGTGAACACCGCTCGGCTGTCGGAAGAAAAGTCGAATGGCTGACGGTATGTTGCACGCAGCCGCGCTGCAATCTTCGCCGCTGACTCGACGGTTCATTGCTTGCAGGCCCGTTCCCGTCATGGCGCGTTGCTGGATTGGCAAGCGACATGCCCGCAACGCGCCTGCTTCGCTTCAAAAGAGTGCAGTCGCACTACGCTGTCCCTGGCTGTGCGCTTCGCTGCTCGTCACGGACAGCCAGAAGCCTCAATTCTGCGGCAATTCTCCTCAATCCCATGCACTCGTGGCGCAACGTTACGGAACTTTCGCTTGCCATAAAAACGGCATTTTAGCATGGTAAGCCCTACCCCTTGGCGACCCAACGTTTCTGTGTCCGCGAATAAGTCGCGATGAATACGCCTCTTGCTCACGAGATCGGGCAGTCCACAGTCCACTGCAACGGCCTGCCCAAGGACTATCCGTGGTCGCGAACGTTTCCCGTCCGCAGACTGGCCACGGTCTGAAATTGTCCACGCATCTTCGTCTCACATTCCTCGGCTACTCCACTTGCTGTCCGCGAAGGATTCTCACTGCGTCCACCGGACATCCGGTGTAGTACCTACACACTCCCCGTAATGTCCTCGTGCTACTTATGGTCGAATGATGCAGGTGCATTGGCCATCAAGGACGCGTGAAGCGGTGCCAGCCGATTATACGGCTCGCTGTGCGCCGTCAAGCTCCTCCTCGTGCCTGCGGTCCAGCTAATACCGTTATGCAAGTTGTTCACAGCCGACCGAAGCGGAGCCCCCAAGCGGAGCGAAGGGAGGTTGTGAATAACTTGGCCGCCGCAGTCACCACCGAAGCGGTTCATGGTAAGACTGTGGCTGGCAGCGGTTCTGCCGCGGAGTCGATACGGTCACGGTCCAGACACCCCGCGAGGGTTAAGTCAAGAAAACCGGCGACACCGGCGGCTCGCGTTCAGAAGTCTGAGAGAACTTCGCCCCACGAGGGCCGCCGTATTAGCTCGACTATGAACCGGGTCATCCAGGACGAGGCTGCCGCAACCAAGAGAAAGGAAAGGCAACGTATGCAGACTCCATGGGCTGAGATCACACACTTCGCCGGGTTGGATTGGGGCAAGGATCATCACGATGTACTGGTTTTGGACGGCACTGGAAGAATCGTCACTGAGTTCCGGTTTGACCACACCGCCGAAGGTTGGTCCCTTTGCCGTCAGAAACTGGCTGAGTTTCCCCAGTTGGCCCTCGCAGTCGAAACCGGCCACAATGCGGCCATCGAGCGGCTGGTGACGTTGGGCTATCGCGTCTACCCGGTACATCCGCGCAGTTCCAAGTCGTATCGGACCCGCAAACTACCCAGCGGCACCAAGACTGATCGGGCGGATTGCTGGGCATTGGCGGATGCCTTGCGCCTGGAAGGCGACAGTTGGCACGCGCTGACAGCACCGCAGCCGTTGGTGCAGCAACTGCGGCTGCTATGTCGGGATGAAGTGGGATTGATTGGGCAACGCACCGCCTTGATCAACCAGCTCCAACAAGCGCTCTACGAGTATTATCCGGCCGCGCTGGAAGCGTTCGACGATTGGTGTGCGCCTTCGGCGTGGGCCTTTGTCGAAACGTTCCCCACGCCGCAGGCCTTGGTACAAGCGGGTCGGCACCGATGGCAGAAGTTCTTGCACACGCATGGACTGTATCGTCCGCAGATGAACGAGAAACGCTTGGCGATCTTTGCCGAAGCCGACCAGTTTTGTGGCCACGAGGCCGTGACCGCCGCCAAGAGCACGTTGGCCATTGCCTTGGCGAAGATGCTATGCACGTTGGAACGGCAACTAGCCCGTTACCGCACTCTCATCGAAGAATGTTTTCAAGCACATCCCGCGCACGGGCTCTTTGAGTCACTACCCGGCGCAGGCCCGAAGCTGGCTCCACGGCTCTTGGGCGAGCTACTTGCGGTGCAGCCGTTGGCAGAGCAGCCGCAGGTCCTCCAATGTTTGGCGGGAATGGCTCCAGTCAGTTATCAATCAGGCAGGGTGTCCGTCGTTTATCTGCGCCGCCAATGCAATCGCTCCCTCCGGTGCGCCGTCCACCTGTGGGTGGATCTGAGCCGTCATTACTGTGATTGGGCGCAGGTCTATTACGCGGCTCACCGCCAGAAAGGCCAGAGTCATGCCTGCGCGTTGCGCTGCCTGGGTATGCGCTGGCTGAAGATCCTCGCAGCCATGATCCGTAATCACACGCCCTACGACGCCGCGCTTCATGCCCAAAACCAACTACACCATGGATCATGGGTACTACAATTGCAGCCAGACCAACCAGCGGTGGGCGATGCATCCTGATCGGCTGTTAAACCGAACAGCGGTCGCGCTGCTCGTGCTGTACAAGGCGTTCCTCGCGTCGCTGCGGTCTGCCTTGACAGCGCAGTCCGACCGCTGTGCCGTGCTCGTAGGGTTTTGCGTTCGCAACACCGTGCCCGCGTTGGGCCAGGAAGAACTGATCAACTGTGAATAACTCCAATGAAAAATCACTTGCTTCCCCAGAGAACTTCTTGACCGTGCTCGCTGCGCCAATTATGTGGAGTTCCACATAACAGGCGGAATGTTGAGTACGCAGAAATGTGGAGTTGGGGTCGCCGGGGCTGATTTCATCGGCTGCGCCATCTCCTCAACTCAACATTTCTGAAGACCGGGGCCAGAGGGCATTCTCTGGCTCCTATGAACACATCATCATTCCTCGTTCGAGTGTGCCCACGATCTCACGAACGCTATTTGCGGCTGCCGCTATTTGGTCGCGGCCTCGATGACTTCGTGCGATGGTCGCTGGGCAAAGGGTACAAGTACCAAACGGTTCGGCTCTACCTGTATGCGTTGCGGCGGCTCGCGCCTGGGTTGCTTCGCCGAGGCATCCAATCATCGCGGGATTTAACCGCCGACGATGTGCAGGCAACCGTGCGTCGTTTCAGAAGTCGCAAACACTATTTGGCCAATGGGATTGGCACTTTTGGCCGGTTTCTCGAAGACCGTCAGGGGTTGAAGTCGGGACGACTACAGAGGCCACGTCCTTCCGACCGGCTCATCCGGCAGATGGTCGAACATCTGCACCACGATTGCGGTCTGGCCGAAAGCACCTGGCAGAGACACCGCCGACATTTGCGGTTGTTTCTTCGGTTCATCGGCTTCGACCACAGCCCAGCCGCCATTGGGAAGATCACACTGGAACGAGTGCGCCGGTTCCTGGCTCTGATGGCCCGCCACCACGACCCGGACAGTCTCAGGCAAGTGGTCGCAACCATTCGGAAGTTTCTGCGGTGGGAGTTTGAGCGAGGGGCGCTTTCTTGTCCATTGCATCTCCAACTCGATACGATTTGGGTGTATCGCGATCAGCACACACCACCGGTCATTCCCTGGCCGACACTCCAACAACTGTTGTGCAAGCTCGACCAGACCACCGCCCAAGGACTCAGAGATTTTGCCATCTTGCTGTTGGCGTCCACGTATGGGCTGCGCCGATCGGAAGTGGCCGGGTTGACTTTGGATGACATCGACTGGCGCAAACGCCAGCTTCGGATCACGCAACCCAAGCTGCGGCGAACCTTGTGGCTGCCGCTCACCAACGAAGTGGAGACCGCCTTGATTCGCTACCTGAAGCGCGGGCGTCCCACAAGCTCGTTGCGCCATGTGTTCCTCTGTCAGTCCGCGCCATTGCGGCCACTCAGTCCGTTTGGGGTCTACCATGTCCTGGGAAGAGCGAGCCGGACCACGGGGATTGCGCTGCCCACCCGACGCTTTCACAGTCTCCGCTACGCTCGCGCCTTGCGTTTGCTGCGCGGCGGCGCGTCGCTGAAGGCCATCAGCGATGTTCTGGGACATCAGGATCTCAACTCCAGTGTGCATTACCTGCGGTTGGACGTGGAGGATCTCAGACAGGTGGCGCTGCCGGTGCCGACAGCCAATCTCCGACATGCGCCAGTCCCCTTGAAGTTGGTGTCTGGCTCATTGCCGCCAATTCCGGCGGCAAACCGGCGGCCCGCTGGCACTGTGACGGATTCTCGGGGCGGCTGCCACAGTTTTCTTAGGAAAGAAATCGAAGCCTACGTCTCACTGCATCGCGCTTTGGGGCGAAAGTTCCAACGAGTGGAGTCGGTCTTGCGTAGTCTCGATTTCGTCCTGGCTCGCCAGTTTCCAGAAAACCGCATTTTTACCGAACCAATGTTTACAGCGTGGAGCGGGGAGATTCTTCGCGTGTCCGGTGACAAAGCTCGGATGCGGTTGATGTGCGTCAGAAAGTTCTGTCTGTATTTGGCCCGGATTCAGCCGAGAACCTTCATTCCCGATGAGCACACTTTTCCCAGGCCCTCGGCTCCCCAAGCGCCCTGTCTTCTCTCTCCGTCCGATGTCGCCCGCCTCGTGGAAGCGACGCGAATCGCTCGGCCCACGCCTCAGAACCCACTACGCCGCGAAACCATGCGGCTGGCGGTTCTGTTGCTGTATTGCTGCGGGCTGCGCTCGGGTGAACTATTCCGGTTGCGCATCGGGGAGATCGATGTCGAGCGAAGGCTGTTACGGATCAACCATACCAAGTTCAACAAATCGCGACTGGTGCCGCTCTCGCCATCATTGGCCGACGTTTTGCAGCACTATCTCCAGCAACGCCGCCGCAAAGGAATCCCCCTCGGTCCCCAATCGCCTTTGGTCTGGAGTTCGCAGGCGGGAAACAGTCGTTCGCTTTCCACCCGGCCATTTGGGAGAACCTGGTATCGGGTCTGCCACGCGGCTGGGGTATTGAACGGGCATCGAAAGCCCCCGCGTTTTCACGACCTGCGCCATAGCTTTGCCGTGGAAGTCTTGCGTCGGAGCTACCGGGCCGGCGACGATCCACAGGCCGCTCTGCCCAGATTGTCGCGCTACATGGGACACGTCACACCCTCAGGCACTCATTACTACCTCAAGTTCACCGAACAGTTGCAGTGCGTCGCCAGCGACCGTTTCCGTCGACACATTGCTGGCTCACTGCTCGCCTCGACTGACCGAGCAGCCGCGCGAATGGAAGGTGTCCGATGAAACGAACCGACGCAGAGATTCTGTCGGCAGCAGTGAAGGGCTTTTTATGCGATTACCTGCCGCAGCAGCGCGCTTGCAGCCCGCATACGATCCTCAGCTACCGAGACAGCTTGAAGTTGCTCCTTCACTTTGCCACAGGAACCAAACGCCACCTGACCGGACTCACCGTGGCGGATCTCAGTCCGCAGATCGTCAGGTCATTTCTGGACCACCTGGAGAGCAAGCGCGGCAACCAGGCCGCAACACGCAACGTCCGCTTGACCGCCATCCACAGCTTCTTTGAGTATCTGGGGCGCGAATATCCCGAGCATTTGTTGCAGGCCCAACGTGTCTTGAGCGTTCCCTTCAAGCGGACCACGCAACGCACCGTGGATTACCTCGACGCCGATGAACTGCGCCAGCTCTTGGAGGCGGTGGATCGGTCCACCCCGCTGGGCCGACGCGATTATTTGCTGTTGACCGTCCTGTTCAACACGGGCGCCCGCGTTCAGGAGATCGTTTCCTTAAACACAACCGACCTGCGGTTGATCCCGCCCCCGTCCATCAAGTTCCTCGCCAAAGGAAGAAAAGAGCGCATCTGTCCCCTGTGGCCGGAAACGGCAAAACTGATCCGACAGTTCTGTCACAAAACAGGGTTGAAGCTGGATGAACCCCAGCCTTTGTTTTGCAACCGTCAGGGCGGTCGGCTCACGCGGTTCGGCGCGCGGCTCATTGTGCAGCGTCACGCCCGGCACGCCGCCAACTCGTGTGCGGCGTTGGCCAAGAAACGTATTCATCCCCACGTGTTGCGCCATAGCACGGCGGTTCACCTGCTCAAAGCCGGAGTCGATTTGAGCACGATTGCCCACTGGCTCGGACACGCCAGCATCAACACCACTCACAAATACTTGGCGTTGGATTTGGAGGCCAAGCGGGCGGCGCTTGCCGCTGCTGGTCCCATTGTCGCCCGGGCCGCCGCAGCGGCGCGACGGCGGGTAAGCGAAAACCTCATTCAATGGCTGGAATCGTTGTAAAGTCGAAACAAAAGGCATTTCAGAAATGTTGAGTTGAGCAGTTGGCGCAGCCCGTGAAATCAGCCCCGGCTGTCCCAACTCCACATTTCTGCATTCTCAACATTCCGCCACCGGCCTGGCCCCTACGACTTCACGCGCGGATTTGTCGCTTCTGGAGATTGTCCCGGAGGCCTTCCAAAACCTGTCCAGCAAAAAAGTGAGAATTTTGTGCAAGCATAGCCAAAGGGAGAAAACGGGGTATACGCCCTGCAACACCCGACCTTGGCGCACTGCCAAGTCTCGATTTTTGGCGTGCTAACGTGCTCCTGCGATGCAACGAAACCGCCACGTTCACAGCCTTGGAAACGGTCAATGAGCTTGACCGTTCAACAAGCCCGAGAGTTGCTCGGAGACGAGGCCGTTGGGATGACCGACTCCCAGGTTGAGGACTTGGTAGCTCTTGTGGATGGGCTGGCCGACATCATCATCGACACCTACATCAGCGAGCATCGCCGCAGTGCCCCAGCCGGAAAATCTGATCGACCGCGCCGCACAGTGCTTGACTGCGCAATCGGCTTGCGCTCTAATGAGCACGACCATGGACGAGACAATCAAGCAATACTTGGCCCGAATCGGCGCGAAGGGCGGCAAGACCACAGGTGAAACCAAGCGACGGGGCGGGAAGGAGTTCTACCGTCGCCTTGCTAAGAAGGGCTGGGCGAGTCGCAAACGCAGCGAGCGGAAGGGGAGGGCAGCAAAATGAAGGCGGTGATTTACACACGAGTTTCGACCGAGGAGCAGACCAAGAACCTGTCACTCGACTTGCAACGCCGCGAGTGTCAAGCCCACTGCCAGCGGAACGGATTCGACGTCGACCGGATCTTTGAGGAGCGTGGCGAGTCCGCCAAAACGACAGACCGGCCTGAGTTTCAGGCCATGCTGGACTATTGCAGCCGGAACAAGGGCAAGATCGGCGCGGTCGTTGTTTATCACACCAACCGCTTCGCCCGTGATGCCCGCGATCATCTCAACGTGACGTTCACCCTGGGCGGCTCCGGGATTCGCCTGCATAGCGTGCAGGAGAGGCTTGAGGATACAGCCGCAGGACGCTTTATTCAGACCATGCTAGCTGGCGCGAACCAACTGGACAATGAACAACGAGCCGACCGTTGCAAGGCGGGTATGAGGGCGGCAGTGGAGAAGGGCCGCTGGCCGTTCCCCGCACCGCTCGGATTCTGCAACGAGCGCAACGACCGCAAAGAGGCGACACTTGTGCCCGATGTGAAGCGCGCGCCGTTGATTGAGGAAGCCTTTCGATTGTACGCAACGGGGCTGCACAGCAAGCAGGATGTGTTGAACAAGGTCACGAGCATGGGGCTAACAACGGCGGAGGGGGCCAAGCTCACGTTGTACGACTTCTCGAAGATGCTGCGGCGACCAATCTATGCCGGCTGGATTGTCGTGGAGAAATGGGGGCTCAAGGTGCGGGGGAGTTTCGAGCCGATCGTGTCCCAAGACCTGTATGACCGGGTTCAACTCGTGGCTGACGACCGTCGTCCCAACCGGCCCAAGAGGTACCGCCGGAGGGAATCGAACCCACACGCCCTTGCGGGCACTGGATTTTGAGTCCAGCGCGTCTGCCAATTCCGCCACGGCGGCAACGACGCACTTGTACCAGCGTTTGGGAGCTACGTCAATGTCGTGCTGGATGGAGAGAACCGGAGCAGAGGCCGCAACTTCTAACGCGGCCCGACTGGCGCGGGATTACCGTGAAGCTCTCTCGGCGGGCAGGGTGCCGGGAGGCGGTGAGCCGCACCTGGGAGCGGTTCGGGGAGTTCAAATGGGCGAGTTGAGCCTCGGCTCTCCGTTTGTGTCTGGTGCCCCCCCCAGTTTCGTCGCGCTCTCTGATGCCGTCTATCTCCGTGTGGGCGAAACTCCATGACGGAGCGGTTCCGCGCCTCTATCCGGGCCGGTTGCCCGGGTCAGGAACGTCCACAGTTTCTCGCACAGGCTTCCAGGAAAACGTCATCGATTGTTTTTCGTTTGGCAATGGCCCGGTCGATGATTTCGTTGTAGACGTCGTCGTCGACGACAATTTGTTGCGTGGAACCCGGTTTCTCGTCAGACCAGGCTGTAAACAGGGGGGCTCGTTGTCGCAACGCCCGGAACACCGGAGTGGAGATTCTCAGCACATGTTGACCCATACACCTTACCCTTCATCATAATATACCACCACAACGTTGATACTGCATGGAAAATGCCAGCGCGATGGATCTGTTTCATGTGGAGATGCAAGGCCCTCATCCGAAGGAGATTGCACGAAGAACAGGCGCGTTGGTGATATCGACGCCGTTGACACGATGGCATAGGCGGCATCTCCGAGGCGACAGTTTGTCGAACCGGTGTCAAAGCACGAATATTGGCCAGCACGGTCACAGTGTGACCGTCGGGAGAGCCCGAGTCGCCGGACGGCGCGCGCGCGTGGTTGCGGGGCGAGTTTGTGGGCGGGGGGGCAGACGCCGTAGAATCTGCCGGCGTCGCGCGGGTTATTCGTGGGACGGTCTGGTCCTAGGAGCCTTTCGTGATATAGCGCTGGATCGAGTCAACCAGAACGAGTTTCTTGCCGCCGGACCCTTTGTGGTCGAGCCATCGCCATTCCAGCGCTCCTTCTTCGCAGAGGTTGTGGACTTTTTGGACGGAGCAAGTGATCAGTTCTGATGCGTCAGCCACGCACACCCACGCCCCTGGCCGTTCCATGCGCAGATGAACTTCGCCATTGATGGGCGAGGGGTTCATCTGGATGAACCACAACTGTCGGAAAACGGACGGCCCCGACCTCGGCAATTTCCCGCGCTTGGCTCTCATCGTGACGTCGCTTATCAGACGTTGTCGACCAAGAGGCTATCGGAATTTAAACCATCGTCGTTTCGTGCTTGAATTTGCGCCGGGATTATGGTTGGCTCCATAGCTAGCCGATGCAAGCACACATACGCCATATCGTAACTCCGTATATCGAAAGGGGATAGCCATGTCAAGAGTAAAATCAAATTCCGATTCCCGCCGTCTCTTCACGGCCAACTTCCGCATGCTGCTGACGGCGGCGGACTGGACGCAGATGGAGGCCGCCGCGCAACTCGGCATCAGCCAGGGGTCCGTGAGCGATTTCAGTTCCGGCAATCGCGTGCCTTCGTTGAAAGGAATTGAATCCATCGCCTACCGTCTTGGCATGCCTGCCGAGGCGTTCACGTCGAAGCCGATCAAGCTCGACCAGATGCGGAAGCTCCTGTCGGGCAGCCGGACGCCCAGGGTCGCCGAACGACGCGCCGTGTATTGTACCATCAGGCCGTACGACCCGTGGTTTCGGTCGCTCAAGCAACGATGGCATCGTTCCTCCGGATCTCACGACGAAATCCGGATCGCGGTCCGCGTGTTGTTCGGCAACGAGTCCCGCAAGGTGGTCGACTGGCTCAACGGGAAGTAAGGCAGAGCGGCATTGCACTTGCCCCGGCCCTGGTCGCCGGCACGCAGCGCGGTCTTTCATCCGTCGCGGCGCAATCGGCCGTTCACGGCAGTTCGATGTTTTCGATCTTGACGGGAATGGCCCTGATCGCGGCGGGCTCGGCCAGATAAACGTACAGTTGCAGATTGGACGGTATATCCTCTTGGAACGCGTACGTGCGGATGGCTGAACCGAAGGAGCTGCCCCCAGTCCCCACCTGGCGGCCGTGCGCGTCAATAAACGCGATATCAGCCAGCCGATGGTCCGGGTCATTTACCGACCAAACGGGAAACTTTCATGGCGAGTTCACACTGGTGGAACAGGCGTCCGGTTGAAACCGAAAACCGGTAAGAACTCAATTACCTCGTGCAACCATTCGGCGGCTTGGGTAATCTAAACCGAATGGCTCACCACGACACCGAGAACGACGAGACGATGGTCGCGCGGAAACGGGGCGCGTGGGAGATTTTTGCGCGCATTTTCGTCTACATCCGCCGATACCCGCGTTTTGCCATTGGCACAATCGCCTGCGCCGTTGTCTCGACGCTGGCAGGCCTGGCGTTTCCGAAGTTGACCCAGCTGTTCATTGACGAGGTGATCTCGGCAAGGCGCGGGAATTTGCTTGGGCTGTTCACGGGACTTGTGCTCGCCTCGTTTTTTCTGCGCGACTTGTTCAACGTTTTGCGCCTCCAGCTCAACAACCGTTTCGAGCAACGGGTGATCTTCGATTTGCGGCGGGATTTGTACGACAAGCTCCAGCGGCTATCGGTCAAGTATTACGACCAGCGCGCTTCGGGGGATTTGATGACGCGCGTGATCGACGATGTCAACGCCGTCGAGCGCGTGCTGATTGACGGCATCGAACAGGGCACGGTCGCGCTGCTGACGATTATGGGTGTGGGCTACATGATGTTTCGGTTTAACGCACATCTGGCCGTACTGGCGATTGTGCCACTCCCGTTGTTGGCGGCGGGCGGATTGATTTACACGACGACGGCGCACAAACGCTATCGGCTCGTGCGTCAGGCGACCTCGGCCTTGAACGCACTATTGCTCGATAACCTCCAGGGGATTCGCCAGATCAAGGGATTTGGGCGGGAAGTCCACGAGTTGGCGAGATTTGAGGGCAAGGCGGGTGCTCTTCGCACGGCCACGCTGAAAGTGATGAGCGCGTGGTCGATTTATTCGCCGGCGATGGCGTTTTCGGGCGCGTTGGGATACGTCATCGTGTTGTGGTTCGGCGGACGCGCGGTGATTGCGGCTCAGCTGACGCTGGGACAGTTTGTCGGTTTCCTGGTGTATCTCGGCATGTTTTACGACCCTATACGATCCTTGCACGGGTTGAACCAGATGTTCCAGGCGGGGCGGGCGGCGGGCGAGCGCCTGTTCGATACGCTCGATGCGACCGTCGAGGTCGGGGAGAAGACTGGCGCAAGTGAGTTGGGACGAGACACAGAACCAGCCCCTCGCCTTAATCCTCTCCCCCCAGGGGAGAGGAGACCGGAATTCGTTTCCCTCTCCCGTTCCAAGGGAGAGGGTCAGGGTGAGGGTTCCGTCCATGGGCGCGTGCGGGGCGAGGTCGAGTTTCGAGATGTGGGCTTCGAGTACCGGGCGAAGCTCACAGTGCTGAACGGAATCAACATTCACGCCCGGCCCGGCGAGACGGTCGCGTTGGTCGGCCCGACGGGCGCCGGCAAGAGCACGATTGTGAATCTGTTGCCCCGTTTCTACGATATAACGCAGGGCCAGATTCTCATCGATGGACAGGATATTCGCGAGGTGACGCTCGAATCGTTGCGGCAACAGATTGGCATTGTGTCGCAGGAGGCGTTTCTGTTCAACGGCACGATTCGCGAGAACATTTTGTATGGCCGGCTGGACGCGAGCGAGGCGGAGATGATCGAGGCCGCAAAAGCCGCGAACTGCCACGAGTTCATCATGCGGTTGCCTGAGAAATACGATTCGCGCGTGGGCGAGCGCGGCGTGAAGCTCAGCGTCGGCGAGAAGCAACGCGTCAGCATCGCGCGGGCGTTGCTGAAAGACCCGCCGATTCTGATTCTGGACGAGGCGACCGCGAGTGTGGATACCGCGACCGAGAAACTGATTCAGGAAGCGCTCGATCGGTTGATGGCGCACCGCACCAGCTTCGTCATCGCGCACCGGCTATCGACGGTGCGCAACGCCGACCAAATTCTCGTGTTGAAAGCTGGTCATATCATCGAACGCGGCACGCACGAAGAACTGATGGCCCTCGGCGGTTTGTATGCGAACTTATGCCGCGTGCAGTCCACGGCGGTGACGATTGAAGAACGGTTGGATGAACTGGAAGTGGATGCGGCAACAGGCTGAAATTGGGGGCAATCATGGCGAAGATGAGAGTGGTACAGGTGGCGAAGGCGGGCGGGCCGTTGGAACTGGTGGAGCGCGAGATACCGGTGCCGCGCGCGGGAACGGTGCGAATCAAGGTACAGGCGTGTGGCGTGTGCCACAGCGATTCGTTGGCGAAGGAGGGCCGTTGGCCGGGGCTTCAGTATCCGCGCGTGCCGGGGCATGAGGTGGTCGGTGTACTGGATGCGGTCGGGACGGGCGTGGCGGGCTGGACGGTTGGATGGCGGGTGGGAGTGGGTTGGCATGGCGGACACTGCGGGCGGTGCGATTCATGTCGACGCGGCGATTTCTTTGCGTGTCAGGAGGCCCTGCAGGTTACGGGCATCACGTACGACGGTGGGTACGCCGATTACATGATCGCACCCATCGAAGCGCTGGCGGCGGTCCCCGACGAGTTGTCGGGTGTGGAGGCGGCGCCGCTGATGTGCGCGGGAATCACGACATTCAACGCTCTGCGAAACAGCGGGGCGCGAGCGGGAGATGTCGTCGCCATTCTCGGCCTCGGCGGACTCGGTCATTTGGGCGTGCAGTTCGCCGCAAAGATGGGATTCAAGACGGTGGGCATCGCCCGAGGCAAGGACAAGGAACCGCTGGCCCGAAAACTGGGTGCGTGGCATTACATCGACAGCCAGACGCAGGATCCGGCGGCGGAACTGGCGAAGCTGGGCGGCGCCAAAATCATTCTTGCGACGGTGACCAACGGCGACGCGATGAGCGCAGCGCTGGGTGGTCTGGGCGTGAACGGGACGTTGCTGGTCGTCGGTGCTCCCAAGTCGATCGAGGTGTCTCCGGGCCTGCTCATTACGGGACGGCGGTCGGTGAAGGGCTGGTATTCCGGCACGTCGATTGATTCACAAGAGGCGCTGGCCTTCAGCGCGCTCAGCGGCGTGCGGTCGATGAATGAAGTCTATCCGCTGGAGCGAGCCGCCGAAGCGTATGAGCGCATGATGAGCGGCAAGGCCCGGTTTCGGGTAGTGCTGACAACAGGGAATTAGCCGGTTGTGGCAGACGACGGGCATCCCGACCGGCATAGCCCCCGACATTCACAGGCAGGTTGAGTTGCGGAAGGCCAAGCGGCGACGCCGGCGATGGAGCGCGGTGAGCGTGCAGGCGCCCAGAGCCAGGAGTGCGAGGCTGCTGGGCTCGGGAATGAGTTCAGCCTCAATCTCCATGGGTTTGAGGTTCCAGCCGTAACCGTATGTGCCGTCCTGCTCGCCCGCATGGAGTTCGATATTGAGCCCGTTCAACGCGGTGAAATAGACCAGTTGCGGGCCGGGGTGCTGCAGTTCGCCACCGTGGAGGCCGGTCAGGGTGATGAAGGCCGGATAGCTCGAGGTGGAGACCTGCTGAAACAGCAGGAGCATTCCCGTAAACAGATTGTAGCTCAACGATCCGGTGTACGTCTGGCCTCCGGTCGCGACAGAATAGGTGCCGGTGACCGGGACCGATCCGAGGGAGGCGGTAAATTCATAGCTCTGGATAGCGGGAACCCAGAGCAACGGTTGAACGCCTGTGTCGAAGGACAAAACGCTCGGGACGGTCAGGTTGACGGTGACGTTGGCGTCTACCGATTGGAGGCCATTGGACCCGGCCACAATCCGGCCATCGTTAAACGTAAAGCCGCAGTTTCCTCCGAGCGACACCGAGCCGACTTCGCGGATGGTGTCGGCATTCAGGTCGAGATACACGGTGTCGTTGAGGGTGCCAAACCCGGCACTGCCCGAGCCGTAAGCCGACGTGGAGCCCGCCGCGTCTTCGACAGCGAGTTGGACGTAACCATTCACGGGCGTGGAGACGAAATAGATCTGGGAATGCGCAGGCCGCAGAAATCCGAGTGCCATCACCAACGACAAAAAAATACTCTTTGAATTCAACCGACCTTCCCTGCTTCCCACAACCCAACTTGGGGGAGGTTGCCACTCCAACCTCCTCCGCGGATGAGAATACTGCGTCCAAATTGTGGGGTCAATTTCAAAGGGGACAGCGAATCGCGACGCGGAGTGCATCGTCGCTGCCCTCTGGCAGAGCTCGGCGCGTCGCCACGTGACCGACAACTCCACGGTGGTGCTTGGCGCGTCGGGCTGGCGAAACAGAGGCAGTGTCCAAGGTTTTCGGCAGCGGGTCATGTTGCTGATTTTTTTTGGCGGAGACCAGCTCGCCGGGGTGGGATGAGTGGTTAGTGCCTAAGCGGCAGATGGTTACAGCGCCATAAAAGCATTTGCAAATTCCCTCACGAGCAGCTTGTTTGGCCTCGACTTGATACAAAGGGCAAGGTGTGCTATTATCATCGCGAGCCTGAGGTGGGCTCACTGTAGTTTTGTGGTAGGGGAATAGGGACCTATAAACTGCGATACAGGCGCTGTGTTGTTTCTTCCTGAGTTTGGTATACCGTCGCCGGGTGAGACCGAACGTCTTCAATTCCCCCACCACTAACAAGTAATCTCAACGTTGTAAAGGGGACCGTCGAATCTGACTTATGAAAAATCTGCATTTAATCCTGCTGAGCTCGAGTGTGTCGTTTGCCTGTGTTGCGTCGAGCACCTTCGCGGCCGTGACGTGGTCCAGCGATTCCGCGACGTCGTTCGCGCTGACAATCTGCGGCACCGGGCCAATCGGTGGAGGAGATTTCGCGTCGCCATCGGGGCGGTGGGATTTTGAAGATAGCTTTGATGTCCTTGACTTCTCCACGTCCCTGCAACTTCAGCAATGTGGCAGCACGGTAGAGTTTACTCCGACGGGAGGGAAGGATATCCTACCCGGTTACTTCGGGTTTGGTTACGTGAACGGCGAGAACTACGGAAGTGGTAACACGTCGAGTGGCCCGGGTAATACGCTCCCCGGCTGGAGCGTCGACAGCTTCATTACTTATAAGGTTGCGAACCTGCAGAATCCGAATACGTGGCAGTGGACCGTCGAGTGTTACGGTTCGGGTCCCGAACTCACGGATTGGGGATGCAAGTCCAACTGGTCATGCCGGGAACTCGTGGTTCCAGAACCCGGCTCTCTCTGGCTGGTGGGCGTGGGCCTTTGCGCGCTGGCTTTCGCTCATCGGCGTGGCGTTGGTCGCCGGGCCCGGAGCTGAACGCAAAGAGCGACTTGTCGTACGCGTCGGTGTGACGTCTACACGGACGCGATGGCCGGCTCCGTATGAGACGGCGTCGTTGCGGCCGGTTCTGTCAGCCCCAATCTTTTTAACACAAGAGGCCGGAGGTCGGTATCAATGCGGTCGCTGTCGATGAATTCGTCGAGGCGATGTTGTGTCTGGGTGTGGTCCCGGATCGCGATGAGCGGGACAGTCCTGGCCTGGGGATTCGTTTTGAGTTGCTGGAGAAGGGTGAACGCATTCGGCGCGCGACCGTCGATGATGATCATGTCGGGAGTGCCGCGTTCGGCGGCGCCGACGGTTTCCAACAGCACGGTGACAACGGAGCAGAGCACTTGCGGGTGATCGACTGCGGTCATGATGGGCGCGGCGGTCTGGGCGCTGCTGGTGAAAAGGAGGATCTTCTTCAGTCTGCATGCCGCCCGCAGGTGAAGGGCAATGTCCTGGAGTTTGGAGGTACCCTTGGCGAAGAAATGGCGTGCGCCGAGTGAAGCGGCATGCTGCACGTCGTTGCTGCCGGCGCGGTTCGACAGAATAAACACGGGGATGTTGCGGAGCGCCGGGTCCTCACCCAGTTTCGTGAGCACCTGGAATCCGTCCAGCTTCGGGAGCATGATGTCGAGCAAGATCACGTCGGGATGAGTTTCCGCCGCGCGTTCCAAACCCGCGGCGCCATCGTTAGCCGTCGTGACCCGGAAGCCCTCGCGCTGAAGCTTGTCTTGGAAAATCCGTTGAATGTGGAGGTTGTCCTCCACCAGCAAGAGGGTCGGCATGGTTAGTTCACCTCCAGGAGGTCCGCGACCCTTTCCAGCACGTGGTCCACCTTGAACTCACCCTTGTAAATGTATTCGTACTCTCGGGTCTCAATTTCCGCGGTCTCGCGCTCGTTGAGCATCAGACCCGAGATGATCAGCACTTCCACGTCCTTGAACTTGGGGTGTTGCGTCATGTATTGCATGACACCCCAGCCATCCGTGTCGGGCAGGTTCAAATCGAGGAGCACCAGGTCGGGCTTGTCGGCTTCCAGCTTCGCGATGGCTTCCCGTCCGGTGGCCGCTTCGTGAAGCTGGTAACCTTCTCCATCCAGGATGCACTTGAGCACGTCACGAAAGCTCTCTTCGTCGTCCACAATGAGCACGTTCTTCCTGCCGTTGGTTGTGGCGGCGCGGACACTGCGCAACACGTCGCGCGGGGTGGGCGCGGTGGCGACCGTCAATGGCGTCCCCACGCTACCCGTGGCGTCGTTGGACAGGAAAATGATGGGGATGTTCTTGGTCTCGGGTTTGGTTTTCAACTCCTGGAACAGCGACCAGAGTTCAGGCGAGGAGGCGTGGGCGTCGAGGAGAACCACCAACGGGTGCAGCTTGACGGCGAGCGCCATGGCCTCTTCGCCGTCACGCGCGGTGCGGACATGATATTCACGCGAACCGAGTCCAGCCGCCAGGATGCGGGCAATGTCGGGCTGCTCGCTGACGACGAGCACGAGGCGCTCTTCGTCACCGCCCGTCGACGGCACCGCGGAGCTGGCGGCGGCAATCCGCGAGCGCAGGCGTTGAATGCCTCCAATTTCCTCGAAATTGTGGGGAACGGAGATCGCAACCGTCGTGCCCTTGCCGGGTGTGCTTTGAACGTCCACGCGCCCCGCGAGAAGATCGAGCAACTGTTTGGTGATGTAGAGACCGAGGCCGGTGCCCTCATGCGAACGGTGCGCCGAGCTGTCCACCTGATAGAACTTCTCAAAGATCCGTCCCAGTTTGTCGGTGGGAATGCCGACACCGGTATCCTGCACCGAGATGGAGACCCGGGGGACAGAGCCGTTCTCGCCCGACTTGGTATTCGGGTCGGCCGCGATGGCGATGGTCACCTTCCCGTGGTCGGTAAACTTGATCGCGTTGCCGACAAGATTGATGAGGATTTGTTTCAGTTTGCCGCGGTCAGTGCGAATGACGGGATGGTCGATGAGCACGACCGAAGTCAGCGTGTTGTGCTTGCCATCGGCGATGGGTTTGAGCTGGCCGATCACCTCGCTTATGAGGTCGCGCAGGTCGAACGATTGGAGAATCAGGTCGGCGCGACCGCTTTCGATGCGGGAAAGATCGAGGAGATTGTTGACGAGACTGAGGAGGTCCTGGGCGTTTTCGCGGATGAAACCAACGGCCTCTTCCTGTTCGTCGGTGATCTGGCCGTAAACGCTGTCGAGCAGCAATTCAGTATAACCGATGATCGCGTGGATGGGGGTGCGAAGTTCGTGGCTGACGTTGGCCAGAAACTCGGCTTTGAGCCGGTTCACCTTTTCCCAATCGCGCACTTGCTCGTGCGCGTTGTCCTCGGAATTGCCTTTCGTTGTGCTCACAGAATTACTGTCCCATGCGCGATTGTGGCCCCTGCTGGCGCGCGCCCGACGGGCAGCCACGTGGCGCTCGGCCGCATTGGCTATGAGTTCTGCGGAGCCGGGACCTGGCTATCCAGTTCTTCCTGGAGGCTGACGGCGCCCTCAAACAGCTCGGTAAAGCCGCCGATGGTCGCCGCGATCTGCGGGGCCTTTTCGAGGCAGAGCTGGCTGAGTTTTTGGCACTGGGCCGGGTTGCGCTGGGTCAATTCGGCCATCGCCATGATGACGGCGACGTTGTTGTTGATGGAGTGGCGGACCGTGCGCAGGTTCTGGTACAGTGCTTCCATCTGCTTCTGCAACTGTTCCGACTGTTTACCGTTGTGCTTCATAACGCCTTGTTCAAATTCTGCTGCGGAGGCATCCATGGTATCCCTGTTTCCCTTGGGTTCATTGTTTCCTTGCGTGGCGCAAACCACGACGCCCATACCTTGAGCAGGTGATATGCCAGCGGGTTCCGAGGGGATTTCGCTAGGATAAGGAAATTGCCCGTGCTAGAGTGAAAACTTTGAGAACCTCCAGATTTTGGCGGTTTAAGCCATGTCTAAAGACACCATCATTATTGCCGGCGCGCGCGAGCACAACCTCAAGAACATCCATCTTAATCTCCCCCGTGAGAAGTTGATAGTGGTGACAGGGTTGAGTGGGTCGGGGAAGTCGAGTCTCGCTTTTGACACGATTTACGCCGAAGGCCAGCGAAAATACGTCGAAAGCCTCTCAGCCTATGCCCGCCAATTCCTGGAGCAACTCCAGAAGCCCGACGTCGATTACATTGAGGGCCTGTCTCCCGCCATCGCCATCGAACAGCGGTTTGCGGGTAACAATCCACGATCCACCATCGCCACCACGACCGAGATCTACGAGTATTTGCGGTTGCTCTTCGCTAACATCGGCAAGCCCCACTGCTACCGCTGCGGGCGACCGATCACCACCCAAACCACCAGCCAGATTGTCGATCAAATCCTTGGGTTGGGCGAGGGCACCCAGCTGATGCTCCTCGCCCCGCTCATCCGCGGACGCAAAGGCGAGTTTCGCGACGTGTTCGCCCGCATCAAACGTGAAGGGTTCGTGCGGGCGCGGGTGGACGGTGAGATTCTCGACGTGACCGAGCCGGTGAAACTCGACAAGCGCCGCAACCACAGCATCGAGTTGGTTGTCGACCGTCTCATTGCCGCCCCCAAGACGCGGGCGCGCCTCGCGGACTCCGTGGAGACGACGCTGAAATGGGGTTCGGGTCTGTTGATGGTGCTGTACCGCACGGCAACCACGCCCGTGACCGTGCCGTGGTCCGAGCGGCTCTTCAGCAGCCAGAACGCTTGTCCCGAGTGTGGGATCAGTTACGGGGAATTCACGCCGCGCCATTTCTCATTCAACTCGCCCGACGGCGCTTGCCGGACGTGCCACGGGCTTGGCACCAAACTGTTCATCGATCCCGATCTGGTCGTGCCCGACCGCAACAAGTCCGTGGCCAGTGGCGCCATCGCGGCGTGGCGGCGCGGCGGGCGGCGCTTGCTGATCTATTACAAAATGCTTTTGCGGGGGCTCGCGAAGCACTATGGCGTGGATTTCGAGATCCCGTTCAAGGATTTGCCGGAAAAGGTGCAAAAGGAATTGCTCCACGGCTCCGGCGGCGAGGAAATCGAGTTCACGTATTGGCGCAAGGGCGCCTGGCGGAAGATGACCAAGGTGTTTGAGGGCGTCATCCCGAACCTGGAGCGGCTGTACGAGGAGACCGATAGCGAATTTACGAAGAACCGCCTACAACAATTCATGGTCGGGATGCAGTGTCCCGACTGCAAAGGGGCGCGGCTGCGTCCGGAAAGCCTGGCGGTCACGGTCAGCGGCAAATCCATCATCGACATGACGCGCATGAGCATTGGGGAAGCTCTGGTCTTCCTCGGATCGCTGCCGTTGTCGGAATTTGAAGAGAAAGTCGCTGGCGAAATCGTGAAGGAAGTGTGCTCACGGTTGACGTTCCTGCAAAACGTCGGCCTGTCGTATCTCACCCTTGACCGCCAGAGCGATACGCTGTCGGGTGGCGAGGCGCAACGGATTCGGCTGGCCACGCAGGTCGGCGCGGGTCTGGTGGGCGTGTTGTATGTGCTCGACGAACCAAGCATCGGGCTGCATCAACGCGACAATCATCGTCTGCTCGATACGCTGAAAGGGTTGCGCGATCTCGGCAACACGGTGATCGTCGTCGAGCACGATGAAGACACGATTCGCGCCGCGGATTACATCGTCGATCTCGGCCCGGGGGCGGGGTTACACGGAGGCTACGTCGTGGCCGCGGGTCCACTGACAACCATCCTCGAGTCGCCGAAGTCCCTGACGGGCCGTTACCTGCGCGGCGAATTGCAGATTCCCGTGCCAAAAACTCGTCACGCACCGAAGCGCGGTTGGCTCACCGTTCGCGGCGCGCGCGCGAACAACCTCAAGAAAATCGATGTGCGTTTCCCGCTCGGATTGTTCACGTGTGTGACCGGCGTGAGCGGTTCGGGCAAGAGCACGTTGGTGGACGACATCCTGCGGAAGGCGTTGTTCCGAAAATTCTATCGCGCCAAGGACCGCCCCGGCGCGCACGAGGCGATTCTCGGCCTCGAAGAACTCGACAAGGTGATCGTCATCGACCAATCGCCCATCGGGCGCACGCCCCGGTCGAATCCCGCCACGTACACGGGCGCGTTCAACCATATCCGCACGCTGTTCGCGCAATTGCCGAATGCCCGCGTCCGCGGCTACGGCCCGGGCCGATTCAGTTTCAATGTGAAAGGCGGGCGGTGCGAGACCTGCCAGGGCGACGGCATCATCAAGATCGAAATGCACTTTTTGCCGGACGTGTACGTCACGTGCGAACAGTGCGGCGGCAAACGGTACAGCCGCGAGACGCTCGAGATTACGTACAAGGGCCGCAACATCGCCGATGTTCTCGCCCTGACCGTCGATGAAGCCGAGGAATTCTTCCGCGCCGTGCCAAAGATTCGCGATATTCTGCAGACGCTCCAGGAAGTGGGGCTCGGCTATCTGAAAATCGGCCAGCAGGCGACCACGCTCAGCGGCGGCGAAGCGCAACGTGTGAAGCTGTCCACGGAATTGGCCAAGAAAGCCACCGGTCGCACGCTTTACATCCTTGACGAACCGACCACGGGCCTGCATTTCGCCGATATCGCCAAGCTGCTCGAAGTGCTCAACAAACTCCGTGACGCCGGCAACACCGTCCTCGTCATCGAACACAACCTTGACGTCGTCAAGTCCGCCGACTGGGTTATTGACCTCGGCCCCGAAGGCGGCGACGCGGGCGGCCGCGTGGTTGCGGAAGGCACCCCCGAGCAGGTGGCCGCCAACAAGCAATCGTACACGGGACAGTTTCTCAAAAAGTTACTGGCACGAGAATTCGCTCCAGCCTAGTTGTCTTTTGAGCCCACCGACCGATTTCTTCCCGAAGCAGCGATACCGGCGGGAAGGCAACGGCCTCAAAGTCCCCGACGCAAAGCTCTACATTTGGTCACCATAGCCGCTCTCGATCAGCACGCCCTCCAGCACAGATTCCGAGCTGAATGAACAACGAGACGGTTGGATCGGGGACTGATCACCACTGCTGCGGCCCTGGGGCGTGCGTGTTGCTGACTTCAATTCTTGCGGCGTGGTGAACATTCTGTCATAACTGGAGTCGAAGGAGTGGTATGAGGAGGTGGTACATCATTCTGGCGCTGTTGCTGTCCTGCGGCGAGATGTTTCGCGTCGCAGCGGCTGCGCCGGACGAGACCCGGCTGTACCGCGTTGCCGAGGCTGCGTTCAAAGACGGACTCAACGATCTGGCCGAACGGCAATTTGTCGAGTATCTGGCACAATTCCCTGATTCGGACCGCGCCGATGGCGTGGTACTGGACCTGGCACAGGCGCAGTTGAATCAAGGCAAGTGGGAAGCCGCAGTCAAGACTTTGCAGGATGCGTTGGCCAGGTGGCCCACCGAGAAACGTCCCGATGGTTTTCGGTTCTGGCTTGCCGAAGCGCAGTCGCGGGGCGAACGCTACATCGAAGCCGAGCAGCGTTACTCGGAAGTCATTGAAAAGTACCCCCACAGCGCCTATCGACCACAGGCGCTGTACGGCCTCGCATTCGCCCGGTTCAAGCTCGGTCATTTCAACCCGGCGATGCAGGCGCTGGATGAGTTCGACAAGCTCGGCCCCAAGGCAGACCTGGCGCAGGAAGGGGAACTCCTCCGCGGCCAGGTCCATCTCGCGCTCCGGCAGTTTGACAAGGCGGAAACCGTCCTCGCCAGCGTTGTCAACAAGTATCCGAATACACGCGCGGCGTTTCGCGCCGACATCTGGCTGGGCGAATCACTCTCGGGACGGAACCAGGCAGACAAAGCGCTGAAGCGCTACGGGGCCGTCATCGATTCCTACAAGTCCAGCCCGAACAAACCCGTGACTGGCGAACTGGCCGCCAAGGCCTGGCGCGGCGAAGGCTGGGTGTATTGGGGTCGGCAGAAATTCAACGATGCCGCCCAGTCGTTTTCTCAGGCGCTGGCGCTCGCGCAGGACCGTGGCCTGAAGCGTGAGGCGATGCTCAAGCTGGGCGAATCCTACGTGCGGGCCGGGCAGCTGGCGGATGGCGTGGCGAAATTGAAGGCCTACCTGCAATCCACGCCGAACGACCCGCTGGCCGACGAAATTCAGATGACGATTGGAGATCTCCTGTTCACCAGCAACGATTTCACCAACGCCTTGCCGGAATACGCCAACTTGATCGACAAATACGCGCAGAGCCCGCTGGTGGCCAAAGCCAATCTCAATGCGGGTTGGTGTGCGTGGAAGCTCGACAAGCTGTCCGAGGCGCTTCCCTATCTCCGCCAAGCCGCTGCGCTCGCCACGGATCCGGCCATTGCTGCCGAGGCGCTGTTCAAGATGGGGGATGCCGAATTCGCGCTCGGCCAGTACACCGATGCGATTACGGATTACCAACGGTTGATCAGCACGTATCCCGAAACCAAGCTTCTTGACCGCGCCATGTTCCAACTCGGTCAGTCGTACCAACGCACGCATAACGGTGAGGCAGCCATACATGTATTCGAGTCGCTCGTGCAGCAGTTCCCCAGCAGCGTGCATGCGGCCGAGTCGCAGTTTGGCATCGGGGTGATCGACGGCGGCCTCGGCAAGGAACCGGATGCCCGAGCCGCGTTTCGAGTGGTGATGACGAACTATCCCCAAAGTGAATGGGCGGCAAAGGCCGGTCTGGCCATCGGCGAATCATTCCAACGCGAGGGCAAATATGACGACGCGGCGGTCGAATTCGAGAAGCTAATCGCCACGGCGCCCGATACCGAGCTGGGCCAGCGCGCGTTTTACAATCGCGGCTGGTGCTACGCGCAGAAAGGTCAGGCCGAGAAGACGCTGGCAGAATTCAATGATTTCCTGAAGAAGTTTCCCGAATCCGTGCTTGCGCCGGACGTCCAGTTTTGGGTGGCAGATTACTACATGAAGCAAAAGGACTACATCAAGGCGCAGGAACAATTCCAGTTCCTCGTCAAGAACTGCGCGACCAGCAAGCTGGCCGACACCGCACAGTACATGGGCGGCCGCGCCGCATATCTGCGCCAGGATTACACGACAGCCATTGAATTGTACGCGGCGCTGATAAAGAATTTTCCCAACTCCGGGTGGCGCTGCGACGCCCGGTTCGGGGAAGGCGACGCGCTGAGCGAACTCAACAAGTTTGGCGAAGCGCTGCTCGTATTCGATGCGTTGACCAAGGATTTTCCCGATTGCTATCTCTTGTCCGAGGCGTATGGACGCAAAGGGGACATGCAATTCACACTGGGCCGGTTTGACGAAGCCATTCCGAGCTATCGGCGGGCATTGGACGCGGCCCGGGAGGGCGACCCGGCGCTTCGCAACCAATTGTACTATGACATAGGGCGGTCGTTCGAGAAGGCGACGAAACTTGAGGATGCGTTCGAGTGGTACAGCAAGGCGGTGTATGAGGAAGCTGCCGTGCCGGATCCGAACGCGCCACCCGAACGTTTCTGGATGTGCAAGGCGGGTCTGGCCGCTGGCGGAATCAAGGAGCAGCGGCAACAATGGCGCGATGCCATCATTCTCTACCAAAAACTTGCGGAACTGTGTCCCGATATGAAAGCGTTGCTCGAGGAACGCGTTCGCAAACTGCGCGTCGAGCATTTGATCCTGTTCTGAGCACGCAACTTGCTCGGTTTATCGTTGAAAGTGAACCGTTTCTGAGGTAAGCAAAGGCAAGATATGTTGACGATCATGGCAAAGGGCGGTCTGTTGATGTGGTTCATCCTCATCGGCGCGGTGCTGGCCATCGGGATCTTCTTCGAACGTTTGTTCCATTACCATCGTGCGCAGATTCACACCGACGATTTCGTCAATGGCATTCTGAACTCCCTTAAGCGTGGCAACGTCAGTGAGGCAATCGATACCTGCAAAAACACGCCGGGTCCGGTCGCCCAAGTGGTGATGGCCGCCGTCGTCAATCACGATCGCTCGCGGGATGAGATTCGCGAGGCCGTTCAAGACACGGCCCGCACCGAGGTGACGCGGCTGGAGCGCAACCTGCCCGTGCTGGTAACTATTGCCCAAGTCGCTCCCTTGTTTGGGTTCCTCGGCACGGTGTGCGGTTTTATCAGCGTTTTCAGGGTCATTGAGAATACGCAAGCGACCACCGCGGGACAACTGGCGGGAGGAACATGGCAGGCGTTGCTGACGACAGCCGGCGGGCTGGTTGTGGCGATTCCCAGTTACATCGCGTACAACTATCTGGTCAGTCGTGTGCAGAATCTCGTGCTTGACATGGAGAAAGCCGCCAATGAGACGGTCCAGTATCTGGCCCGCAAGGAAGAAGGCGGCGAACAGTCGGCGAAAGTGGTGGAGATGCGATGACGTTCAAAACGCACTGCCAGATGTCCAAGGGGATGGTTGATCCCGCGCCATTGGTGAACGTGGTGTTTTTGCTCCTTTTGTTTTTTGTCCTGAATTCGTCCCTCGTCATGCAGTCGGGATTTGGTGTGTCACTGCCCGCGAGTGGAAACACACCGATGACCGGCAACTTCCAAACGCTTGTCGTCACCGTGGCCCGGGATGATCTGCTCTTTTTTAACGATCAACCCGTTCCCATCGAGAAGCTGGAGCAGACGTTGCGCGAGGCCGTCCAACAAACGCGGGTGCGCGAGTTGATCATCAAGGCCGATAAGCAGGTCTCCCTCGGAACCGAGACTGAGATCATGAGCGCCGCGAATCGGGCGGGCATTACGACGGTCAACATGGCCGCGCGGCCGGAGGGGCCTGCGGCGAGCCCGGCGAACTGAGTTGCCATGAGGCGCGTCCCCAAGCTGTCCTTCGCGCAAGGGCAACTGATGCTGTGGATTTTGACCGGGTCGATCGTGGCATTCGGATCGATGTTTCTTTTTTTTCGGGTTTCGGGCGTTTCACTTGCCACGGCCCCTCGTGAAGTTCCTCGTATCAATTTCATGCCGACGACTCGTCAGGACCCGCTGTTGGCGCCCGGCCCTGCCTATGTTGTTGCCGACGTGTTCGACCCCAGCCTGATGTCGTTGCCCAGTCCACATGGCTTTTCCAAGCGCGTGTGGGCGCGAAAGATCGAGGCCGGTCAGCGCGATCTGGGTTGGAACCAACAGCCGGCGTTTCTTGGTGTCAAGGTTCCTGGAGTACCACCGCCGCTACTGCAGCCGGTGCCGGTCGATGCGGCGGTGCTTACGGCAGTCGAGAAAACCCCGGCGCTGTCCGAGGAGTCGAACGACAACGAACTGCCCGAAGTGCCCATCTTGATCAATCGATCCGTCTACCGGGTCCTCGGCGCCTTGGAGAACCGAAATGTCGCTTCTGAACCATCTCTGCCCACGATCAGCAGCCCCGCGCCGCTTACGCCCACCCAGATTCGCGTGGGTGTAGACCCGGATGGTCTGGTTCTCTACGCGCTATTGGATCGATCCAGCGGAGATGATAGTGTGGACGCCCAAGCCTTGGACATCGCACGGCAGATTCGCTTCGAAGCGGACCACGTCAGCAGCACGCCCCCGTTGACATGGGGTGTCTTGCGGTTTCTCTGGGCGACCCAACCGCCGTCGGTGACCAATAGCGACAGCGTGGCGCCAGAACGTTGAACTGCCTCGGCTCGCCACCCGCATCATCAACGAGGTCAAAGGCGTCAACCGCGTCTGTCTCGACATCTCCAGCACCCCCGAGCACCATCGAGTGGAAATAGTGGCGGATTGTTGGTTGAGCGGGGTGCTTGCCCAACAACACAATTGTCGGGTAACATCCCCCCGCATGAAAACCCTGCGGTACGACCAATCCGATTTCGCTCGTGCTGTCGCCGAGGCGTGCGCGGCGTCGAGTCTTTTCGATCCCCAGATCGAAGAGCGCGCACGCGCGGTTATTGATGACGTACGGACGCGTGGCGACAATGCGTTGGTGGAACTCACCGAGCGTTTCGACCGCGTGAAGCTGACGGTGGAACAACTCCGCGTAACAGCCACGGCGTCCAAGGTCGACGCGAAGTTGCAGCATGCGATCGCTGCCGCGCACAGGAACATCGCGGCATTTTCGAAACGTTCGCTCCGGAAGAACTGGCGGATGCGTAACGCCCAAGGGGCGTCGGTCGGCGAGAAATACGAGCCGTTTCAGCGCGTCGGCATCTACATCCCCGGTGGGACCGCGCCGCTGGTTTCGACCGTCTTGATGACGGTCACGCTGGCGAAAGTGGCGGGCTGCCCGGAAATTGTCGTGTGCTCTCCGCCGCCAATCAATCCACAGCTGCTGTACGCGATTCAGAAAGCGGGCGCGACGGAGCTTTATCAGGTTGGCGGGGCGCAGGCCGTGGCCGCGATGGCGCTCGGCACCACGACGATCAAGCGCGTCCAAAAAGTTTTTGGTCCCGGCAATGCCTACGTTGTGGCCGCCAAGCGACGGCTGTTCGGCCATGTTGCGATCGACTTGTTGCCGGGCCCGAGCGAAGTGCTGATTATCGCCGACGACTCGGCGAATCCCGCGTTCGTCGCGGCGGACATACTGGCGCAGGCCGAACACGGCAGCGGGCACGAGCGGGTGTGGTTGGTCACAACCTCGCCGCGCGTGTTGGACGGGACACAACGCGAAATCGAATGTCAGCTTCCTTCGCGGAAGCGCCGCGAGTTTATCGAGCGGGCACTGGCCAACGCGGGCGTGTGCGTGCTGGTCAGGGATTTGAAGCAAGCCGTCGCCGTTGCCAATGACTTCGCGCCCGAACACTGCGAGGTGGTGACGAAGAATCCGGCGAGACTCGTGCGGCAGATCAGGACCGCAGGGGCGATCTTCCTCGGTTCGTGGTCGCCAACGGTTGTCGGTGACTATCTGGCGGGACCAAGCCACGAATTGCCGACAGGCGGTGCGGCTAGGGCGTTTGCGGGCCTGACAGTGGACCAATTTCAACGGCGAACAAGCGTGGTCGAGCTTTCACGCGCGGCGTTGGCGAAATCCCTGCCGGCACTCGAAGCGTTTGGCACTGTGGAAGGCTTGGACGCGCATGTGGCGTCGGCGCGGACTCGGTTCCCATGAGTCTGGTCCGTCGCCAGGTCGAGCGGATGAGCGCGTATGTCCCCGGCGAGCAGCCGAAGGTCGCGGGTCTCATCAAGCTCAATACAAACGAGAATCCGTATCCGCCATCGCCGAAGGTGCTGGAAGCGTTGCGCGGGGCGATCGACGGGAAGCTGCGACTGTATCCCGATCCGACGTCGTCTGCCTTGCGCGCTAAACTCGGAAAGATTCACGGTTTCGATCCGGATGAGATTGTCATCGGCAACGGCTGCGACGACATCTTGAACCTCTGCGTACGCGCGTTTTGCGGGGAGTGCGAGAAGCTCGCATACTTCTGGCCAAGCTATTCGCTGTATCCCGTGCTGGCAAACATTCAGGGCGCGACGCAGGTTGAATTGCCGCTGGACGAAAACTTTCAGATCACGGCGCACCCGGCGTTGCTGGCGAAACTTGGCGGCGTGAAACTGGTGTTCATCACCCAACCAAATGCGCCGAGCGGCGTGTGGCTGCAGCGCGTCGAATTGCAACGGGTCATCGAAGAGGCCGAAGGGGTGGTCGTGATCGACGAGGCGTATGTCGATTTCGCCGCCGAGGACTGCCTCGACTTCGCGCGGGAATATGACAACGTGATCGTGGCGCGAACGTTTTCGAAAGCGTTTTCGTTTGCCGGGATGCGCGTCGGCTGGGCCGCTGGATCGCGCGAGTTGATCGCTGCGCTGAACAAGGTGAAAGACAGCTACAATGTGAGCCGTCTCAGTCAACTCGGTACGGAAGCCACGCTGGACGAGTGGGACTATTTCCAGGGAAACGTGAAGAAGATTTGCGCCACGAGGGAACGCACCGTCTCGGCACTCGCCAAGCTGGGCTTCTTCGTTTATCCTTCGCAAACGAATTTCGTGTTCGCGCGTCCGCCCTCACCGGTGACCGCGAAACAGTGGTTTGATGGATTGCGGGCACGAAAGATTCTCGTGCGGTGGTGGGATGCTGATCGGGTCCGCGATTTCGCGCGCGTCAGCATCGGGACGGACCAGGAGATGGACAGGTTTTTGGAAGCTACGAAGGAGATTTGCCAGACTGATTGAATCGGAGGTGAGCCATGAGAATCTCTCGCGAAGATTTTATCTGGGCGGCGTCCACGAGCGTTATCACGGAAGCTCAAGCGGACGCCTTGTGGCATGCACTGGAGAAGCGGGGCGATGTTCGGCCACGGTTTGATCTGGCGCACCTGGCATATTATTTCGGGGCACTGATCGTGATGTCCGCCATGGGGTGGTTCATGACATTAGCCTGGGAGAACCTCGGCGGTCCCGGAATCTGTGGAATCTCAGTGCTCTATGCAATTTGTTTCGTACTTGCGGGCCGCACGCTGTGGCGGTTACAGATGAATGTGCCGGGAGGTTTGTTGTTCACTCTGGCAGTGTGGATGACGCCGTTGGTGATCTACGGCCTAGAGCGAACCACTGGCCTCTGGCCGCAGGGCGATCCCGGAACCTATCGGGACTTTCACATCTGGGTGAAGGGAAGCTGGTTTTTGATGGAAGCGGGTACGATCCTTGTTGGCGCGATTGCATTGCGGTTCATCCGTTTTCCATTTCTGACGTTCCCGATTGCATTTGCCCTGTGGTACATGTCGATGGATTTGACTCCTTTGTTGTTTGGCAAAGAGGATTTCGCTTACCATGAAAGGCTCTGGGTGAGCTTGTGGTTCGGACTGATAATGCTGCTGATCGCATACTTGATTGATCGGCGGACACAGGAAGATTTCTCGTTTTGGGGATACTTGTTTGGCTTGTTGGCGTTCTGGGGTGGGCTTTCGCTGATGGATAGCGGCAGTCAATTGAACCGGTTCCTGTACTGCTTGATCAACGTGTGCCTCATGCTGTTGTCAGTCTTGCTGCAACGGCGGGCATTTATTGTCTTCGGAGCCTTGGGTGTGTTTGGGTACCTGGGCTATCTCTCGTATGACGTATTCAAGGATTCGGTGATGTTTCCATTCGCGTTGACGTTTCTGGGAGTACTGATCATTGCCTTGGGAGTGGGGTATCAACGCAATCGCGAAGCAATCGAGCGTGGCGTACTGAATTTGGTTCCCGCGGGTGTTCAAAACATGCTTCCCAAGAATCGCTCGCGGTCGTGAGGTGGGGGCACCATCAATCAATTGGCACTATGAAAAAGCGAAGCGCTAAAGTTCGACGCGATACTGCGGAGACGAAGATTTTGCTGGCCCTGACGATTGACGGCAGAGGCAAGGCGAATGTGTCGACGGGTGTTCCGTTCTTCGATCACATGCTGACGTTGCTGGCGAAGCATTCGTTGTGTGACTTGACGGTGAAAGCGAAGGGCGATCTCGATGTGGACGCTCATCACACGGTCGAGGATATCGGCATTGCGCTGGGGCAAGCGTTCATCCAGGCGCTGGGAGACAAGCGTGGGATTCGACGTTACGGGTGGGCGTTGGTGCCCATGGATGAGGCGCTGGCTCAAGCGCGCATCGCCTTGGATTTCAGCAATCGACCGTTCCTCGTGTTCGAGGCGAAGAACTGGAACCGGATCTCGAACGTGTCGCTCGGTCGCAAAAGCGAGTTTCGTGTCGGTTTGGTGAAGGAATTTCTGCAAGGCTTTGCCAACGAAGCACGGTGCAATCTGCATGTCGATGTATTGCGCGGTGACGAGCCGCATCACATCGTCGAGGCGATCTTCAAGGCGTTGGCGAAAGCTCTCGATCTTGCCTGTCAGCACGATCCACGCGTCAAAGGCGTGCCCAGCACAAAAGGAAAGTTGTAGTCAGCGAAACTTCGACGTGCGGCTGGTGGAACGGCCCCAGGTGCGGGGCAGGGGAAGCGGCGCGGCGGGCAGGGTGTTTTCCAGCGGCTGCCACTCGTCCTCGTAAACCAGATCGAGCATTGGCTCGGGGATATTGTCCATTTTGATTTCCATTTCGCGTTGCGGGATGAACGGACATTTCGCTTTCTCGCTGACAAGGTACGCCGCTTCCTGTTCCAGCAACATGCGCGTGCCGGTTTTGACACTGCGTTTGCCGTAGCGCGCTTCAATTTGTTCCAGCGCATGATGCAATTTGCGGCGCTTGTACTCCACGTCGTTGTTGAACATGTCAGGTTCAAGTTTCAGCGGCTGCATGTTCCAGAAATTGATACAGACCTGGCGGATCGGCTGTTCCTGATGGGCGACGAGCTGACGGAACAATTGTTCCACGTGCGGATTGATCAGGCGCGGCTCGAACTGCGCGGCGGGAAATTTCACGCTCGCGCTGTTGCCTTCCATGTTTTTGAAGCGGACGTACACGCCCATTTCGCGGGCCTTGAGATTTTCGCGAAAGAACGTCGTCACGGTTCGTTCGGTCTGGTCGAGCAGGAACAACAGGGCGGTTTCGTAGTCGGGCTCGTCATAGGGCAGGGTGGTGGCGCTGCCGATGCAGGTGCGCGGTTTGTTGGCCAGCGACAAGCGTTCGCGGAATTGTCCGGTGGCCAGCAGCCAGAGTTCGAGGCCGAAAAATCCGTAACGTTTCTCCAGCAATCCCAACGGCAGGTGCACCACGTCGCCGAGTGTCCAGATGCCGAGCGCGCGCAGCGAGAGTGCGCGGCGTTTGGCGATGCCGGCGAGTTTCTGGACGGGGATGTTTTTCAGGAACTCGCGTTCCTTTTCACCGTCTTCCGGGATTTCGAGGAAATTATCCGGTTTGCAGTCTTCGGTCGCCAGCTTCGCCAGCCAGCGTGAGGAACCGAGGCCCATCGACACCGGCACGCCGACTTCATTGGTCAACTCGCGCCGCATACGAGTCATCAATTCCGCCGGGGTGCGGCAGCGGAACACGGCGGGTGAATCCGTGAAATCGAGAAACCCTTCATCGATGGAGGTGGGCACGAGCAGGGGAGTGTAGTGACGCACACGGCGGAAAATTTCCAGTGAGAGGCGGCGGTATTCGTCGTAGTGCGGACGCACGAGCACACCGTCGGGACATTTGTGTTTGGCCTCGAAACACGCCATGCCGGTGATGATGCCGTAGGCTTTCGCGAGGTAGTTGGCGGCGATCACGATGCCGTCGCCACGTCGTCCGCCACCCACAAACACGGGCCTCGTTTTCAACTTCGGATCCAGCGCGATCTCGCACGAAGCAAAGAACGAATCGCCGTCAACATGGAGGATTCGTTGATGTCGCGCCCGCATACCACACAAATGTGTGGTATTGGATGGAGATTGTCAAGATGCGACGTTCCTGCTTGGCGAACCGCAATTTCCGCACTACAACTCTTGCGGCTGGTTCCATGCACATTCAAACGCACGTTATGTCCGGGTGGTGTCTGGGGAACTACGCAAAGCTCACGCCTCGCGAACGGTTCTGTTGCATGCTGGCGGCGAGTTGGGCGGACTTGGATGGGCTGGGGATCCTGGCGGGTCCGGAATTCTATTGGGAATATCACCACAAGCTCTGCCACAATCTTCCATTTGGGCTCTTGCTGTCCGTCGGTCTGATGCTTTTCTCAGGACGACGATGGAGAGCATTCTTCGTCTATCTGGGGCTCTTCCATCTTCACCTCGTGATGGATTCCTACGGCTCGGGCGCGGATTGGGGGATATATTACCTCTGGCCGTTCTCAAACTGGTACGTGGAGAATCCGCGCGCATGGGAGTTTTACTCGTGGCAAAACTTCCTGGCGGGATTCTTGTTGCTCGTTTGGGTGCTCTGGATCGCTGTACGCGACGGTCGCACCCCGTTGGAAATCATCATGCCGTCACTGGACAAACAGTTGGTGCAGTGGTTGCGCCAACGTTTCCGCTGGAAGCCAAGTTGAGTTTGTCTGTCTAGCTGCCGTGTGCGCGGTGGGGCTTGGCGCCGGCGTTGTCCACCATGAGGTGGAAGGTGGTGCCGGCGTGGCAGGCGAAGCGGTTGGAGAGCAGTGCTTCGATGCGATCGGCCAAGGAACCGCTTAGCTCGTCGATTTCATCGGCGCGGATGCGGACGGTTGGGTTGAGGCCGTGCTTCGGTGGAAGCAAGTCGGCAAGCGCGTCGGCTTGAGCGATGGCGGCATCGCCGGGTGTTTGGTCGGCAAGATAGCGGCGCATGTCGAAGTTGAGCGGTGTATCGGACGGATAATTCGCGAAGGTTTTGGCGCGTTCCCGTGTGCAATGGGTTGCGTCGTCGAATTGCACGATACAATGGAGCGGGTCGGGAAGATATAGGTCGGCGGTGATGGCGACCTGTTTTGGAGTGCGGGAACTTGTTCCCGCCTTGCCATTCTCCAAAAGCGCCGACAAGTCGGCGCACTCCAAAACGAACTGTTTGTTGGGTTCGGCGTCCACGTTGAAACGCCGTCGCATCAACGATGCGACGGCGTCGAGAACGGCTAGTTTCGTAATGGTCACAACGACTTCAGGCAATCATCGATCATGACGTGCAGTTGCGACACGGTTTCGAGCGTCTCATCGCCCATGTGCGCGAGGCGGAACGTCTTGCCCTTGATCGGGCCGTAGCCGCCGTCGATGAGGACCTTGTATTTGTCCTTGAGCGCCTTTTGCAATTTGGCCACGTCGATATTCCTGGTGTTCTTTATGCAGGTGAGCGTGAGGGATTCATAGCCGGCTTTCGGGAAGAGTTCGAATCCGCGCGACTTCGCCCACTCGCGGGTTTTCTGCGCCATTTTGGCGTGGCGGGCATAGCGGTTCTCGATGCCTTCCTTCTCGAACTGGTCGAGTTTGAATTTCAAGCCGTAGATGTGCGGGATGCTCGGGGTCGATGGCGTCATGTTCTTGTCATGGTTGGCCTTGAACTCGGGGAAGTCGAAATAGAAGCCGCGACCGGGCATCTTCTCGGCTTTCTTCAACGCGCGTTCGCTCACGGCAAATACGGCGAGGCCCGGCGGCATCGCCCACGCCTTTTGCGTACCCGCGAGCAGGACGTCAATGCCCAGCGCATCCGTCTCGATTTTCACCGCGGTCATGGAACTGACGCTGTCGACGATGAACATCACCTCGGGATACTTGCGCACGACCTTCGCGATGTCGGCGAGCGGGTTCATCAATCCCGTGGAAGTCTCGTTGTGGATGAGCGTGATGGCGTCGAACTGACCCGTCTTGAGCTTCGCATCGACCGCTTCCGGCAGGATCGGCTGGCCCCAATCGATCTTGAGCTCCTCGGCTTCCTTGCCGCAACGCTTGCTCACGTCGAACCATTTATCCGAGAACGCGCCGCAGCAGCAGTTAAGGACTTTTTTGGCGACGAGATTGCGGACGGCGCCTTCCATGACACCCCAGGCCGACGACGTGGAAATGAAGACGGGATTCTTCGTGTAGAGAATCGCCTGCAGTTTTGGTTGAATCGCGGCGTACAGGTCCTGGAAACCGGTTCCGCGATGCCCGATCATCGGCTGGCACATCGCCTGGAGCGTATCCTCGCTAACCTCCACGGGGCCAGGTATAAACAACTTAACGTGGGGCTTGGTCATGGGCATATTCCTCTCTTTTTCTCGTGACAAACGGGTTAAGCCAATGAATATAATGTTTGCCGCCAAATCTCAACCTTTTTTTGCGAGCGAGGGCGAGCCATGCCAAAAACCCTGAACATCGGAATGATCGGTTACAAATTCATGGGCCGCGCCCATACCAACGCGTGGGTGAAGGCGGACAAGTTTTTCGATCTGAAAGCCCGCCCGGTACTGAAGGTCATCTGCGGTCGCGAGAAATCCGGCGTGATGAACGCTTGCACACGCTGGGGCTGGAACCAGTTCGTAACCGACTGGCGCGAGGTGGTCGAGGACGCGACCATCGATGTTGTCGACATCAACACGCCCAACGACACGCATGCCGAGATTGCCATCGCTGCCGCGAAAGCCGGCAAGGCGATCCTCTGCGAGAAGCCGCTGGCGATGAATGTGAAACAAGCGAAGCAGATGGTCGAGGCCGTGAACAAGGCCGGGGTGGTCAATATGGTGTGTCACAACTACCGCCGCATCCCGGCGATTGTGCAGGCGAAACGAATGATCGACGCTGGCGACCTGGGAACGATCTACCATTACCGGGCGCGCTACGCGCAGGATTGGATTGTGGACCCGAATTTCCCGCTCGTGTGGCGGTTGCAGAGCAAAATTGCGGGGTCGGGCGCGCACGGCGACATCGGCGCGCACATCATCGATTTGGGTCGGTACTTGATCGGCGAGTTCACGGAGGTGTGCGGCCAGATGGAGACGTTCGTCAAAGAGCGTCCGCTGCCCGGCGAATCGAACAAGAAGGGAAAGGTCACGGTCGATGACGCGGTCATGTTCATTGGACGATTCGAGAACGGGGCGCTGGCGAATTTGGAGGCGACGCGCTTCGCCCTCGGTCGCAAGAACGGCATCCAGATTGAGATCAACGGCAGCAAAGGCTCGCTGGTGTTTGATTTTGAAGACATGAACCGATTGAAGTATTACAGCGATGCTGATCCAGCGGACCGACGCGGATTCCGCGACATACTGGTCACGCAGGGCGGCGGGGTGCATCCGTACGTCGGCAACTGGTGGCCGCCGGGTCACATCATCGGCTACGAACACACGTTCGTGCACACGATTGCGGACTTCATCAACGCGGTCGCGGACAAACACTCGGTGCAGCCGACGTTTGAGGACGGTCTGGCCAATCAGATTGTGCTCGAAGCCGTCGAAAAATCCGCCAGAATGCACCGGTGGATTTCCATCGGGAAATAATTTAGATGACCTGGACCGAGATATTTGGGGTGTTCACCAAGCCGTTGTTCCAGTTGGGACAGACGTCGATTTCGCTGGCGACGATGATCGAGTTCTTCGTTGTCATCGGCATTGTCGTGCTGCTGTCGCGTCTGGTGCGTTACCTGTTGCGCACGCGCGTGCTGGCGCACACAAAGTTGGACGTCGGCCAGCAGTATGCGATCGCGCGCATTGTCAGCTATCTCGTGCTGGTGCTCGGATTGCTCATCGGTGTGGAGTCGGTGGGCATCAATCTGAGTTCGCTGGTGGTCATCGCGGGCGCGTTGGGTGTGGGCATCGGCCTTGGCCTGCAAAACATCGTCAACGATTTTGTGAGCGGACTGATCATCCTGGCGGAGCGGCCGATTCAGATTGGCGACCGCATCGATCTCGGCAACAACACGGTTGGCAAAGTGGTGCGGATCGGCGCCCGCGCGACGCATGTGTTGACCAACGACAACATCATGGTGATCGTGCCGAACTCGAATTTTGTCACGAATCGAGTGGTGAACTGGACCCATATCGATCCGCGCGTGCGCTTACGGCTGGCGATCGGTGTCGGCTCCGGCAGCGATCCGCATGTGGTGGAGAAGCTCTTACTCGAAATTGCCAATGAGAACCCGAATGTCCTCAAGGATCCGGCCCCCACGGTCGCATTCAAAGAATTCGGCGAAAGCTCGCTCAACTTTGAGCTACGCGTCTGGGCGGAAGACATGGCGCATCGGCCGGGCAATCTGGAGAGCCAGTTGAACTTCGCGATCTGGGACAAGTTCAAGAAGAACGGCATTGAAATCCCGTTCCCGCAGCGCGGCGTCCACATCGACGGAGCGGTAAGGGTTGAGATGAAACCCGGCCCGAGCTGATCCTTCCCGCTACACCCGCCGCATTTCGCCCGTGACGACCAAGTGCGCCACTAGAAAACTTCTGAAGCGTCCTTTAACTACCGCGAACTCAAGTGGAGATTTCCGCAATTGCTGCACGGGCCAAGGTTCAAGTCATTGCGAATCCAATTGTGAAGCTCTGCGCGGACCGTCTCAGTCTTGTCCAGATCGACACTCTTGTAGATAGACTCTTCTGACCTGCACCCGTTGACTGGA
>PLTX01000069.1 GCA_003164675.1 Verrucomicrobiota bacterium | reverse complement strand
CCAGTCAACGGGTGCAGGTCACCTCGATTCAGCTTCATTATCACCTACACAATATAATGTACAATAAGTGGGTTCCCTATTTTTTCTAGGTATGTTGCCCTAGACTGAAATAGGGTGATTTGCCATTGACGTGGACGAAGAAGTCACAAGAGGTTGCCCGGTTACGGCAGCGACTCCCCTCTCCCCTTCGCATCCCACCCCCGTCTCGTCGCGGCTTTCCGATTGTACCGTCTCGCCTACGGCTCGTCGCGAGTGCTCCTCGCCACGAGCGGTGTCAAGGATACTACGCCGACATTGGGTGCATCTGGACACTGCCACTGAACTGTAGCCGCGAATCCTATTCGCGGTGCGTTCTCGCCGCGAAAGAGTTTCGCAGCTACAAAAGTCGCCTTCCGTTGGTGGCAGTGCTCAGACACGCCCTGCCGCAGGTGTCTGCCGAAGAAATTCTCGCCATCTTTCGTTCGGCATCTTAAGCTGCCACCTCATGTCATCCGCCCCAGACATCATTGCTGATGCCGTTGAACAGGCTTTGCTCTCGACCGTCGGCCCCGAGCACGCTGGCCCGGCACTGATTCGTCCGTGTGCCGATCCGAAGTTCGGCGACTACCAAGCCAACGGCATCATGGCGGTCGCCAAACGCCTCAAGCAAAACCCGCGGGCGCTGGCTGACAAGGTCATCGCGCAACTTCAGGTGTCCGAGGTCAGCGAACCGCCCACTGTCGCCGGCGCGGGCTTTATCAACTTCCGGTTGAAACCGGCGTTTGTCACCGACCAAATTGCTGCCGCTGTGAAGGATGACCGGCTCGGCGTGCCGGTCGTGGCCAAGCCGAAAACGGTCGTCATCGATTTCAGTTCGCCGAACGTCGCCAAGCCCATGCACGTCGGTCACATTCGCTCGACCATCATCGGCGATTGTCTCGCGCGCGTCATGCGGTTCCTCGGCCACCGCGTCGTCACCGACAATCATCTCGGCGATTGGGGCACGCAGTTCGGAATGCTCCTTCTCGGCTGGAAGCGATTTCGAAATGACGACGCGCTGAAGCAGGATCCCATCGCCGAATTGGAGCGACTGTACAAGTACGTCAACGAGCGCGATGAACTTCGCGACGAGGCGAAAGCGGAATTGGTCAAGTTGCAGCGAGGCGATGCCGAGAACACGGCGATCTGGAAGTGTTTTATTGACCTTTCGATGCAGGAGTTCGAGAAGACCTACGGGCGGCTCGGCGTGTCATTCGATCACATATTCGGCGAGAGCTTTTATAATCCGATGTTGAAGGATACGGTCGAAGAACTGAAGCGGCTCGGCATCGCCCGGCAAAGCGAGGGCGCGATTTGCGTCTTCTTCGAGGACAATCCGGAACTCAAGACCGCCGCGCCACTGATCATCCAGAAAGCCGATGGCGCGTTTCTGTACGGCACGACCGATATGGCGACATTGAAATACCGGATCGACCAATGGCATCCGGATGAGATCGTTTATGTGACGGACGCGCGCCAGCAATTGCACTTCAAGCAGGTCTTCGCCACCGTGCGCAAATGGTGGAAGCAGACACCCGACCTCCGTCACGTATACTTCGGCTCGATCCTCGGCGAAGATGGCAGGCCTCTGAAGACCCGCGAGGGTGCGCCGGTGAAACTCAACGCGCTGCTCGACGAGGCGGAAGAGCGCGCCATGGCGGTTGTCACGGAGAAGAATCCCGGCCTTTCACTCGATACTCAGAAAGAGATTGCGCGCGCGGTGGGGATCGGCGCTGTGAAGTACGCGGATTTGTCGCAGAACCGGACCACGGATTACGTCTTTAGCTGGTCGAAGATGCTGGCGATGACAGGCAATACGGCTCCGTACATGCAATACGCCTACGTTCGGGTGCAGAGTATTTTCCGTAAGGCGGGCGCCGCGAAGACCGATTCGACCCCGATCACGCTCGAACACGCCGCCGAACTGGACCTCGCGAAGCACATCCTGCGATTTCCGGAGACGTTGCAGGCCGTTGCGGAGGATGACAAACCGAACTGGCTGACCAGCTATCTCTACGACCTTTCGAACAAGTTCAGCACGTTCTACGAAAACTGTCCCGTGTTGCAGTCCGAAGAACCAACACGTTCCTCGCGGCTCCTGCTTTGTCGGTTGACGGCGGATGTCATCAAGCGCGGCGTGAATCTTTTGGGCATCGACGTCATCGAACAGATGTGACGAAACGCACTCGACAGGTTCGGCGGGCGCGATTAGGATTAGCAATGGCAACGGCACGGAAGACGCATTTCCCAGAGGAGTGACAGCTTATGGCGAGCGGTATTGAAACCCTCCATGTATCGGACGAGGTCCAGTTCGGCAGGGACTGCGAAGCGACGCAAATCCCCAGCGGCGCGCGGATTGTGGTGCCCAAGGGTACGCCCGCGTATGTGGGCCAGACACTCGGCGGCAACGTCACACTACAGGTGTCCACGCTCGGCCTCGTGCAGGTGGCGGGACGCAATTTGGATGCGTTGCTCAAGGATGGGGTGCCCGTCGTCGCGCCGATTGCCGATTCGTCCGCGGCCGATCAACAACCCGCTGGCCCAGTCGACGAAAAGGCGCTGTGGGAAGCGATGAAACAGTGTTACGACCCTGAGATTCCCTGCAACGTTGTGGACCTGGGCTTGATCTACGACGTCAAGTCATCGCCCCTTCCCTCGTCGCGAAGCCGCGTGGATGTGAAGATGACCCTCACCGCGATGGGGTGCGGCATGGGCCCGGCCATCGCCGCGCAAGTGCGCGATCGGTTGCTGGACGTGCCGGGTGTGGAAGAAGCCAACGTCGATATCGTGTGGGACCCGCCCTGGAATCAGGGCATGATCACGGACGACGGGAAGAAACGGCTCGGACTTTACTAATTCCGACGATGGGTGATTAAAGCCGGGGCCGAGTGGCAAATGTCGCGGTCACCGGGCTTTGTCCGTGCAAGAGGCTTTACTTCACGCGTTTGGCGTCGCCCCAGAGGTCTTCGAGGGCGTAGCGCTGGCGCAGTTCCGGGTGGAAGATGTGGACAAGAACGTCATTGAAATCCATGACGATCCATCGACTGGGGGGATAGCCGTCGCGGTGCAACGGGCGGATTCCCTCGTCGCAAAGGCGGCGGGCGATTTCGTCGGCGATCGCCTTGAGATGGGGCTCGGACGTGCCGGTGCAAATGAGGAAGAAGTCGGCCACATTCGAAATGCCGCGCACGTCAAGAATCATGGCGTCCTCGGCCTTCTTGTCGAGGGCGATGTCGCGGCAGAGTTTGGCAAGTTTTTCGGAGGCGAGCCCGCTAATGCCCTTCACTGATAAAGCCTTTGCCTCCGGATATATTCGGTAACCGCATCGGGTACAAGATAGCGTATAGAGCGCCCGCTGGCAACTCGCGAACGAATCTCCCGCGAGGCGATGTCACAGGAGTGCCCCCGCAACACATGCTGACGGAGCCGTTTTCGAGAGGCCGCATCGAGCCGTGGATCAACCACTGGCTTTGCCTCGAAGCCCGGCCGGGGCACGGTTACGAACGTGCACAACCTGACCACCTGTTGGGTCTCCCGCCACAAATGCAGTTCGCGCAGTGAATCCGCGCCGATAATGAAGTAGAAGTCGGCTTTCGGATCGCGCCGTCGCAACTCGACCAATGTGTCCACCGAGTACGATGTGCCGCCGCGGCGGATTTCGATGTCGTCCACTTCAAAATGGTCATTGCCACGAATCGCCAACCGGAGCATCTGCAGGCGGTCGCGCTCGCTGGCAAGCGCCTCCGCGGTCTTGTGCGGGGGAGTCGCCGACGGGATGAATTTCACGCGGTCCAGCGCCATCTGCTCCATGGCATCCTGCGCGATCAGGAGATGGCCGAGATGGATCGGGTTGAACGTCCCCCCCAGAATGCCGATTCGTTTGCGTTTGCCCGCCATGATCGTGTCGACACTAACCAGAGCGGTGCTGTTTCTCAAATCATTTCATGGCCAGCCCTTGCAGGGGGGCGAGTTTTAGTTGGACAAAACGCTGCACCATTCGGAAACTGGCCTGCAAGATGGTTTCCCGTGAGCATGTGGTAATCGCGCCCGAGTGGCAGGAGTTGCTGCGCCAGCGCGGGCTGGTAACCGTGGACGCCGTGTATCAGTTGCACGAAGGCACGATCCTCAAGGGAGGCGTGGCCACAGAACTGCGGCGCGTCGAGTTCCGCGACGAGAAACAGGCCCATGTCTTCTACATCAAGAAGTACTGGTATCCGACGCCGCGGTTACGGTGGAGCGGGTTTTATCGGGGGACGTTCTTCGGGACATCCAAAGTGCGCCGCGAATACGAGAATCTGGCGCGACTGCGAGCCTGGGGACTCGATGCCCCGTCGCCGGTGGCGTACGGCGAGGAACGACGCGGTGGTTGGCTGCATCGATCCTTCCTTGTCAGCGAAGGCGTCCCCGCGCCCCTGTCGCTGGACCTGTTTATTCGAGACGTGTTGCCGACGCTCTCGCCATCCGAGCGACGACAACAGCAAGAAGAACTCACGCGCGCACTGGCAGATTACACCCGTCGAATGCATGAACATCGTTTTGTGCATCACGATTATTTTTGGCGGAACATTCTTCTGAGCGGAAAGTCGTTGGCGCATTTTTTCCTGATCGACTCCCATAAGGGACGCCCCTGGAAATCGTGGGCGGACGAACGCAGCCGCGCGAAAGATTTGGCGACGCTGGATTCTCCCGCACCATGGTATTTTCGGCGCAGCGAGCGCTTGCGCTTTTTTCTGGCCTACCGCGGCCATACGCGATTGACAACATCCGACAAAGATCTTCTGCGGCTGGTACTGAAGCTCGCCAAACCGATACGGCCGGGGCAGCTTGACAGGGTCTGTCGGGCGCAACCGGTTTCCCCGCCGACCAAGGAATAATGTGAGCGATCGACCGAAAACTCCGTCGCTTTGGAAACGCTTCCGTTATCGTCTCGAAGCCCTCGTTCTGGAGGTGCTGGCGGCGACCGTTCCCCTGCTCTCGCGGAAAATGCTGGTGCGCGTTGCGAACGCCATCGGCTGGATTGCGTTTCATGTGGCGGTGAATGAGCGACGCATTGCCCTGACCAATCTGGATATCGCATTCGGCTCGACCAAATCCATGGAGGAAAAACGGCGGATCGCCCGGTCGGCGTTCCAGAACTTTGCCCGCAGTTTCCTCGGGTTGTTTTGGGCCAAGCGACTGACTCCGCAAACGCTCGACCAGCTCGTCGAAATCGATCCCGAGAATTTGCGGATGGTCCAGGCCGCGCAGGCCCGCGGCAAGGGCATCATTTTTGTGACGTACCATTTTGGCGAATGGGAAACACTCGGCGTAGCGACGGCGTTGTTTGGTTTTCCCCTGACGATTGTGATGGAACAACTCCGCAACCCGCACCTGACCCTCATTTTTGAACGTCTACGGGGCCATGGCGTCAACCAAATCATCCTCCAACGTCACGCGATGACCAAGCTGCTCAAGACGCTGAAGCGCGGGGGAAACGTCGCGCTGCTCATTGACCTGAACGCCGTGCCCAGTCGTGGCGGGATCTGGCTGGATTTCTTCGGGAAACCGGTATTTGGGTTCTCGGGAGCGGCGGCGTTGGCCCGGCACACAGGCGCGGCGATCCTTACTGCCGTAGGTTACCCGCTTCCGGATGGACGAGTTCGCGCTGTCTATGGATCCGAGATTTCGTGCGCCAACACGGGCAATGAGGAGGCGGATTTGCGGGTCACGAGCCAGCAATGTCTGGGGTATTGCGAGGAGTTGATCCGACGGGAACCCGAACGTTGGTTGTGGTTTTATCGGCGTTGGAAGTTTCGATCCACCGCGGAACCGGGGGATTTTCCGTATTACTCGCGCTGGATTGAGGAAGTGCGACCTGCCCGGGCGCAAACAACCGAGGCAACCCAAAGCACCAGCGCCCCCCAGCAGAGCGGGCCGTAAGCCTGCGCGGCGCGACCACCCGCCAATGCCGGCGTGGGCACGACAGCTATTGAGATGAAACACCAGATTGCCGCCACCGGATTGCGAGCAACTGGCGGGACAGAATCCTTGTTAATCAAAGAAACGATAGCGAAAGATGAACCAGAGAGCCGCCACGCCGTCTTTCCATCCGATTTTCTTTCCCTCGCTATAATCACGGCCGGAGTAACTGATGGCAGTTTCGTAGAAACGAAAGTGCCGGCGCGCCAGTTTCGCAGTCAACTCGGGTTCGATACCGAAACGCTCGGCGTTAAGATTGAGCCCCTCCGCACATTTCCGGCGGAAAACCTTATAGCCCACCTCCATGTCGCTGAGGTTCAGATTGCAGACCATATTGCACAGCAGCGTCAGGAATCGGTTCGCGGCAAAATGCCAGAACAACAGGACGCGGTGCGTATTGCCGAGGAACCGCGACCCGTAGACGACATCGGCTCGGCCGTCGAGAATCGGACGGAGAAGAATCGGATAGTCATCGGGATCGTATTCGAGATCGGCGTCTTGAATGAGCAGGATTTCTCCGGTGGCGTGTTCGATGGAGGTGCGGATGGCCGCGCCTTTGCCGCGGTTGTGTGGATGGGAAAACAGTTTCACTCCGTCCCGCTCGGCGAGTGACTTAAGGATCTGGCCCGTGCCGTCCGTTGAAGCGTCGTCGACTAGAATGATTTCCTTTTCCAAGCCGCAACTGTTGGCCTTTTGAACGCGTTCGACGAGTTGCTCCACCGTGCGGGCCTCGTTGAACACCGGGATCAGGATTGATAGCCGTCTGAATTCGTCAGTCATTCGATGGGCAGTATAAGCCAAAGCGAAACCGGCTCAATAGAAAAGCAAACATCAAGTCCTGGTTTACAGGCAGAATAGGTTTTGCGACAGGGTCGCACTTGTTTGGGACTCTGTCCGGCTGCCCCGCACACACAACAGCAGCCCTCCCCACAACGCCAGCGTCCCCCAACAAAGCGGACCGTAGACCTGCAGTGTGCGGCTCGCGCCCATTGTGCCCAACACCGCAAACACAACCAGCACCGTCCGCGCCAGCTGCCGCTTCGCGCGATCCCCGTCCTCCATCGCCACGCGTGTCAGCAACGCCAGCGGCAGTATCAAGGCAATAAAGTAATGCGCCCACGACACAGGCGATGCCAACAGCATCCACGCCAGCATCGCCGCCAGCAACAGCAAGGCGTCATCGGCGCGCGCGCGATACGCGACCCCGCCCATTACCGCCAGCAGCCCGGCCGCGAGCGCCGTTCCCACCCAACGAGCTTGCACGTTGCCCGTCAGCCGCGCCGCCACGGCGGAAAGCGACTGATTCCGAACCAGCATCGGACTGTTCAACTCGCCAAAGCGCGGGTCATTGACATTCTCAGGATCTTTTTCGGGCTGTTGCAGGACCACGAACCACTCGCGCTGATACTGCCAATTTTTTCCCCAACCATAAACGAGACTCGGCACCACAAACGTGCCCGCGGCGACCGCCACCAACGTGGACGCCACCAGTCGCCAGCGCCGCCGCCACGCGTAGTAGAGCAGGAGCGCAGCGGGAAACATCTTCAGCAGAATCGCCCCCATCAAACACGTGCCGGCCCACGCGTCGCGCCCCTTCCAGGCCAGGTAAACTCCCGCCATCACGAATCCAAAGAAAAATGGGGTGGTCTGCCCGCGTGCCAGGCCCGACATCAACGGCCACGCCAGCAACAGCAGCGGCAACGCATACAGCCAAAGCTTCTCACGCGCCGCGCCGCCCGCTTGCGCCATCTCGACCGAGCACTTCACGCCAATCGCCACCGCGGCCAAGGAAAGCAAATACCACAGGATCATGGCCAACCAAAGGGGCAGCAGCGCAAACGGCACAAACGCAATCCCGCTCAACGGCGCGTTGTTGAGTTTCCAGTGCCGCGGGCTTTCGACTTTGTAAATGTCGCGCCCATCCAACATCGCCTGTCCCACGGTCGTCCAAACCGTGAAGTCGGTCCGATGCGCCTTCGATCCCCAGGTTCTGGCGCCGGACTGATCCAGCCCGACGCCGAGACATTTTTCCCACGGACCCAGCTTTTTCGGACCGGAACCGCTGGCCGCCAGCGGATAGGGCCCTGCGCGATACACCGTGCTGACGCCGAGCCCGACCGCCCACACGATTGCGGCAACAAACACCGCGCGCCGCGCCCACGGCGGCACGCGCGGATCGGGCGCGGATTCGCTCGGTCCCGTTTCATTCATGCTCGGACTCTATAATTCGGCGACTCCGATTGTCCAGCGCTGATTCGGCATCGTGATTTTGCTGTTGAGGAACGCGCGCAAATGGTCAATGCTGCATGGCAAGCCACCATGCATCTTGACATTGTGATTCCCATCTTCAACGAGGAAGAGACGCTACCCGAGTTGGGCCGGCGGATCGAGCAAACGTGCGCGCAGCTCGACGACGTGGACTGGCGCGTGGTGTACGTGAACGACGGCAGCCTTGACCGGTCGAGGGAGTTGATTCTGGAGCAGCGGCGGCGAAACCCGCGTTTTGCGCTGTTGGACTTGTCCCGCAACTTCGGCCACCAATGCGCCATCTCCGCCGGCTTGGCGCACACCAACGCCGATGCCGCCGTGGTGATGGACGGCGATTTACAGGATCCACCGGAAGTGATTCCCGATTTGCTGGCCTGCTGGCGTGACGATGGCGAGGTCGTTTATGCCGCGCGGCGCAGTCGTAGCGAGAAAGGGTTGCGGCGCCTGGGACTGGAAGCGTTTCACAAGTTCTTCAACTGGCTCAGCGATTTTCCGATGCCGGCGCAGACGGGTGTGTTTGGTCTGCTCGATCGCAAAGCCGTTGAGGAATTCAATCGGTTGACCGAAAAGAATCGTTTTATTCCGGGTCTGCGTTCGTGGATTGGGTTCCAGCAACGCGTGGTGTATTACGACCGGCCCGACCGGGCGGCGGGCATACCGAAGCAAACATTCCGACGCCTGGCGCGGTACGCTCTGGACGGCGTGTTTAGTTTTTCCTACAAACCGCTACGGCTGATGACCTACGCGGGGCTGTGCATCAGCACCATCGGTTTTGGTCTGGCGGGGATGTACGCCGTGAAACGGTTGCTGGGGATCGAAACGGCACAAACCGGGTTCACCACGCTCGTAACGCTGGTGCTGTTCCTGGGCGGCGTGCAATTGATCGCCGTCGGCCTGCTCGGTGAATATATCGGCCGCGTGTACGATGAAGTGAAACAGCGACCGCTCTACATCGTGCGCGGGCAGCACGGACTGGAGACGGCGGCCCCTGCGAAAGAAAAACAGGCGAAGGGGTGACCGGGCCGCACGCCCCTCAATGCCTCCTCCCGTTGTGGCAGGGATCACCCATGCAATGAACCGGCTTGCTCGCGTCATCTCGACCCGGTATCGTCTGTGGTGCGCTTAATTTAACAATGATGACTCGAAGGATGAGAATTGCCAGCAGGTTCGCCGCGTGTCTGATTTTCGCGGGCGCCATGTATCTTCTGATCGACCGCGTGAATTTCTGGTATCGCCAGCAGTGGCATTTTGATCCGACGATGCAAGACCTGCCGCCGGCGGATCGTTCGCGGTGGCCCAGCCCGCCCCTGGCTTGGACAAATGAAACCGTCGAGGTCCAAGCCGCCACACCGGAAGGGATGAAACCGGCCAAGGCCACGTACTACATCAATTCCATCGGCATGAAGCTGGTGCGCGTCGAACCCGGCAGGTTCCTGATGGGGCTGCCGGACGATTTGACCAACTCCATCGGACCGAGAAACCCGCGGGGTGGAGGCCCTGAGCGTCAGGACGGCCCGATGTACTTGCAGCATCAAGTCACGCTGACCAAGCCCTACATCATCGGCGCATTTGAAGTGTCGAACAAGCAATTCGACCTGTACGACACGCAGCACAAACATCGCCGCCCGTTCTACCAGCAGGGGTCCGATGGCGATAACCACCCGGTGCAGCCCGTGACGTGGCAAGAGGCGCAGCTATTCTGCCGCTGGTTGTCGGAGAAAGAGGGCCATCTGTACAGCCTGCCCACCGAAGCGCAGTGGGAGTGGGCCTGCCGCGCCGGCACCACGAATCGGACGTACTGGGGTGACGACGTTGAGGATCGCACGAAGGCGAACATTGGAGGCCCCAACGGCAGCGAGAAGACTCACCTTCACTGGGCGGATGACGGCTATGAATACACCGCGCCGATTGGCTCGTACCCGCCCAATCCATGGGGATTGTACGACATGATCGGAAATGCGCGTGAATGGGTGGCCGATTGGTATGCGCCGTTCAGGCGTGATGCCGTGGTCGACCCCGTTGGGCCGCCCAGGGGCGGTTGCCGGTCGAACAAAGGGGATGGATGGATGCATCCATTCCATCGCATTACCTCAGCCTACCGAGATGGCGACGCACCGCACGACGCGAAAGACATCCACGGTTTTCGCGTGGGCTGTGCCGTCGAATAATCAGCCATGACAGAACCCACCGTAGCCTATCGCGGACGCGTCAAGTACGACGAAAAGCAGTCGGGGAAGTATCAGCATCGCAAACCGCACAAACACAAGGCGGAGATGCGGTTGATCGACCGCGCGTTCAAGCGCATTCCGACGAACCACCGCGTCCTCGATGTCCCATGCGGCGGCGGGCGGGTCATGATGCATCTCGCCAAGAAGGGGTATTTCGCCAGCGGGGCGGATTTGTCCGAATCGATGCTGGCCATTGCCCGGGAGCGCGTTTTCGAGGCGAATTTGTCCTGCTACGTGGAGCGCCAGGACCTGGAAAAGCTAACCTACAACAACGGACATTTCGACACGATCGTGTGCTTCCGGTTGTTTCACCATTTCCCCAACGTGGAGATTCGGCAGCGAGTGGTCAGCGAACTGTGCCGCGTGGCCGGCCAATTCGTGGTGCTGTCGTATTTCAGTCCCTATTCCGTGCAATCGGTTCGTCGCAAGCTGAGCGGCAAGGATACGGACCGGTTCGCGACATCACTGGCCGAAGTGGAAGGCTATTTCCGTCACGCGGGCTTCCGTCTCGTGGAAGATTTCGCCCAGATGCGCGTCTTCCACACCCTGCATTTGGCTGTGTTCGCGCGACGCGAAAACACGAAGTGACCGGACGCGGGCGCGTGGGTTGTGGAGACCTGGGCGGGGCGATAGAGCCTCACGGTTTGTCTTCGTGATACGGCTTCTTCTGTTCGTAGAGACCGAGCCGCTGACGAGCTTTCTCCGGGGTATCGTTCGACGGATTGGAGTTCGGATAATTGGCGTCCAGATATTTGGTCTGCCATTTGACGGCGTTGTCAAAGTCGCCAGCCTCGGCGTAGGCCGCCGCCAGCGCACCGAACCAAGACGGAGTTTCCCATTCTGAGAGTTCACATGCCTTCTTCGCATACTCGATGGCCTTCTTCCCATTCCGAACCTTGGCATCGGGGCAGACGGCCAAGAGCCAGGCGAGGTTGTTGTAGGCCTCCGCATAATACGGGCTGAGCCGGATGGCTTCGCCGTAATTGGCAATGGCCTTGTCATAGTCGCCTTTGCCGCCGTAGGCGAGTCCCCGGTTGTAATAGGCCTCGACGTACTCCGGGTTGAGACGGATGGCCTCGTTGAAATCGGCGGTGGCCTTGTCCCAGTCGGCCTTGTGGGCGTAGGAAACCCCGCGGTTGTTGTAGGCGCCGGCATATTTCGGCTTGAGCTGGATAACTTCGCTGAACTCGGCGATGGCGAGATCGTACTCTTGCCTGCGTATTGCCTCCACACCTTTCCCATAGGCTCTCGATGACCGGTAGTTCCGGCACCCTTGGCCCGCCAACAGCAGCACGAGGAAAATGCCCGGCAATGACAGTCTGGCGAAGAGCCGCTGGGCTGGCGGACATGAATGGAGGCCGGGTTTCGGGGCCATGGTAGTTAGGATAGCATTCCGGCCATGGCAAGTCGAGCCGGTTCCAGCCGCCGATCCTGCCCCCCTTGCGTTCCCTACATCAAGGCGTGTGTTGCAATGGAGACCTTGGACGTCGTGTTTGTTCTGACGTGCTAAATTTTTGGCATACGATGAAGGGCGAGCCACCCTTCGACCCCGACATCGGAGTCGGGGTAAAAGACGCAGGGCACACCGAGGCGGGATGAGTGGATACCTTCCAGTGGAAGGTATCATGGCTGGCCCCGGTTCAGAATCAGAAGTCGGCGCGAGGACGGTTGTGGGGATTGGAAAGCGCGGAGACCTTTGAAAGCTGTGCGATCTTGTTAATCGAAGGCGACCCGGCTAAGCAGGAAGCTGGAGTACGGTGCTGGGCTGACTGCTCGTGCGTCGCCAAAACCGGCTGAAATTCGACGCGTTTCGGGGGTGCAAAGCATGTTTTTTCGACCAAAACCCCTGTTTTGAGGGAAAGATTTGTTCATTTTTCGGGCATTTTCGCCCACGTGATGGCCGAAAGGGTTCGGCCGAACGTGGGCTTCGCCGGGGGTACGGGCAGTGAGTGGTGATGGATGAGCGGTGAAGGATGATGGGCAGGCGGCAGGAGGACCCCTCACCTCAATCCTCTCCCCCAAGGGGCGAGGAGACGCGAAGGGGCGCACGACGGAGTCGGGGCGAGGAGACAGCGCGTGTCGTGGGACTCGGCTTCACTTCGTTTCGGCTGCGCACGCTACACCGGTTACTTTTTTTGACCGGCCATCGGAAAGGACTGGACAGTCAGCATGCCATCATGTATAGTCGGGGCGGTTGTATTGTGATCTTTGACATATGGAGAAGGTTGTCAGCGGTCGGCAGTCGGCGATCCCTTCGACGCTGCTCAGGGTAAACAGGGTGGGAAGCGGTGGGTCCGTGCCCATCGGACGCGGCTACAGTGGAAGAGGATAACACCCTCCAACGCAAGCCGGGACGCTTACGCCACCATTCGGCCGGCACGGCGACGCTATAAGCCAACGATGCGGCCGGATACCCTCGTCAGGCTCGGGCATCCGGCCCTACAATATGGAGTCGGCTGGAGGGGGGTACGCCCCATATATGTAATTGTGTAAAACAAAGCCAATTTTTTGAGCTGCTTGTGCTTGTGGACTGGCTTGAGGGACAAGTGGTTACAAGCTCAAGTGCGCCATTTTGTCGCTTGGCTTTGTTTTGTCAAAACAAAGCCAAAATTGGGTTCGTTTGGGTTCGGTCGCACCCTTTTGGGGACGCGATTGGGGGCTCGGGACTGCGGAAGGAAGCCAGGGTTGGGGGCGACATGGGACATGGCTTGACCGGGTTATGATGACGACCTATTCTGCGCCGGATATGACAGCTTCTGGAAAGTTGGGGAAATTCGTCGGGCGGCTGATGGCCGCTGTCGTGTTGATTGCGGTGGTGTGGTTTGTTGGGGATCGGCTGAACCATTGGTATCGCAAGCAGTGGCATTTTGTGCCGTGGATGCAGGATCTGCCGCCGGTGGATCGATCGAACTGGACCAAGCCGCCCGTGGCGTGGTCGAATGGATCGGTCGACGTGCCAGTGGCGACGCCCGATGGAATCAAGCGCACGAGCATCACGTACGCCATCAACTCGATGGGGATGAAGTTCGTGCGGATCGAGCCGGGCACGTTTGTGATGGGGTTGGACGACGAGTTATCGAAGAAAGTCGGACCGAGCGATCCCCTTGGCGGGCCGATGTACGTGCCGCATCGGGTGACGTTGACCAAGCCGTACTACATGGGGGCGTTCGAGGTCACGAACAAGCAGTACGATCAGTACGACACGCAACACACGCACCGTCGCCCGAAATACCAGCTCGTGCCTGGTGGCGACAATCATCCGGTCGAACCGATCACGTGGCAGGACGCGCAACTGTTTTGCCGCTGGTTGTCTGCCCGGGAAGGACGTTTATATCGATTGCCAACAGAAGCCGAGTGGGAGTACGCCTGCCGCGCGGGAACAACCAACCGCACGTACTGGGGCGGCAACGTCGAAGACCGCACCAAGGCCAACCTGGGCGGCACGGGCAAGAAGACGCATGAGTTCTATGCCGACGACGGGTTTGAATACACCGCGACGGTCGGCTCGTTTCCACCGAATCCGTGGGGTCTGTACGACATGATCGGGAATTCGTGGGAGTGGGTGTCGGACTGGTATTCGGTGTTCGCGACCAACGACGTGGTCGATCCGCAAGGCCCGCCCATGGGCGCTGCCGGGCCGTGTCGCGGGGGCAGTTTGGGATGCCGCGTGGACAAGGGCGGCAGTTGGCGCGGCGCGTTGCATTACACGTCCAGCGCCCTGCGCGATGGCGACGACCCGGGCGATATCAAGGACATTCGCGGCTTCCGCATCGTTTGCGAAATCGAGTAGTTTCGACTACGGCACTTTCGCGACAAAGTATCCGCGCACGAGCACTCCGAGAATGCGTTTGTCCGCTGCGGCGACAGGACGCAGCCCGGGTTTGCCAGAAAGCTCCTGGCCGTAGGCACGGCGGTAAGCTTCTTTGCCGGAGTGAAATGTGAGGCGATTGACGACAAAACCATTGGCAGCCGCGGTTCCGCTGTCAGGTTCGCGCAGGACACGTTCGAGATTTTCGTCGAGATCGGCGATGCGAATATGCCACTTCAATCCGCCGATTCGTTTGGTGGTCACTTCATGCCGGTGCGTCAAGCAAATGCGTGACACTCGCTCCACGCGCGCCCGCTCCATCGCCGCAGCTTGCTTCTCGATGTCAGCCGTATGGCGCGCCACCTGATTTCCGTAGCCATCGTAGAAGGACGGCGTCAACGGAAAACGCGAGCGGAAGACGGTGATGTGGTCGATCCGCTGCCGCTCGTCGAGAGCGTCGTGTAGTTCGACTTTGTCGATGTCGATGAGACAGAATTTGTTGTCGGAAGCCGAGTACAACACATTCTTCGGTGAAATATCCAGATACACGACACCCGCGTCGTGCATGTGTCGCAAGAACCTCCCGAGCGCCGATTGAAATGCCGGTGTCCCCGACCCGGGAAATGCCAGCAAGTTTACGTAGCCGGGCAGCCCTTCGGTAATCAGGACGCTTTCCAACAATCCGTACCATCCCCAACGTTCTCCGTGCGCCAGGTGTGGCACCACGGCAATCCCCCGTGTTTGGAATTCCGGGGCAAGCTTCCATTCTCTCCGGCTCTTGTCTGATCGCACAAAATACGCCACGGGTGCCAACCCGCGCTGCTCGTGCCGGTAGCGCTTGATGTAGAATTCGCGATTGGCCACATGGCGTCGGGTCACGGTTGTTGCAGAGGAGGTCTTGACCGGTTCGCCGGACTCTTGAAGCACTTCCGCCAGCAGCGATTCGAACTGCGGGGCGAACTCCCATCGAAGTCCCTGGTACGTTGTTCGGGCCACACCGCTATCGTAGGGAAGTCCGGCGCGGTCGTCAACCAAGGGGTGCCCAACACACGACGGGAGCGTCTATGCCGGGTTTTGGGCGACGAACACCAGATAATCCGTCAGATTGCGACGCTCCAACGTCTCGTGAAACCAGCGAGACAACGGCGACGGATTGATCTTGTACTTCAGTTTCGACCAGGAACGGCAGTACACAAACTCAAACCCGGCTTTTTCCAGCATGAGCCGCAGACTGCATTCATCAAAATTAAAGACGTGATGCGGGATGCCAAAATGCTTGAACTGTTTGTGGCCAAAGCCGTGACGGTTCAGGAACGTCTTGTAGCGGTTGGTCAGACCGCGCCAGTTGGGCACCTGACCGAACAGGTAACCGCACGGTCTCGTGATGCGTCGAATTTCCGCAAGGATCTCCAGCGGGTTGTGAACGTGCTCGAGCACGTCCCAGAAAATCACCGCGTCGTAACTGTCCCGATCCAGATGCGCTTCTTCGACATGCCCGCAATGCACGGCAACTCCCAGCTTCTCATGCGCCAGACTCGCCAGCCGCTGTGAGATGTCGATTCCTTCCGCGCGAAACCCGCGCCTGTTTGCTTCGAACACGGTCAGGCCGAATCCCGATCCCACGTCCAGCAAGCGCCCACCCGGCGGAACATACTTCGCGACCAGGTCCAAAAGCATGGCTTTGACTTTGTAGCTGGACAGCGAGTTGACGACGTAACCCGTCTGCTGCTTCCACTGGTCATAATCGAAGTTATCGAACACGGAGGTGTCGGAAAAGTCTTCGCTTTCGTAGATTTCGGCGAGTTTGCGCGCCGTCAGACGCGGCGAGACAAACATCAGGCCGCATTCATTGCACAGACGGATTCCGAGCCCATCGGCCCGCTGAAAAAGAAAACGGTTCTGCGCGGTCGGCCCACATGTCGGACAGACGACTTGCTCCAACCCGCCCGCGTCGGACTTCGCCGTCGGTTCGTATTGGCATGCTCCACTCACGGGCGTAAATGTAATCGAAATGCTCCGCGCGTGGAAACAGAAATCAGGGCGCAGCCAATCCAATGGCTGAGAATCTCCCTGTATGCGGGCTCCGTCTGCAATGCCATGCCGACCGATATCCCCGTTTGCAGTCGACGAACGAATTTATCGCACGATTTGTTTGTCGCTGTCCGTTGTCACGAGTCACAGCGAATGGGACGGCGACATGCGAAAATCTGGGGGCCACGGGGCCTTCCCGCACCCAGGCATTGAGATGGTCAGGCCAGTTGTCAGGGCTTGCGTGGCGGTCGCAGGTGCTGTAATTCGTACAGCTTCGCGTACTTCAGGAAGGCCATATAGCTCTCCATCAACGCGATGATCAGTCCCTCGACACCGTCCAGAAAGCCGCGCTTGAGCACGTAGGATTTCAGAAAACTGCCGATGCTGTGGCCGACAATGCGCCATCCAGTGCCGCGCAGGCCGCAGTCACTGGCGTTCAGCGCACCCCAGGTGCTGTAGCGATCCACCTTGCGCAGGTACTGACCGAGACTGCGAAAACCATGATGCACCAACTTCTCGCGGCACCAACCCACCCGGCCAGGGAGCTGAATCTCGGCGTGGACGTGTTTTTCTTCGTAGCGCCCCAGGTCGCGGCGGAACAGCCGCAACACTTTGTCCGCACTCCACATTCCGTAGCGGATTTCCTTACCGAGCATGAAATTCCGCCGGCGAATCCAGTACCCGTCATATTGCGGCGCTTGCAGGATCGCCTGGATCTCCGCCGCCAGCTCGGGCGTCACGCGCTCGTCGGCATCAACGATCAGCACCCAGTCGTGCTTCGCCTGCGGGATGGCCCAGTTTTTCTGCGCCGCGCTGTTGACATACTCGTGCTGCAAGACGCGGGTGGCGTACTTGCGGGCGATCTCCAATGTCCCATCCGTGCTGAACGAGTCCACAACCAGAATCTCATCCGCAAAGCGGACGCTGGCAAGGCAGTCCTCAATCACCGCTTCCTCGTTGAAGCACGGAATGATGGCCGTCAGGCGCGCCATGTCTCAGGTCTTCTCCACCAAAACATTCAGGGCGATCACCCGGCAGTCCCGCTCTCGCAACCTGGCGGACAGCGGTTCTTCCCCGGCGCCCATATCGAGCAGCCGACCGTCGTGGGGCAACGTCGCAATCAACTCCAACGCCTTCTCATGGGTTCTGCCGCAGGCCCACATCCGGATGTTCCGCTCCGGCGTAGCCGCTGGCATTGTCTGCGTGGTCTTCGTGCTCACGCGCCAGATAGTTAGCCACCAACCTCAGCCTTGTCACGACTTTTCCCAGTGGCCAGGTTTGCGCGGTGCGTGTGCTCTTCTTTGCGCGCGGCAAAAGATCGAATCGCGTTTCTCCGTTAAAGCGGCAAGATAGAGATTCTTCGACCTCGGCAACAAGCTGCCCAAGAAGAACGGGCGCAACCAGAGCCGGTCGCGCCCGTTTCCACCGATTGTAGTTGTGGTGCTAGAAACTGGCGCTGAAGACCACGTTGCGGTTCGCGTCCGTTACGACAACCGTCTTCACCGTTGCCATGTCCTTACGGTGAAGATTCTTGATCGTCACGTTGCCGTGTTTGTCGCTACGCACCGTTCCCGCAGCCGTGCCATTCACGAGCACTGCATACTTCTGCCGCGCAGGCGCGCCCTGGGCCGTCAGCAGGAATTTGCCATGCTCACTGCCCCGCACGTCCGTGAAGGTGATCGTTGCCGACCCCTGGATGTCCGGCCAGTTTGTCCCCGGTGTGATGTCGCATTCCGTGTCAAATCCACAGGTCACCGTGTTCGTGATGCTCGTGAAATCACCAACGAGATCGACCACGCTGTTGGAATCAGAGATCGAGACGCTGGCGACGTTTGTGGCCTCCAGGCTTGCGGGCAAAATAAAGCTGCCACTGCCCCTTTCGACCTCATTCGTCCGGTGGTGCGACGGCCAATTGGAAGACGTGCACGTGCCAAACCAGTTGGTCCACAAGCCGGCGAAATTCGTGCAGACGCCCGGATTGAATGCGTTCGTGGAAACCGAGTGCCATACCCAATTCGTCCAGACCGTGAAGTCGAAGCCGTTCGTGAACGCACACCCGCCACCGAACCAGTTGGTCCACAAGCCGGCGCAATTCGTCCAGGCGGAGAAGTCGAAGCTGTTCGTGAACGCACACCCGCTACCGAACCAATTCGTCCAAGCGGAGAAGTCGAAGCCGTTCGTGAACGCACACCCGCCACCGAACCAGTTCGTCAGGACGGGATGCTCACAATGACCTCCCCAATTCGTATAGAGAGCGACATCAAACGTCCCCAACACGAACGTATTGGTGCCCGTGTCGTCGGTAACGCTCACCGTGTATGTGCCGTCGGTCAGTCCCCAGGTCTGAACGAGAAGCACCGACGAGTTCGTTCCGCTGGCGCACTCCCCGACGAGTTCCGCTTTACCCGTCGCTCCTGAAGGAGCGTTCGTCGTGGCGGTGAGGGTGATGCCCTGCTCCAAATGCAGGAAACCATGATGGTCCCAGCCGTCGTGTGCAAATGAAGACGCAGCAAATCCGCCGCCCAGAATTACCAAAGCCGAAAAAATCCCGAGACTCTTCTTGTGCATATGCCCTCCCGTTACTGAACAATCGTTGCAGCCGCCACAAACTGGCAGCTCTGTATTTATTTGCACCACAGGGCGATTGTCAAACTGTTTTTTCTTGGGATTTCTCCTGGGCGCCAATGGGGGATCTGAACTCCCGACCAACCCCGACATCCGGTGTCGGGGCTGCTCTACACCAGCCGAGGCCGTAACCCCACGCGCTCACCAAAGCAAAATTTGGTGCCAGGGGGGAGAGTTGAACTCCCGACCAAGGGCTTATGAGTCCCCTGCTCTACCACTGAGCTACCCTGGCACATCTAATTACTGTAAAGGATATTACAACTCTTTTCAATCGGCAACATTTTGTTGTTGTAACCCAATGTTGTAACCCTGTATACTGCAAAACATGAAGTCCAAGCCCATAACTCGGTTCGATCTACAATACGTTGGGGAAAACCTCTACCGCAACAAATCATCGGGCATTTACTATGCCCTTTTCAAACGTGACGGCAAGCAGATTCGCAAATCCCTCAAAACCGCCGACAAGGCGATGGCTCGCCGATACCTTGGGGACTTGCGCGGTCAAGTCCAACGACTGACGACCGCCGAAGCGAAGTCACTCCCTTTCGCCGAATATGAAAAGAACGACAACGGTGAAGAGACACGGCTCGTGGGAGGTCTCGCAGGACGCTGGCTCAATACCGCCGCAGTCAACTTGAAGCCCTCCTCTCTCGACCGCCGTTTGCGCACGATCCACAGCCTTACCCCGTTCTTCAAGAACAAGTCAGTTGGCAGTATCGGCAAGCTCGACGTGGAGCGATGGGCGGCACAACGAGTGACACAATGCAAGCCGCGTACGTTCAACATGGAACTTGAAACATTGAATCTCTGCTTCAAGTACGCCATGGAGCACGGCATTCTCCTGGAGAACCCCGCCGCACACATTCGCCGCCGCAAAGTGAGCAAACCGCGCCTGACGGTACCAACCCGGCAGCAATTCAAAGAACTGTTAACTACGATTCGACAATGCCGCACCATGACCAAGGCCTGTGCCGAAGACGAAGCCGCCGCCAACCTGATCGAGTTTCTCGCGTACAGCGGTTGCCGCCTGGCTGAGGCTGTCGGCGACCGCAAATTCGAAAAAGACCCGATCACATGGGCCGATATTGACTTCGACATGCACACATTCACCGTGACGGGAAAGGGTTCGGACGGAGGCAAGACCCGAACCGTGCCGTTGTTCCCACCGCTTGAGCGGTTGTTGTTGAACCTCAAGGCGAAGCTGGCGACTCCGCTCCGCCCCGCCGATCCCATCTTCACCATCCAGTCCGCGAAAAAGGCCATTGAGACTGCCTGTCGTCGGTTGGGCCTGCCGCACTATCACCACCACACCTTCCGTCATTTCTTCGCCAGCAACGCCATCGAGCATGGCATCGACTTCAAGGTGATTGCCGAATGGCTCGGGCACGCCGATGGCGGCGTGCTGGTTGCCCGAACCTACGGCCATCTCCGCGCCGAACATTCGGCAGCAATGGCAAAACGTATGGTGTTCGACGCGGTCGCCGAGCTTCCCGACAATGTCGTGGAACTGCCCAAGGCCACGACTCGGTGAGGCCAGTCGGCTGCGTCTCGAAATCATCCCGGATTTGCGGGGACTGGACGCATCCGTCGAAATAACAGCGGCTGAATATGAAGTGGCCATGCCAATTGTTCCAGTGCCGTGAAGACACTGGCTAAGGAGGGATTTGACCACGAACGCCCTTGCGAAGTTGTTCCCGTTTGGGGAATGGCGCTTATTTAAGACCT